>NZ_CP139478.1:327500-695000 GCF_034259105.1 Limosilactobacillus reuteri | reverse complement strand
AGCTATAGGCCCAAATAAGCGTCTTATAGGTTAAAGTTTTAAGAGGTAAACCTCTCAAAACTAAACAAAGTTTCTTCGATGTGTAGGTTCCGTTTTATTCCTTAGAAAGGAGGTGATCCAGCCGCAGGTTCTCCTACGGCTACCTTGTTACGACTTCACCCCAGTCATCTGTCCCGCCTTAGGCGGCTCCCTCCATAAAGGTTAGGCCACCGACTTTGGGCGTTACAAACTCCCATGGTGTGACGGGCGGTGTGTACAAGGCCCGGGAACGTATTCACCGCGGCATGCTGATCCGCGATTACTAGCGATTCCGACTTCGTGTAGGCGAGTTGCAGCCTACAGTCCGAACTGAGAACGGCTTTAAGAGATTAGCTTACTCTCGCGAGCTTGCGACTCGTTGTACCGTCCATTGTAGCACGTGTGTAGCCCAGGTCATAAGGGGCATGATGATCTGACGTCGTCCCCACCTTCCTCCGGTTTGTCACCGGCAGTCTCACTAGAGTGCCCAACTTAATGCTGGCAACTAGTAACAAGGGTTGCGCTCGTTGCGGGACTTAACCCAACATCTCACGACACGAGCTGACGACGACCATGCACCACCTGTCATTGCGTCCCCGAAGGGAACGCCTTATCTCTAAGGTTAGCGCAAGATGTCAAGACCTGGTAAGGTTCTTCGCGTAGCTTCGAATTAAACCACATGCTCCACCGCTTGTGCGGGCCCCCGTCAATTCCTTTGAGTTTCAACCTTGCGGTCGTACTCCCCAGGCGGAGTGCTTAATGCGTTAGCTCCGGCACTGAAGGGCGGAAACCCTCCAACACCTAGCACTCATCGTTTACGGCATGGACTACCAGGGTATCTAATCCTGTTCGCTACCCATGCTTTCGAGCCTCAGCGTCAGTTACAGACCAGACAGCCGCCTTCGCCACTGGTGTTCTTCCATATATCTACGCATTCCACCGCTACACATGGAGTTCCACTGTCCTCTTCTGCACTCAAGTCGCCCGGTTTCCGATGCACTTCTTCGGTTAAGCCGAAGGCTTTCACATCAGACCTAAGCAACCGCCTGCGCTCGCTTTACGCCCAATAAATCCGGATAACGCTTGCCACCTACGTATTACCGCGGCTGCTGGCACGTAGTTAGCCGTGACTTTCTGGTTGGATACCGTCACTGCGTGAACAGTTACTCTCACGCACATTCTTCTCCAACAACAGAGCTTTACGAGCCGAAACCCTTCTTCACTCACGCGGTGTTGCTCCATCAGGCTTGCGCCCATTGTGGAAGATTCCCTACTGCTGCCTCCCGTAGGAGTATGGACCGTGTCTCAGTTCCATTGTGGCCGATCAGTCTCTCAACTCGGCTATGCATCATCGCCTTGGTAAGCCGTTACCTTACCAACTAGCTAATGCACCGCAGGTCCATCCCAGAGTGATAGCCAAAGCCATCTTTCAAACAAAAGCCATGTGGCTTTTGTTGTTATGCGGTATTAGCATCTGTTTCCAAATGTTATCCCCCGCTCCGGGGCAGGTTACCTACGTGTTACTCACCCGTCCGCCACTCACTGGTGATCCATCGTCAATTAGGTGCAAGCACCATCAATCAGTTGGGCCAGTGCGTACGACTTGCATGTATTAGGCACACCGCCGGCGTTCATCCTGAGCCAGGATCAAACTCTCATATAAAATATATAAGAACTTGAATAGCTCTCAATTATCTTTGTTATTAAGCGAATTGACTTCGCAAATGTTTTGCTTCAAATCACATCGTGATTGAAGACCCTACACATTTGATTCGTCGAAACTTTGTTCAGTTTTCAAAGGTCTACCTGTTGGCTAATCAAGCAGCCAATCAACACATTCATTATAACATGTATTGAATTAACTTGTCAAGAAGAAATTTTAATTATTTTTGAATCCCTTTTGATCGATAACTCAATCAGCAACTTTATTAATATATCATATTGCCAAGTCGATGTCAACAATTATTTTTAACTTTTTTGTTAAACCATCTCAACAGCACTTAACTGCTTTGACAACGATAACTACTATACATGGATTTCACTCCCTCGTCAACACTTTTTTTGATTTTTATTTATTTTTTCGTTTACTTTACCATTATTATGATAAGGGTGGATTATAGAATGAAGTTAGCCACCCAGTTGGTGGTAAATAAAAAACGCCATTCGGCGTGACATCAGGTATCATATTAAGTGAACCAAACCTATATGAAAGGATGTCCGTCAAATGACGCACTTAAATGATACCATGTCTACTAGTTTATTGACTACTCATAAAAAGAATGCTCATCTTACTAAAGAAGAACGTGTGATGATTGCGACTTTAAAGTCGCAAGGACTTTCCAATCGCGCAATTGGTCGCCAATTAGGAGTTAATCATCAAACAATTAATAACGAGCTCAACCGTGGTACGGTCCGCCAACTTCGTCGTCAAAAATCTAATGGTAAGATTTACGAATATTCTTACTACATCTATAGTTATGAAGCTGGTCAGGCCACATATCTTGAACATCACCGCCATTCTGGTCGTCGTCGCTTATATTATTCTTCAAAGCAATTTTTACGATTAGCTGATCAGCTAATGCTTGGTGAGTTTGACGACCACCATTACTCCCCACAAGCGGTTATTTATAAGGCTCGAGATTTAATGAATGATGGCACCCTGATCCCAAAGTCGGTTGTAACTTTATATCAATGGATTAATGAGGGTGTGCTTCGTACGTCCAATTTAGACCTCTTTGAAAAACCTAAACGTAAGCATCATCGAACTCATCCGCAAGCTAAAAGGTGCTTAGGGCCTAATATTGCTCAACGACCTCAAACTGCGGACCAACGGTCCGAAATTGGCCATTGGGAACTAGATACAGTTCAGGGACAGAAAAACGGTAATGACAGTGTTGTACTAGTAATGACTGATCGCCTTTCACGAGTTAATATCACGAGTAAAATTGCTGGTAAAACTGCGCATGCAGTAAATCAGTTCTTTATAAATTTACGCCAGAAAATGGGCACAGATGCTTACTATCGCATCTTTAAGACAATAACCTCTGACAACGGTTCAGAATTTAGTGAGTTAACACAAGTTCACGATCATGTTTTCTATGCTGATCCGTATTCCCCTTGGGAACGTGGATCCAATGAGATCAATAACCGGTTTCTCCGCAAGGAGATTACCAAAGGTGAAGCTATAAATAACTATAGTAGTGCTCAGATCATAGCGACTAATGATTGGATGAATCACTATCCACAAGCTATGTTTAATGGACATTCGTCAATGGATATCTATCGTAAGGCCTTCTACCAAGAGATATCACAGCTCCATCAACCAATAATCAATTGGTCAGTATTATTTATTTGAGTCCAGTGGCTAACTTATTCTTGAAATTTAGGATTATTATGATAATAAACGTTATTCAGCCTTTTCAAAAAAGGCGCAATGATCCTTTCATCATTGACTATGAATGAACTAGTCTCACACGACTAATTTATACTTACAATAAATATATTTTTTCAAAAATTATTAAAAGTTTTAAACGCCTCTTCACAACATTTTTCTATCTTGCTACACTTTAACAGTATTATCTTATTACACAAAGGAGAATTACTTTGGCAACTCTTATTGATTTTATATTACATATTGATGTTCATTTAATTCAGATTGTTAATCAATTTGGCGATGCGACCTATTTAATTTTATTCGCTATTATCTTTATTGAAACTGGTGCAGTCATAATGCCATTTCTACCTGGAGATTCCCTTCTCTTTGCTGCAAGTGCACTAGCTGCTGACCCACGTTATCATCTTAATATTTGGATTTTTATTTTTATTTTCTTATGCGCCTGTTTGGGTGGAGACTCCCTTAACTTTTTAATTGGTCATAAGATTGGGAAGAGTCTTTCTAACCATTCACTTTTTGGTAAATTAATTGATAAAGATAGTCTAGAACGTGCCGAAGTCTTCTTTGAAAAGCATGGTGCGCCCGCTATTATTCTCGCCCGTTTTATTCCGATCATTAGAACATTTGCTCCATTTGCGGCAGCAGGTTCTGGTTTTCCCTACAAGCAATTTATTCGTTATAGTGTAATTGGTTGTGTTATCTGGGTAGCACTTTGCTGTGGATGTGGTTACTTCTTCGGTAATCTTCCGTTCGTTAAAGAACACTTCTCTGTCATCATCCTTGCAATTATTGTGGTTACGTTAATTCCAGCCGTTGTTGGAGCATTACGTTCGCGTTTTGTTAAAGAAGATGCTTAACATCAGCTTTATCCATCCCCAAATCAAAAGTAAGATTATCAATGTAAATCCTAACCATAATCCAAATAGTACTGTAAAAAATCTTTCAGGCATCAGTAATATGATTGGCGTTGTTCGTGGATCAAATAGCCAATCCATATTGCTAAAGAAAAGATAATGGAATTTAATAAAGAAAGTATTGAAATTTGTTATTCCCATAAACCCACTAAAGAGCAACAAAATAAATAACATCTGAAACGGTAAGATCAAGCGCCAGAGCTGATTTTGCCGTTTTTGTTTTTTTAATCCAAATACTAACAACGGAATCGAACCCACCATCACAGCTTCATTCAATAAAATCAAATGCTTGACGTCTTTAAAATGATGAACCGCAGAAGGAGCAATTAGCAAATAATTTAGTTCAAGGGCTCGCTGGGTCGGAAGCTGGATATATTTAATAACATTTCCATAATCGGTCATTAATTCAGAAGCAGATAATCCTAAAAGGTGCTTAGGAATTGTTATAAAAAAAGGTGAGATGTTAATAACGATAAAAAGAGCACTACTAATTGCAACAACTAAACTAAGTAGTGTCAATAAGATTGCTCTCCCCCATTGAATAAATTCAAATTTCCCATTCATCAAGATTATTCACCTTATATGTTGGCTGGATTTTTTCTTTTCTAACTTCTTCTAGGCGCGATAAACCAGTATAAACTAATAAACTATCCATTCCAACGTTAATTGCTGCCTCAATATCAGTATGATAGTTATCGCCGACCATAATTACCCTTTCTTTAGGCAATTTAACTCTTTCAAGTGCCATTTTCATAATTATTGCTTCTGGTTTACCAATCATCACAGGTTTCACTTGAGTTGCATATTCTACTAATTTTACAATCGAACCTGCTCCCGGTACCATTCCTCGCTCATTGGGCAAATTACTGTCAGCATTGGTTCCAATAAATTTAGCGCCATTTCGAATTAACAAAACCGCTTTCTCAAGTTTCTCATAAGTAACACTCGTATCTAATCCTACAACGACATATTCAGGTTGATCATCAGTCAAGATAAAACCACGCTTTTCTAAAGCTAACTTTAATCCCGACTCACCAATAACATAAATTTTACTTTTTATTGGCGCTATTGACCGTAAATAGTCAGCAGTTGCGATTGCTGTTGTATATATATTTTCCGCCGTAACATTAATATTATGATTTTCACGAAGGTTTTCAGCGACAAAATCTGGTGTTCTGGTACTATTATTTGTTACAAATAGTACTTCTTTTTTTGCATCTTGCAGTCGTTTGATAAATCTTCCGGCTGCTGGAATTTGCTTTTTCCCCTTGTAAGTAGTCCCATCTAAATCAATAAAATATCCTTGATAATCTTTCATCGTTTGCCTTAGCTCCTCTTTTTTCGTTGATGAATCACAAATTTTTGCCGGTGACCGTTTTTTACACGTTCTGCACGCTGATTATGCCGTTGACGCACGTTCGGTTGTTTAACCTGCCGTCGCCGTTCATGGATGACTGGCGTAGTTTTCTTTCGACGCTGACGGTAACTGTGCCGTGGAATACAAACATCATCATTGTGAAGAATAAAGTACGCACAGCCAAAATTACAATACTCAAATAAATAATCCTCAATCGTATCAATACCCAATTCTGGTTCAAATAAGGGATTATCATCATCATAAAAACCTTTTAAGCGTAATTGGTCATATCCCCAATCCCCAACGATATAGTCATATTTACTTAGGACACTACTAAACCGTTCTGCGAATTTTCCTGAATTAAAGCCATCACGATAGTCCTTTACTAATTCGTAGGGATGTCCATTAACGGTAAAATGTGTCTGGTCTTTTTCTTCAATATGATAGATTAAAGAACGCTGCTCTTCACGCTGATCAATATAATCTTGAATCTTAGCTCTATTCATCTTTTTCCACCTTCTTTTGATTATTTTTGTCCCGGATACTTTATAGTTTTCTTAGCCACGATTTCTTCTATTTCATGAAAATTCAGCGGTGCTCCAAACTTAGGCTTATTTTCGAGATAGTCTAATTCAGGAGCGTCCACACCTACATTTATATTTTCTTTAATGGGAACAGAATAATGGTGAATATGGCCATGAAGGTTAATAATTTGCGGCGCTATTCCTAACATAAGCGGGTAATGAGTTAAGTAATATTGACGGTGATTATATTTTAACAGTACCCCCACGTCATGAAACTGAAATTTAGGAAGTCCATTAAACTCATAATTATTATTTTCTAGATACTTAAAAAGGGCGCGATTATCGTGATTCCCCTTTACCAATATTAAGTGCCCATGTAACTGTAATAATACCTCAAGAATTGCTTGATAGGCATCTCGTTGAGGTTTAGTAAAGTACAGAGCAATATCTCCTAAATGATAGACAATATCATTTTTACCAACTTTATCATTCCAATTATCAATAATCGTTTGGTTCATCTCATCGACATTATTGAATGGTCTTGGTGCAAATTTATTCGTACCAAGGAGACTGTCATGAAAAAAATGAGTATCTGACGTACAAAACTTCATAAAGAATCTTCTTTCTTGAAAAGGCAATATAGTTATCTTAAATTCTAAAATAAAAAGAGACTAGAGACAAACATTTCTTGTCAACTAGTCATCTTTTAGCAAATTATTTAGTACTTAGTTATTTTTCTTTAAACGTTCAATGTCACGAACAATCATTAATTCTTCGTTAGTTGGAATTAACAATGTCTTAATTTTTGCATCATCAGCGGAAAGATCACGTTCAACACCATGGCAGTCGTTCTTTTCTTGATCAATCTTAATGCCAAAGTAGTCAAGCTTATCTGTGATCATCTTTCGTACTGGAATGCTGTTTTCACCAACACCGGCAGTGAAGACAATGGCATCTGCGCCACCCATTTCAGCAATATATGCGCCAATGTAACGGACAATGCGGTTAACATAAATATCTAATGCAAGTTGTGCCCGGTCGTCACCCTTTTCAGCAGCTGCAAGAATATCACGCATATCTGGTGAGATACCAGAAATACCAAGTAAACCAGACTTATGGTTCAAAATATCAATCATCTCATCTGAGGATAAGTTTAGTTTACCCTGCATAAAAGCAATTAAGGATGGATCAACATCCCCTGAACGAGTTGCCATTGTTATTCCTGCAACAGGCGTGAAGCCCATTGATGTATCGAATGACTTACCATTCTTTACGGCAGTGATTGACGCACCTGCTCCAATATGCATAGTGATTAATTTAAGCTCTTCAATTGGTTTTCCTAACATTTCCGCAGCACGTGCAGATACGTAACGGTGACTGGTACCGTGAGCACCATACTTACGAGCACCATACTTCTCATACCAATCATAAGGCACACTGTACAATGCATTCATTTCTGGCATATCAACATGGAATGATGTATCAAAAACAGCAACCGCAAATGCATTAGGTAATACCTTACGGAAAGCTTTAATACCAACTAATTCTGCAGGCTCATGGAGTGGAGCATATTCTGACAATTCATCAATCTTGCTAATAACATCATCATCAATAATTGTTGAATCCTTAAAGAATTCCCCACCGGCAACGATTCGGTGACCTACTGCTGTGATTTCATCATAGCTTGCCACAATCTTTAATTCAATTAACTTATCTAACAAGTAGTTAACTGCGGCAGCATGATCAGCAAATGGCTTATCTTCTTCATGCTTTTGACCATTACCATACTTAATCTTAGCATGACCCATCTTTTCACCAATACGTTCAATCGTACCTTCAGCTACTACATCTTCACTCGGCATATCAAATAATTTAAATTTAAGTGTTGAACTACCAGCGTTAACTGCAATTGTTTTTGACATTGACTTTTCTCCTCGTATTCTATAAATATATCCTTACGGATTTTGTTACATTACAACTTGTTTTCTGGTCACCGCATGATAACCTCTAATTATCATTGGCTTTGGTCAGCTGGTATAGGTTATTTTCTCCTGTAGTTTTAACTACTTAAAAAGTCTGCCGCCCAGACAATCAACTGATTTTCGAACTCACATGCTGTATCGATTAGAAAGTTTGCTAATTCAGAGTAGGATTAGGTGCAGCTTTGACTCTCTAACCAATGAATACTGATACTTGCGAGGATGTTTTTAGTGATTGTAATTAGGGGCTATCATGCAGTGATCAGATTAAGACCAGTAAATTTTAATGAAAGGAGGCCATTCCAATGAAACTTTTTGTCGGTATTGACGTTAGCTCAAAAGATTTAGTCACTTCAATGATTTCTGAAGAAACATGTGATGTTGTTTTTCAAGGTAACTTTGTTAATGATTTGAAAGGCGCAACCGAATTAAAAACCATTATTATTAACACGGCGAATTCAAATCATCTCGACCAAGTTGTGATTGGCATGGAAGCTACTTCCATTTACAGTTTTCACCCCGCAATGTTTTTTCAAGAAGACGCTGACCTCAAAAAACTTAATACGCAATCAGTAGTCATCGATCCCAAGAAAACTAAGCGGTATCATGATGTCTTCGCTGAAGATAAAAATGACCAAATTGATGCTTTTTATATTGCGGACTTCTTACGTGTTGGACGTTATTCAACAGGGATTGTTCGCCAAGAAAACTATATTGCCCTGCAACGATTAACGCGTTCCCGGTATGAGCTTGTTCAAAGCTTAGTTCGCGCCAAGCAACACTTTATTGAGAATTTATATTATAAGCTCAATAAACTAGTGATTTCTGATGAACTTAATACCTCCGTCTTTGGTTCGACGATGATGAGTCTGTTAACCGAAGATATGACCACTGATGACTTACTTAACATTTCAATTAATGATTTAGCTGATTACCTGAATGAACACGGTCGGGGTCGCTTCGCGAACCCTGAAGCCTTGGCAAAAACGATTCAAAAAGCAGTTCGCGCTTCTTATCGTTTAGACAAGGTAATTGCTAATTCGGTTGATACTGTTCTCTCAGTTTATGCCGAGGAAATTAAAGCTTTTCAGAAAATGATTAAAGACCTCGACAAGGCAATTGAAGAAGTAACGAAAGTCATCGGTAAGGAGGAAGAAGTTCTGCGTTCAATTCCCGGAATTGGACCAGTATACGCTGCTGGTATCTTAGCCGAAATTGGTCAAATTAACCGATTTGATAATGAAGCTAAGCTAGCTAAGTACGCTGGGCTTTCCTGGCGAGAAAAGCAGTCCGGAGGTTACGCTAGTGACAACACTCCACTCAAAAGAACTGGCAATGCTTATCTTAGATACTATCTGGTTGAAGCTGCCAACCGCGTTAGAATTCAGGATCCAGTTTTTGGCGAGTATTATCAGCGTAAATATAAAGAAGTGAAGCATACACCATCAAAACGCGCCCTCGTTCTTACCGCACGTAAACTTATCAGGGTGATTTTCTTCCTACTCAAAAATCATCAAATCTATCAGGAGAAGAGGTAATTGGTATAGGAAGATAACTTGATTCTCGACGCTTAATTTTTAAAACACCTTGGTATCAAGGCTTATTTAAGTGCGTCAAAAATCTGGTCAAAACAAGTTCGTCAGTGATAATTTCATCTTGACTTATTACCACATGACTTTAACGTAAATTCGTTGTTACCCATTTACTAATATCATCCATGAATGAAGCAAATTTTTCTTTATCCTTAAATGAAGGAAACTCACCCAGCAAAACTTTAACTGCTTGTTTACTATCTCCGCCTTGGCGCTGCAATAACAAAATTGATTTTTGCGCATTCGGATTAGCAAAAAGTTCCGCTGGTAAATTGATAAGTCCTTGTAAATAAGCAACAGACTGAATCCATTTAACAAATGATTGTGATTCTTTAGTTTGGAACAAGCTACTAGGCACTAAGAATACCCCAAATGCACCGGGCTTAAGATAATTCATAGATTGTTCAATCAACAAATGGTGAACATATGAATGACCCTCTTTAGCCCGTGTTTGATAGTTTTTGGCGTTTTCATCAAGCGGATAGTAACCAATTGGCAAATCAGAAATAGCTAAATCACATTGAGGAATATCCAAAGCGGTTACAGCATCTTGATGATACAACTTTACATTAAGGTGTTGTAATTCTGTACTTACGCTCGCAACTTCCAACATATCTTCGTCATTATCTATTCCGTAACCAACGATGTCTTTATCTCCATTTACTTTAAGCTGATTCATAACAGTCGTTAATAAATTAGCTGTCCCAACGGCTGGATCAAAAACATTCTTAATCTCCTTGATTTTTGTAACCTTTTCAATTAAGAAAGCCATGATTAAGCCAATTGTATCAGGAGTCATTTGATGATTAGCCTGAATTGCGTCTTTTCGAATTACTTTCAAAAAACTCAGCTGGATAATTTGCCGGATAATTTCTGGCTTCACATTTTGTAAATTTAATTCTTGGTATATTTTCTGCAATTCATTTACAGTTTTTTCATCAGGAACACCGTCATCAACACGAACAGTATTATTGTCAATAATATTTTCTGCGTTTTCTAATAGCGCATCTAAATACGAACAATTTAACGCTGCTTGTAAAATTTCAGTGGCCTTATCAAAAAGCTCAAATAATTGCTGTGGTGTTTTCTGTGTCAGTGCTAGTCGCCTCCAAATAATACAATCATTACCTTATTAGTTTAACTATTATTCCTAGCAAATTCAAGATAACACTCTCATTGACCTCTTAGATTATCTTTTATTTTATCAATATAAATTGAACAAAGGTCCCGTCCCATTTCCTGATAATTTTGATAATATCGATATTGAAACAATAAAACTGAACTAATTATAAGTAGGACGGCAATACTTATAAATAAAATAGAACCCTCTTTTTTATTTTGGCGGATAAAACTTAACAATTGCACTTGCTTTCTCTCCATCCTTCCTTGTCACTTTAATCAATACTCTTTGAGAATCAAGTTGCGTAAACGAGTATTCATGATTCTTAATGTTATCTAACAATGGCATATAACCACCTTTATTCTGACACGTTAGGTATAGAGCATGGTTTTCTCTTAATTCATACTTTTGATCAGTTGTCTGACTGTACAGCAATAACCGATCATCACGGGCCTCCATTAATTCAAAACGATGATTGACCGATTCTAATTCCCGTAAAAACAAATGCCAAGTGATCGTTGATTCTAAATTCATTTTACCTACTTGTCTCATGCTAGTAGTAACTAAGCTTATATTGATAATCACTAATGAAGAAATAATTAATGCGCAAGTCGCTTCTATTAAAGTAAAGGCCCCCTTCTTCATTTTTCAACCCGACAAAGGCATCGATCGTTATTATAAACAACTACCCTTTGGACCGTTG
This sequence comes from Limosilactobacillus reuteri, assembly GCF_034259105.1. NCBI lineage: Bacteria > Bacillati > Bacillota > Bacilli > Lactobacillales > Lactobacillaceae > Limosilactobacillus > Limosilactobacillus reuteri. Next base: position 683,399 of record NZ_CP139478.1, on the reverse strand, counting down.
CTTTTGCGATTAAATCACCACGGCTTAAAATAACTGGTTGCTTTTTAACCGCATATAAATCACTAGCCTCTTTTCCTAACCTCGTTGCGGCCATTTTTAGCTGAAGATTTCTATTTTGTAACCACAATTGTTTTTCGCAAATAAAAAATAAATTTATCCCCATTGCTACAACAAGCAAACTAATTAAACTATCTGCCATCATAAATGCCTTTGCTTTAGCGTTTCTCAATTCGGTATCCTCCCCATCCTAATTGAATCTTCATGTAGTAATAGCGGCCATCGATTAATGATTTAAAACGCTGGGTACAGGGACGCGTATAGCCATTTGGCGTAAGATAAAGTTCACCAAACCACTCAACATTCAGTGTCGAGGGAATAAGAATTTCTTTTGTTTCTCTTGTTTGATCATTTATGCGAAAAGTAATCATTTCGTTATTTTTGTCGTGGCGAATTACAACAAATTGATGTTTATTCTCACACTTTAATTGCGCCCACTGCCAATCTTGACGCAATGATTGCCAAAATTGTTCTTCAGCCATTTTTTGACGCGTTTTTGTAAAATTTGGAATTGTAATTAGTAAAAGGAGGGCCGCTATCCCTAAAACAATGATGGCTTCGAGCAAGGTGAAGCCTGATTGTTTTTTCTTTAAAATTTTCATTAATAAACTCCTTGGAATGAATGATAAATTGGCAATAGGATACTAAGATATAAAATAACAATTATGATTGCAATAATGCTAAAGATAACTGGTTGAACAAAAATCAATAAATGTTCAATTGCAGTTGTGAGGGCCTTAAATTTTAAATTTGCGAAAACAATTAAATCCCGTCCCATATTTTCCCTGGTCGCCCCCTTATTCATAAAAACGATTAATTCATTAGGGAGAAAAGAGTAGGTAGCCACCACTTCTGAAATATCTCCATCACGTTGAATAGTAGTCATTATTTTGTTACCAAAAATATAAAGAATTGATTTTCTATCAAAGCTCTGGGTAATCTCACAAATTTCAGCCAACGATAATCCTTGTTGCAACATTGATCCTAATATACTAGTTAAATAATATTGAAAATAATAACAATAACATTTACCGATTATTGGCATTGTACAGATCTTAATTAGCCGTTGTTCCTTATTCATTTGATGCCATCTTAGCCACTGAAATACGGCGCTAATAAAGATAACGGTAAAAAGATAAGTTGCTCCTAACGTAATCATGTGAATCAGCGGCAAAGTTTGCCTCTCGCCTTGCCAGACCTTCAATTCTGGAAAAACAAACAAAATTAATCCACAGATCACCATTCCTAACATTCCTAAAAGAATTAGCGGATATTGCAGGAGACTAAACAATTTTTTTCGTTGCCGTTCTCGTGCTGTAAGTATCTTTCCTACTTCACTCAATGTTTTTGTTAAATTACCATGCTTTTCTGCTAATAGTAATTGATAAAATAAATCGTCTTTTACTTCTGGCTGCAGGCTCTGGGCAAAACTTGCTCCCTTTTGCATTCGGCTGTCTATAAAAGCAAGCCAAGGAGCTAGCTTCGGTTCGACAGCCTTGATAAAACCAAGTGCTTCTCTGATAGAAAAACCAACACTTAACAAATCTGCTAATAAAAGGAAAAAATTTGCTTGTTGCTGATGATTGAATTTAACCTTGTTGGTATTGACGTGCAGTATTCTCCGTAATTTTTCCATTTTCCGCAGCCTGCTGAAGAGCTTTTGACCATTCATCAGACATTCCTCCTTTCTTGGTGCCATTGAGCAAATCACTAAATTGATGCCGATTTAACAGGTCACATAAGATGGCTTGTTCTCCATTCACCAACGGAATTAAACGCTGATAAGATACCGCCGTTAATACTTGCTTAAGATAATAAGAATCTATCCCTAATTGTTGAAGACGAGAAACAACGCCATAAGCATTTTGAGCATGGATAGTTCCCAAAACTAAGTGACCACTTAATGCGGCTTGGACTGACATCGCCGCTGTCTGTGAATCACGGATTTCTCCAATGATAAACACATCTGGGCGATGCCGTAATCCCAATTTTAATAAACTTTCATAGTCCATTCCCGCTAATTCATTTACTTGCAATTGGATAAATCCCGGATGATCAATTTCTACGGGATCCTCAATTGTTAATACAATTTGTTTCGGCAATAGCTGTCGAGCAAGCTGATACATGGTAGTTGTTTTACCAGCCCCCATTGGCCCGGCAAAAAGAATCAAACCTCTTTGTTGACGGTACTTCTGTAATATTTCCCACTGATGAGGAATTAAAAAATTAAACCTAATATCATTAAGGGGATATATAAAGCGAATAACTAGTGATTCCCTCCCTTGATAATCACCAACACTTGATAAACGTAAATTGATCTTTTGGTGACCATAAGTAAATTTAAAAGCGCCTAGCTGGGGTCGTCGATGCTCACTAACTGCCATATTGGCGCAATATTTTAAGTATGAGATAAAACGTTGACCATAGTCACGTGTAACCTGTTTAAAAGGAAATAGGATCCCCTTTATCGCTAAGGATAATTGATAATACCTATCATGAGGTAAGATGTATAGGTCACTCGGTTGCTTGCGAATTATTCTTGTTAATTCTTCTTCAAAACTCGGCATATTTTAACCTCCCTATTATTTAAATACGGATAAATTCTAAAAATGCACTAAAAAATTTAAAACCCCGAAATGTCAATTTAAGTTAGAAAGAAAATAGTTGCTCATCAGTGACGTAAGACATGAATACTTCATATGGAGTTCGATAGCCTAGTGATTTACGGGGCAGGTTATTTCGCTTACTCATCAGTTGGGTTACCAATTCATCAGGAAGATTGCGGAAATCTAGCTGTTTCGTTAAGCCATCCCGGCGTAAAAGACCGTTGTTGTTTTCGTTCAGCCCTCGTTGATTGGGAGCACCAACCTCGGCAAAGTAAGTGTGAAGGTCAAATTGATTGGCAATCTCGCGCCAGCCGGCGAATTCTTTTCCGTTGTCAAAGGTAATCGATTTGAAGAAGTGCCGCGGGAATTTCCGAAGCCACTGACTTAAGTGTTGGTTAATCGCATCAGCCGTCTTTTCGTGCACATTGAGTACAATTTCGACCTTCGATTGGCGTTCGGTCAGGGTCATTACCGCCCCTTGGTGCTTTTTGCCTTGGACGGTATCAGCTTCAAGGTGCCCAAATTCAGTGGCATAGTGCGGAAAGTCCTTGGCACGCTCGTGAATACTTCGCCCCAATTGGCCAGCCTTCCCACGGCGCTCGACATAGCCATTCGGGTGCCGCTTACCTCGCATCGGCAAGGAACGGACATCGAAGCCGAACTGGCCACGTTCAAACATCCGGTAAAGAGTTCGCCGGTTACAACTAATTGGGCGCTCAGCGCGCCCAATAATGGTATCAGGCGTCCACCCCTGGGCAATTTTGTCGTTGATATAAGTGAGTTCAGCCAGTGACAACTGAGTACGTTTTCGGCCACAACGTTGCTTATTGCGCATATAGTGATCTTGATAATCAGCAATTGAGGCACCGGTTTCCAGGTAACGATAAACGCGATAAACGGTTTCGGCGCAACGTTTGATCATTTGGGCCACTCGGTACGCTTTAAGCTTTTGCACGAAAGAATGGGCGATGATTGTCAGCTCGTTTGTGGTAAGATGGGTGTAAGTCATTTGTGGTTTCCTTTCTTTTGTTTAGGGGTATTTAAAAGTCTACCACAAATGGCTTTTCTATTTTTCTAACTTAATTTTACAAACGGCGAACTAAAAGAGGCCGGGAAAAAACTCCTAGTTGAAAATAAAAATCCGTACAATGAATTCTACAAAGATTCATTGTACGGATTTTTATGTACACAGGAAATCGTTCCTGATATGATGTAATTACCCCTAAAAACAAACAAAGAGGAGCGATTTTCATGTATCAAAATTATATCACAGTGCAAACAGAATTCGTACTAAATTATGATTATAATGTTCCATCAAGACATATTGTACGTATGATTGATGCTTTTGTAGATTCGATTCCACAAGAAATTTTATTGGATGACAAAGTAGCGACTACCGGTCGCCCACTTTCTCATCCAGCGATTATGCTTAAAATTTTATTATTTGCCTATTCACGTCAAACTTATTCTGGTCGGAAAATTGAGTTGATGCTTGAAGAGAATTTACCAATGCGTTGGTTGGCACGTGATCATACCTATAGTTACCATACAATTAATAATTTTCGCCAAAGTCAACACGCTAATAATTTAATCAAACGTTCTTTTGTGTACTTTACGATGGCATTAAAGGATCACGGACTAATTCAAAGTGATGCTTTCTTTATTGATGGGACAAAGCTTGAGGCAGATGCCAATAAGTATTCATTTACTTGGCGTCGAGCTGTTGAAAAATATCATGCAAAATTAAAAGAAAAAACAATCAAACTTTACGAAGATTTAGTCGAAAAACGGGTAGTTAAAGCGATGAGTCCAGAACTAGTGGAAACCGCTAATGGAATGGCTCTTATGGCTGAAAATATTGATGATAAAATCAGTGAATTGAATGAAGAAATAGCTCAAGAACCTAAAGTAATCAAGGGTGGTTCAGTTAAGAAACGACGACGCCGTTTCTTAAAAAAGATTCGTCGACAATTAAAAGAAGACTTTATACCTCGTGCTAATAAGTATGAAGAAGCAGAAGATATTTTTAAGGGCCGCAATAGCTTTTCAAAAACAGATCATGATGCCACATTCATGTGTATGAAAGAAGATCCAATGAAAAACCGAGAATTGAAACCTGGATACAACTTACAAATCGCTACCCACAATCAATTTGTTCTTGATTATGCCTTATATTCTAATCCGACAGATACTAGAACATTAGTACCATTTCTTGCTCAATTTCATTCTTTAGATTTCTTTGATCATATCGTGGCTGATGCAGGGTATGGTAGTGAATATAATTACACGACAATTATTGATCAGTTTGAAAAACAGCCTGTTATTCCATATACGACTTACCAAAAGGAACAGAAACGAAAATACAAAACTGATCCAACTAAATCACAAAACTGGCAATATAATGCCGAAGATGATTATTACATTGACCATCTAGGAGTTCGTTTTAGTTTTTATCGTTACAGTCGAAGAATTGATAAATATGGATTTAAACGTGATTTTAAACTTTATCGGGCAGATAAACATCAATTATCAGTACAATTAGATCAATTAGCGAAAACACCAAGTGGACGTCAACGCTATATGCAAGTTAATCCAACTTGGAATTACTATAAAGCTAAAGTTAAAGCAACCCTCTCAAGTGACGAAGGTAAGGCAATTTATCGTCAACGTAAGTACGACGTTGAACCCGTTTTCGGTCACATGAAGAGGGATTTTGGCGTACGCCGAACACATTTACGTGGGCAACGCGCTGTGGAAAATGACACCGGATTTACACTAATGGCTATGAATTTAACAAAATTGGGAAAGTTAGTAGCTCAAGCAGGGACAAAATTAATTGAAAAAGGAAAAATCCGAACCATAATTTCTGGAAAATCAAAAATTATGGTTCGGATTTTAATATTCAGAGGAAGGAATTTAATAGTTAATTCCCAGCCTCTAATAACAATGATTGAATTATTCTTCATCGTCATCTTCGTCTGATAAAATACCAGTTTCGTAAATATCAGCAACATCATCGTTTTCTGTTAATTCATCAATCAAATGACGGTATTGCTTTGCCTTATCTGCAGGTACCTCGGTCCGGTTTTGAGGGATCATGGTAACTTCAGCAGTATCTAATTCGTAGCCTTGTCCTTGAAGAGCATCACGAACATCAGTCATGCTACTTGGATCAGTGAAGATTTGGAACTTTTCTTCAGTTGCCTTCATATCTTCAGCTCCAGCATCCAAAGCATCCATTAACATATCATCTTCGCTCTTATCAAGACCATCACGAAGAATTTCGATTAATCCTTTACGGTCGAACATGTATGAAACTGATCCGCTAGCACCTAATGAACCGCCAGAGTGACTAAATGCTGAACGAACAGCAGATGCAGTCCGGTTCTTGTTATCAGTAAGAGCAGAAACCATTACTGCTACCCCACCTGGTCCATAACCTTCATAAGTAACTTCTTCGAACTTAGCTCCACCAATACCTGAAGCTTTAGCAATAGCACGGTCAATGTTTTTCTTAGGCATGTTGGCCGCGTGTGCCTTATCGATTACAAGCCGTAATTGAGCGTTGTTCGCTGGATCAGGATCACCTGCTTTAGCTGCTTGGTACAAGTCACGTGAAATCTTTTGGAAAATCTTACCACGCTTAGCATCTTGGGCGTTCTTACGTCCCTGAATGTTATGCCATTTTGAATGTCCTGACATTACTGACTCCTCTTTTCTTTATTAATGTAATACAAACAGATAAATTTTAGCAAATATTCATCGTTAATTCAAGGTTATTGGTGAGGTTGTATCTGTCAAGTTTTCATAGGTAGCCTTTAAATATACAGTTTTAGTGGGTTAGTGCCTTAAAAAGTTGTCCCATTGGTCTACTTGTGGCCGTGTTAATCGGAATTATTCCTTGTACTGCTCCAATTGACGGCTTTGTCGGTGCTTTTCTTAGAAACTCTCCAGTTCGAATATGTATTTCCTGTAATAGGCTGGTTTGAGCCACTCGAGGAAGAACTGTTAATTGTTCTAGGATCGTATTTAAACTAGCTTGCAGTTCACCATTCATTCGGGCTTCAATTAAACCAATCATGGCCTTAGCCCCCTGCTCAGTCCACGACTTGCCCTGTTTCTTCATCCGGTAAGTAAAAGCCCGGTGAGAACTTTCGACTGAACCGATTAAATGAATATCCTTAAATCCACGCATTTGTGGCGAGAGGATGTACCGCCAATTTCGCTGTAGATATTTTCTTAAACGCATTAGGTCGTCTGCTTGTTTTTCTGTTAAGTTTTGTGATTCATAAGTATCTAAAATTATCGTTAGCTCTGCTTGATCATGATGGCGAACCGCTTTAATTGCTCGCATAGCTAATTCGTTGTGATGACCTAAAGTATGTTCAATTTTCTGTAAGCAATGATAGCGGTCGAGAAAGTATTCACCATGTGCACCTTGAGGAACTAGACTTAATAGCTTAGCTGGTTCGTAACCTGGGCCAGCGTCACTGGCCAAAAAGATCGTTTGACCGGCAAGCTTATAATGGCGGTCTAAATAATCACTTAGTCGTGCTTCAAGCCGTCCTTGGTGCCCAACACTGAGAAAGTCATGCCGATTAATGATTTGATTAGCTACTCGCTCATAAACCCGATAATGGTGCACAAGAGTCAGCTGACCTGCTTCTTTTTTGCCTTTAATCATAAAGGCATCACCCTCAATAGTTAAATTTTTAGGCATATGGCGAGGAGTAGTTTGGTGTTCTTTTGCTTGAGTTTGTTTAGCTACCTGATTTCCTAACTCATGCACGGCGTGCATTACCGAATCGGCAGTAATTCCGCTGTCAAATACAAGGTTCAAAATGTCGGCAGTATTACGCATTGTAGTTGTTTGGGCAATCTTAGCCATCATCATTAAGTAGTGCGGCGATAAACGACGACGTGGTTTAATTTTTAATTGTTGGTCTAAGTAAAATTCACGTTTCTTTGTCCCAGCCTGATAATACCGTCGTTGAAAAGTCACCGGGCCAAAGATAAAGTTAAGCGTCCGTGGCTGTTTATTGATTACTTGATAGTTCGCTGGAGCTTGGGACTTTAAGCTTCGATCTAAGCTTTCCAAAAAGTTTTGCATGATTACTTGTCCTAACTCCAATACCCCTTTTAAAATAATCTGTTCAGCTTCAAATAAACTGCCTGATTTCACCAAATTCTGCTCGATTTCTGTTAAAATATCCATGAGGAAAGACCTGCCTTTGCTTAGTATTCGACACACTAAAGGCTACTGGTCTTTTCTTTTTTTGTAAATAAGTAAATTGGTCTACAAAAAAGATTTCCACGACCAGATGAATTATTCATCCAACCTATGAAAATCTTACACTAACGGTGAGGTTGCCATTTTCGTTTTACAAATTGCAGAATAAATAACACAATACTAATAACAATCAGCATCATTGAACCATGAAATCCAGTCTGCTGAAAATCATTGGCAACCTGGGAAATAAAGGGGCTTATGTCTGGTTGTCCAGCACCCATTTGAAGAGCAATCGCATGAATAGTCATAACGATTCCTGTATATAAAACAGTTCCCCACAGATAAATCCACCTAAAACTACCAATTAAGTGATGCTGCCATAACCCCTTAAAAATCAATAGAACGAGGCTGATAATTGAAATCACTAAAATAATATTAATAACCGTTTTAGCAATTTTAATCCCATTAATTAACTGTGCAACTTCGGGAGTATTTAACTGACTGTTAACCACCGAATTAATGTTACCAGTAATTGCTGAAGAACTGCCTGCTGGTAACATGGACGTCGACAAACCATATTGAGTTAATTGGGAATTAACAGATGTGCCCACATTATTAACTATAGATGATAGGTCAAGATTAATTTTTTCACCTGCATATACCTGATCAATTGCCTGATTAATTAGCTTGTCAGTATCACTTTTCTTTAAGACAGAAGTTGAAATCCCGTACTGAGTTAGACTGCTGTTAACCTGACTTAACATAACTGATTCAAGCGACGAACTTGTAACTTCTTCTTTTACAAAGTTAACATTTAAGAGTGTCGAATTAATTAGTAATGTTAGCCCGAGTAAAGTCACACAGATTACACCCCATAAGCAGTATAGAAAATGAAGCTTTTTCGGTGTTTCTTCTACTGGTTTCTCAACTTTTTCTTGTCGTTGTGCTCGCAATTCACTTCGGGTTGTCACAACAAATCACAACCTATTTACGAGTTGATTGGCGTTCAATAAAGCCATGATCTAAAATAACATTCTTTTCATCATCATTGCTGTCATCGCCATCCATTAATTTTGTCAACAACCGCATTGAAATGGCTCCAAGATCATAAAGGGGTTGAGTGATTGAAGTAATTGTCGGCCGGACAACCTTTGTATAATTAGTGTCATTGGAAGAAATTAGTTCAAACTCAGCTGGAACACTAATACCAGCATCTGTAAGCCCGTTCAAGAGCCCCGCAGCTAAACTATCATCTGTTACATAAGCAGCCTTTAAGCCCTTTTCGATAACTTCTTGTGCCTTTGCATATCCTGCTTGATAAGACCCGTTTGTTTCAATTACTAATGAATCATTAAATGCCACATTATTATTTGTCAATGCTTCTTTATATCCATTGAGTCGGTCTTTACCATTAATTGAGTATCGTAATGGACCAGTAATATAGGCGACTTGTTGATCACCATGCTTTAGCAGAAATTCTGTTGCTTCCTTGGCAGCTGCTTGGTAGTTAATCCGAACGCTTGGTAAAGTATCATCATTAACAACAGAACCAGCTACTACAACTGGTGTATTTGTGCTTTCAAATTCATTTCGCAGATCATCAGAAACATCATGACCCATAAAAATAAGTCCATCAACCTGTTTAGCAAGCAAGCTCCGCACCACTTTTAGAATCTTTTCATCATCAGAATCAGAATTAGTTAAAATGATATTGTACTTATACATTGAAGCAACATCATCAATCCCCAATGCTAATTCCGCAAAGTATGGATCAGTTATATTAGGAATAACTACCCCGACAGTCGTTGTCTTTTTAGAAGCTAATCCCCGTGCAACTGCATTAGGACGATAATTAAGCTGCTTAATTACATCTAAAACTTTTTGTCTAGTTTCTGGCTTTACATTTGGATTGCCATTTACTACCCGTGAAACAGTGGCCATTGAGACACGAGCTTCTCGGGCAACCGTATAAATTGTTACTGATTGTTTTTCCATAAGATAGCCCTTTCTTTATTGGTATAATCTGTTTTCATATTTTTTCATAACCTAGTTAATATAGCAGATTTAGTTTTAATTAGCAAACGTTCTTCATTATTTTTTTACTTTCATAACAATATGTTATAATATTCGCAATCTTTTTTAGGAAGTGAATGCAGTGACAAAACTTAATCAATTACAAAGCGCTCTTACTGAAAAAGGATTAGATGCTGCTTATATTAGTGATCCAATGACCATTAATTACCTAACTGGTTTCTACAGTGATCCAGTAGAACGGGTATTAGCACTAGCCTTTTTTACCGATAGTGAGCCATTTCTGTTTGCCCCAGCGCTTGAAGTAGAAGCAATAAAGGATACTGGTTGGAAATATCCGGTATATGGGTACTTAGATCACGAAAAACCTTTTGAGCTTATTGCTGAACACATCAAAAATCACGCTGGTTCACCAATTAACTGGGGAATTGAGGGAGAATCACTAACTGTTGACCGTCTTCGTGCTTTAGAAAAAGTCCTCCCTAATGCCCATTTTAATACTGATCTCTCTCCTTTGATAGCAAAAATGCGAATGATTAAAAGCGATGATGAGATCGCTAAGTTAAATGAAGCCGGAAAATGGGCTGATTTCGCTTTTAAAGTAGGATTCGAAGCAATTCAAATTGGTAAAACAGAACAAGAAGTTGCTGCCGATTTAGAATACGCTCTTAAGCAACACGGGATTAATAAAATGAGTTTTGATACTCTAGTTCAAGCTGGTCCTCATGCTGCCGAGCCTCATGGAGCTACCTCCAGTAATAAAATCCAAAATAATCAGCTCGTCCTCTTTGACTTAGGAACAATTGTTGATGGCTATATTAGTGATGCTTCCCGAACAGTGGCTGTAAGAAAGTTAAATGACAAACAAAAAGACATCTACAAAGTATGTTTAGAGGCTCAATTGGCCGCTCAAAATACTGCGAAGCCGGGAATGACTGCTGAAGAATTAGATAAGATCGCTCGTGATATCATTACTGCAGCCGGTTATGGCGAATACTTTATTCACCGGCTTGGGCACGGAATGGGCAGCAGTGAACACGAATTTCCATCAATCATGGAAGGAAATCAGCTAGTTCTTGAACCTGGCATGTGCTTCTCTATTGAACCAGGCATTTATATTCCAGGTTTTGCCGGCGTCCGGATTGAAGACTGTGTTCATATTACAGAAGATGGTTGCGAACCATTTACGCATACAACTAAAGAATTGCTAACTTTCCCTCATTAAAATAAAAAAGCTGAGAAATTTCTCAGCTTTTTTATTTACTTATTTATTGGCTATCTTAGCATCAGCTTGATCTGCTTCATCGTCTTCAGTAGATGCTGGCTTTTGATCACTAGTAGCATCGATAATAATATCGTTATTATCTTCATCTGCTTCTTTATTCTTCGCTAATTCCTCACGAATATCAGCAGTTTGCTTATCAAAGTCATCATTAGTCATATGATTAACTACTTTATTGGCGCTATCTTTTACCTTACCCTTAACATTATTAACAGCATCCGCAGCGCCGCTCACCTTATCGTTCAAGTTAGAATCACTCATAAGATCATCAACAATATCTAATGCGTCTAAGGTGTAATCAGTCACATAATCAGCAACTTTATTAATCTTTTCATCAACGATTTCTTTCAATGCTTCTTTTTTAGCTGGTGCCATTTTCTTCCATGCGGCATATGTTGCAGCTCCACCTAATAATATCCCAGCAAGTAACTTTTTACTCATTATTTGTCATTCCTTTCTTTTGCTTCCGATGCTGTCTAAATTTGTTGAAAGCATCTAAAACAAGCGTCTTTCCTGCAAACTTAAAAATACTCCGGTCAAATTGTCGCTTCTCGCGGTGCAGCCGGGCTTTCTCGACCATTTCTTGAAGTGAGGCATTCACTTCTGAAACACTCTGACTTACATCTGCAACTGCTTTAACCGCCGGATCTAGTTGTTCTGATTTATGATTAATATCGTCTAACAATGTATTCGTGTTACTTAGCACGTCCTCCATTTCTTGGCTAAGATAATGAACATCCCGCGTTAAAGTTGAAATACTTTTATTTGTTTCTTTCATTGTCTTACTCAATTGATTCAACAGGATACATGCAAAAATGACTAATATTAGGAATGCGATTGCCGCAATTAACCCTGCCAACTGACCAAAAGTCATCTGATAATCCCTCCTTTAGTTTTCAAAATACTTATTCAATACTAAGAATATCATAAAACAAATAAAAACGATAATCTAGTGTAGTCGACAGAAGCTTATCTTCCCTGTTAAAATATTTATTAGTATTTTTTAGGAGGTTATTATGATCACTGGTGCCACTTCACTTACATCAAAACAAACGGAACAATTAAAAAAAGCTTTTACAGATTTATCCTGGCACGAAATTTCACAACAGCTTTTAAGTAAATTTCTTTTAATTATCGTTACGTTTGTCTTATTTTTAATGATTTTATGGGTAGGACGGGTTATCATTGTCCACCTTTTTCAAGAATCAAAAAAATACAATGTGCTAAAAAATAGCAACCGAATGGCAACGGTAAAAACCCTTGTCTTAAACATTTACCGTTATACTTGTTATTTTTTCTTATTGTACGCTATATTATCAGAAATTGGCGTTCCAGTGGGCACTCTGATTGCTGGAGCCGGAATTTTTAGTTTAGCATTGGGGCTTGGTGCGCAAAGCCTTGTTAGTGATATCGTGACTGGATTTTTCATCCTACTTGAGCAACAATTAGACGTTGGCGATACTGTCCAAATTGGTCAAATCAAAGGAACAGTAACCGCGCTTGGAATTCGTACTACGCAAGTTACTAGTTCCGATGGGACACTTAATTTTATTCCTAACCGTAACATTACCATTGTGCAAAATCTTTCACGAAATAATATGGTCAGCAACGTTGATATTCGGATTACTTCGAAGACCCCGCTTAACAAGGTAGAAGAAATTGTTACGCAAGTTAATAAAAAACTAGTGCCACAAACAAAGGCACTACAATTAAAACCAGTTATTGTCGGACCAGTCGTTACTCCAGACGGTGCGCTCGTTTTTCGCGTGACAATAACAGCAGTCAGTGGAAAACAATCAACTGTCGCTAGTCGCTTTTTGGCAGCATATCTTAAAGAATTACGAACAAATAATATTCCAATTGCCTGGGAGGGAGCACCTAATGAGCATTAAATTAATCGCTACTGATATGGACGGAACCTTTTTACGAGACGACCATACTTACAATCATTCTTTATTCGCAAAGGTCTTTCGCCAACTTGAACGCCATAATATCTACTTTGTCGCTGCTAGTGGATCCAGTTTTCCACGATTGCAACGTGAATTTAAAGACTACACCGCCAAGATGGGATTTATTTCGCAAAACGGATCAGTTATCCATTTAGGAAGCAAATTATTTAAATCTTTTCCTATTAATCAGGAATCTTTAGCCCGAGTTATTCATGTTCTTGACCGTTTCTATGGTCCGCAAGATATTAATCAATTAGTAATCTCTACTAGTGAAAAATCTTATGTCGATCAGGGGATGAGTGCTCATGATTTCAATATTGTGAAACTTTTTTATGAAAATGTGGAGCGTATTCCTGATATCCGGCAGATTTTCACTCAACGACCAACTGAAAATTTTACCAAGATATCGATTAATTTTGCTAATCATATCGATCTTAAAAAAATTGCAACAACCTTAGATGGTTACTTACCGCCATCTTTAATCATGGAAAATTCAGGCTTTAATACTGACTTAATCGGTAATGCTGCTGCAACTAAACAAAACGCTCTTTCCCTTTTGCAGTCCCACTTTAATTTAAAGGCAAATGAAATTGTTACGTTTGGTGACAATGAAAATGACCTCGGGATGTTAGCGATGACGAGTCAAAGCTACGCAATGCAGAATGCACAACCAATTATTCAAATGCAAGCTGCCCACACCACCACAATTGATAATAATCATGATGGCGTCTTGCAGACTATTAACCAATTAATTAAAAATGAACGATAAAAAGAGGCCTCCAACATTCGGTTTTACCGGGCGCTGGAGGCCTTTGTTGTACTACGCTATTTGTTTTTTATGAGAGTAACTCAACTTATGTCACAGCCACTTTCATTATTTTCCAAAAGTATGCATTGTATAATTGACCGCCTTTAATACTTCACGACGCGTCACAATTCCGCAAAAGTAATTATGATCGTCCACCACCGGTAAAAACGACTGGTCAATTAAGAGGTGTAAATTTTCTTCGATATCAGTTGGATCTTGAATAACCGGCGCATCGGTTTGCATCACATCCCTGACCGTTAATTCATTTAAGCGTTCCACATTGATCCGCTTTGTCTCCAATAATTGGTCAGTAATCATTGCCAATGAAATCTGACCGCAATAATGGTTTTTATTGTCAACCACAATAATTTTAGCATAACGATCCTTAGTAAGAACTAAGAATGCATGATCTAAACTATTACTTTGGTTTACCATCGCGACTAAGCTGGCGGGGATCATAAACTTCTGCTCATTTTTCAGCAATAAGGTCCGTAAACGCTGATCAATCACAAAAAATACACTCCTTTATTTTTGACGACTGAATTCACAATGTAATCCAGGAACAGCTTCCATCTGACGGTTATAATAATCTACAATAAACCGCTCAGACTGTGCATCAATAATTGCAAAGGTTCCCCCGAGTTTAGCATATTCACCACGAGGAAAACTGATACTCCCAGGATTAATTATTAGCATTTGATGGTCATAAACGGCTCCTAATTGATGAGTATGCCCGTAGCACACAATAGAGGCTCCCTTTTCTTGGCCGGTAAGCATCAGAGGGGTAAGAGAAAAATTGGCCCGTTGTAAATGACCATGAGTGATATAGAGCTGCTCTTGACCAGCATTAATTACCAACTCATTAGGGTACGACAAACCATAATCATTGTTCCCTTTCACTGCCTTAAAATTGCTCATTGGTTCCTGATCAGGAGCTAATTCTGAATCCCCACAGTGAATCATTAGGTCAACCTGATCCCCCATTTCTTGAACAATCTCTGTCAAAATTTTTTCTTCTCGATGGTTATCACTTACAACTAATATCTTCATTTTCTATTTCCACCAATCATTAAATTGCTTCATAAATGACCGTAATGCTCGTCCCCGATGACTAATTTGATTCTTTTGGCCTGCTGTTAACTGGGCCATTGATTTGCCTAATTCATCGACATAAAAAAGCGGGTCATAGCCAAAACCGTTTTCTCCCGTGAGTTGATGAAGAATATGACCATCAACTCGGCCATTAGCAACTAATTTTGTCCCATCAGGCTTAATTCCAACGATGGTAGTATGGAAGTGAGCAGTCCTTTTTTCATCAAGTACCCCATTTAATGCCGATAAGAGTTTAGCATTATTAGCAGCATCGTCATGATCACCAGCATACCTTGCTGAACGTACTCCTGGAGCACCGCCAAGGGCATCAACCATTAATCCCGAATCATCCGCCATAACAGGTAATTGAAGTTCATTAGCAGCTGTAGTGGCTTTAATTGTTGCATTTTCTTCAAATGTTTTACCATTTTCATTAATTGCTATTGGTGCAAAATCGGCTAATGTTTTTACTTCAATTCCTAGGGGAGCAAGCATCTCTTGGTATTCACGCGCTTTCCCAGCATTCTTTGTTGCAATTACGATTGTTTTCATTTTAACCTTCCTCGTTTAATTGAATATGTGCACACTTGCTGTAGCCATTCGGTAACCATTGTTGTGCACCAGCAACTAAGTCTTTAATATCTCCCGTTGAATAAAGGTCGATACTTGATGCTAAATCATCACTCAATTGATTTTCACTAGTTAATAATTCCTTTGTCTGTCTGATTGTCTCGAATGCAGGATCAATTAACTGAACATTAGATCCTAATTTATTATGAATTTCTTTTTGTAAAAACGGAAAATGAGTGCATCCAAGGATCAAAGCTTCAATCGATTGATTATCAAATACTTTTAATTCAGCATCAACAGCTTTTTGTGCTTCAGCTGTCCCTGTTTGCCCATGTTCAACAATTGGGACCAGTGGTTGGGCGGAAGAACTGATAACTTTTAAAGCAGGATTGAGTTTAGCTAACGTTTTAGCATAGGCGCCATTTTTAATAGTGGATTCGGTGCCAATTACCCCAATTTTTTTATAATGATGTTGGGTAGCAGCCATGGCTCCTGGTTCAATTACCCCAATTACTGGAATTGGTAATTCATTTTGAAGAAGTTGAAGAGCTGCTGCAGTTGCGGTATTACATGCAATTATCATCATTTTTACATCTTGTTTTAACAAGAATTTTCCAATGCGTAATGCTAATTGCTGGATCTGTTCTTTTGTCTTAGTTCCATATGGAAAATGCCCTTGGTCACCCACAAAAATTACAGATTCGCGGGGCATTTGTTCACGAAGTACACGGGTTACAGATAGGCCGCCTAGCCCTGAATCCATAACCCCGATTGGTCGTTTATCCATTCTCTTCACCTCGTTAATTCATTAAAACGTTTAAAACCTTGAAACTATATTATCCTTTTCTCCATAAGATTTTGCAAGTTTTTCAGGTTTAACCCTATTAAGATCTTGAAATTTAAGTATCCCGAAATGTCAATTTAAGTTAGAAAGAAAATAGTTGCTCATCAGTGACGTAAGACATGAATACTTCATATGGAGTTCGATAGCCTAGTGATTTACGGGGCAGGTTATTTCGCTTACTCATCAGTTGGGTTACCAATTCATCAGGAAGATTGCGGAAATCTAGCTGTTTCGTTAAGCCATCCCGGCGTAAAAGACCGTTGTTGTTTTCGTTCAGCCCTCGTTGATTGGGAGCACCAACCTCGGCAAAGTAAGTGTGAAGGTCAAATTGATTGGTAATCTCGCGCCAGCCGGCGAATTCTTTTCCGTTGTCAAAGGTAATCGATTTGAAGAAGTGCCGCGGGAATTTCCGAAGCCACTGACTTAAGTGTTGGTTAATCGCATCAGCCGTCTTTTCGTGCACATTGAGTACAATTTCGACCTTCGATTGGCGTTCGGTCAGGGTCATTACCGCCCCTTGGTGCTTTTTGCCTTGGACGGTATCAGCTTCAAGGTGCCCAAATTCAGTGGCATAGTGTGGAAAGTCCTTGGCACGCTCGTGAATACTTCGCCCCAATTGGCCAGCCTTCCCACGGCGCTCGACATAGCCATTCGGGTGCCGCTTACCTCGCATCGGCAAGGAACGGACATCGAAGCCGAACTGGCCACGTTCAAACATCCGGTAAAGAGTTCGCCGGTTACAACTAATTGGGCGCTCAGCGCGCCCAATAATGGTATCAGGCGTCCACCCCTGGGCAATTTTGTCGTTGATATAAGTGAGTTCAGCCAGTGACAACTGAGTACGTTTTCGGCCACAACGTTGCTTATTGCGCATATAGTGATCTTGATAATCAGCAATTGAGGCACCGGTTTCCAGGTAACGATAAACGCGATAAACGGTTTCGGCGCAACGGTTGATCATTTGGGCCACTCGGTACGCTTTAAGCTTTTGCACGAAAGAATGGGCGATGATTGTCAGCTCGTTTGTGGTAAGATGGGTGTAAGTCATTTGTGGTTTCCTTTCTTTTGTTTAGGGGTATTTAAAAGTCTACCACAAATGGCTTTTCTATTTTTCTAACTTAATTTTACAAACGGCGTATAATAATAATGATTGTTAAAAAGGAGCGAGTGGATATGAGTCAGAAATTATATAATCAGTTAATAGCCGGTCATCAAGGGCTAGGGGCTGGAACAATGCGCGACGTGATTTTACCAGCCATCCTAGGCAAAGAAACCGATGAGATGCTATATTGGATTGGTAAAGATCTCGCTCGAGTATATCCTGTTGCTACAGCCGAGGATCTAGTATATCTCACTAATCAACTTGGCTTTGGCCGTTTAGCTTTACGTAAAAAAAGCAACACTTCTCAAGTGTGGCGGTTATCAGGGGTAATTGTAAAGGAACGGATTCAAAGAGACGAAGAGGAAACCTCCTTTGGTTTAGAGTGTGGTTTTCTTGCTCAAGAAGTAGAGTTTCAACTTGGAACGGTTGCAGAGGCAAAGATCTTTGACCGTCACCGTGATTATGTTGATATTTTGATTCAAAATGATCCACAAAGTTCAGCTGATAATGAACGATCTGAGATGGTAACATTCATCACTGTTGATCGCCCTGACGAAAAAGAAGACGCCCCCAAAAAAGAAACTCGTCATTCACTACTAAAGCGACGAAAAAAAGATAAAAAATAAGTTTAAAATACGAAAAAGCTGGAAGAAAACAAAAAGTTTTCTCCAGCTTTTTTCTAATCAACATATTGTTGTAAAATTTGCTTTAATTGATCTTCACTATGATAACCAATGATTTGGTCTACTACCTTGCCATCTTTCTTAACCATTAATGTAGGGATACTCATAATCCGGAATTTTTGTGCAATTTCTGGATTTTGGTCAACATCCATCTTAAAAAATTTAATATCGGGCATCTTATCAGATAGTGCATCAACTACTGGTGATTGCATCCGACAGGGACCACACCAAGTTGCCCAAAAATCAATTAAATCGACACCAGTTGCAGTATCTTGTTCAAAGGTTTGATCTGTAGTTACGTTTACAGCCATCTTCAATTCCTCCTTTGTTTTTCTTAACGTTATTCTAACAAATCACTTCTTAAATGTCATTTAAGTTGCTTACTTTTTTATAGTAAGTAATTATAGATTAACAATTGTTGCTCCATCCCCACCAGCATTAGGGGAAGCATAGGAGAATGATTTAACCCGTGGATTGCTTTGCAGATATTGTTGCGTTCCCTTACGAAGAGCACCGGTTCCTTTTCCGTGAATAATTGTTACTGTTGAAAGATTATTCAACAACGCATGATCAATAAAGTTACTTAGCTCACTCATTGCTTGTTCATAGCGATGACCGCGCAAATCAAGACGGGCCGAGGTCTTTCTTGTTTGTGTCGTTCTCACAGCAGCTCGTGGTCGCCGCTTTGCATCTTTTTCTCGTGGGAGATCTTTCTTAGCTACTTTTTCAAGATTATTCTCATCAATTTCCATTTTAAGAATCCCAATCTGAACTTCCCACTTGTGGTTTCCCCGCTTAGATAAAAGTTCTCCATATTGACCATAAGATTTTACCAAGACTGCATCACCTTTATGCAAATCATGCTTTTGCTTAGCCCGTTGTAATACTGAGTTGTGTTGCAACCGGGGATTATCACGATGAAGAGCGTTTAATTGACCTTGTGCATCAATTAATTCATTTTCTTTTACATTTCCGCCCTGTTGAACTTCTAACTGGCGCAAATGATGAATAATTCGATCAGCCTTTTTCTTCGCCATCGAAACTTGATGATTGGCCTTTGAACGTGCTTGCTCATATAACTTATCACGCTGTTCATTAAAGCGGGTAAGTTTCTCATCAAGGTCACGCTGAACTTTTTCGTTTTTGGCTACTAGTTTTGCCAGCCTTTCACTTTCTTCACGTGCTTTTTTCCGCTGCTCTACTAAATCACCAATCATATTGTTAAGGTCTTGACTATCATCACTAACAAATGTCCGTGCTTCATCAATAACCTGGGGATTAATTCCTAATCGCTGAGCAATCTCTAATCCATTCGACCGCCCAGGAATTCCTAGCAGTAATTTATACGTCGGCTTAAGAGTTTCTTGGTCAAATTCCATACTAGCATTAATCGTCTTAGCACGATCATAGCCATAAACTTTGAGTTCAGGATAGTGGGTTGTAATTACAACCATGGTTCCTTTACTGCCAATATTATCAAGAATTGCCATTGCTAAAGCAGCCCCTTCTTTAGGATCAGTTCCAGCACCAAGCTCATCTAGAAGGACTAAGCTACGACTTGTAATTTGTTCAAGAATTGCTTTTACTCCATCCATATGCCCAGAGAAAGTACTCAGATTTTGTTCCAATGATTGTTCATCACCGATATCCGCAAATACATTATCAAAGATCCCAATTGTACTGCCTTCTTCTGCGGGAATAAACAAACCGGATTGTCCCATTAACTGGATAATTCCCAAAGTTTTAAGCGTAATGGTTTTACCACCAGTGTTGGGCCCGGTAATAATAATCGCTTGGTAATCTTCCCCAATCTTAATATCATTTGTCACTACTCGCCGGGGATCAATCAAGGGATGACGCGCTTTCCGTAGTGAAACATGATTTTCTTTGCTTAAGAGTGGCAGCGTTGCCTTAGTATCATGTGCCCAGCGTGCCTTGGCATTAATAAAGTCAAGGTGTCCAAGAATTGCTTCATTCTGGCCAATATCATGCCGGTAAGGAGCAATCATTTGTGATAATTCAATTAACACCCGTTGCATTTCTTGCCGTTCTTCTATTTGCGCTTGTCGTAACCGATTATTGGTCTCCACAACGGCTGCAGGTTCAATATATAATGTTTGTCCACTAGCACTTTGGTCATGAACAACCCCGCCAAATTTATTTCGGTAACGAGCGATTACTGGAATTACATAGCGGTCATTCCGCATTGTGACAATCGGGTCGCTTAAGTATTTCGCATTTTTCCCGCGAGTATACCTTTCCATTTGTTGGTGAATTTCTGTTTCCGTTTGGGTAATTAATTGCCGAATACCATGGAGTTTAGCCGATGCTTCATCATTTATCCGTCCATCAGGATCGATCGAACGAACTAGCCGCTGGGTAATTGAAGGAATTGTAACTAGGCGGTCAACTTGGGTAGTTAAAACCCGTAATTTAATTTTTTTCTCCCGCATCTGGTCAAAAAAGTTTTTTACACTCATACTAGTTTGCAGCACTTTAGTAATTTGAGCTAATTCCGTGCCGTTCAGATTTGCCTTAATTTTCAAACGTTTCAATTGCGGTTTGATATCAGCTAGTTGCGGAATAGGAATCCCATCTTCTAACCTTAAAATATCGGTTCCATCAGTAGTTTCTGTCAAAAGCTCTTTAACTGCTTCATAATCAGTCTGTGGAACAAGCTGCGTTAGTTCGCAACGACCAGCGGCAGAAACAAGGTATTGTGCCAGTTGTCCTTTTATTCGATCAAATTCTAATGTTTCTAAAATTTTGTTGTTCATTTTATCCTCCCTGTACTAGCGTATCAATTACTAAATGCGCTATTCCTGGTGTTTGATTAATCATAAAACGCGCTAGTTCTGAGTTTGCTATTTGCATTTGCCACCAACCTGCTGGAAATAATTGCATAATTAGTAAAACAACGTAAATAATCAAATAGCCAATCAAAAATGAGATTAAGCCACCCGCAATTTTATCAACTGTCCCCACCACTGGAATCCTCTTTATCCAGTTTAACTGACGAATGCCCCAGTGACAAAGAATTGAAACAATTGTAAAAATTATCATAAATGCAATCCCATTATAAAAGAAAAGATTACTATTTACATTTGCAAGCAAGCTCTCGGAAAATGTTGCTGGAGTTCCAATACTTGGTAATAATGATTTTAACCAGCCACCAATCAATTGGGCTCCCTGGCGAGCAACGATCCAAGCTACTATATATGTCCCCAGCATTAACGTCATTGTCAATAATCCGCGGCGATGACCATTTATAAAGCACCCCATTAAAATCAAAATAATAAAGGTTGTTAAAATCATCCTAATGATCCTTTCTGCTTGTAAAGAAAAAGGACTGTGACAAATGTGTCTACAGCTCCCTTTTGTTAATATTTTATTTATCCTGGAATTTTAATTAAGCCTTGAAATTACCATCATTATCAAGGAAAGTATTTAATACTTCTTCAACCATGTCCCATTCCTTATCATCTTCAATTGGAACAAGGTCCTGTCCATCGTTATCTTCATTATCAGCTATAATGTAAGCTTGAATATCAACGGAATCGTCATTTTCTTGTTCCGCTGGATAGATAAAGATATATGATTTGCCATAATCATCAGAATCAAACGTAAACAATTCCTTAAATAATTGTTCATTACCATTCTCATCAATTAATGTAATCATGTCTTCGTTATTTTCTTGTTTACTCATTTTAATACCTCATTTTAGCTTATTCACAAGGCGGCCATGGCGATCCAAATAGCTTTGTAAAATGAACGTTGCTGCAACTTCATCGATAACTTTTTTCTGCTTAGCACGTGAAATGTCCGCTTCTTCAACTAGCATTCGGTGTGCCTCAACCGTCGTTAAACGTTCATCTTGAAAGTCAATAGGAATATCTGGAAAACGTTGTTGTAATAGCTTACCATAGTGCTGAGATGCTTCAACACGAGGACCTTCTGTATTATTCATATTTTTAGGAAGGCCAATTACAAACCCAGCTACCTGTTCTTTTTTCACTAGCTCGGCAACACGATCAATCCCAAAAATTTCGTTTTCTTCATCAATTGGAATAATCTCAACTGCTTGGGCCGTCCAACCGAGAGGATCGCTTACGGAAATGCCAACCGTTTTAGAGCCAACGTCTAATCCCATTAATCTCATTTAGTTTCACCGTTATTCTTTAGGTATGACCGAATAAGCTCTTCAATAATTTCGTCACGTTCATGTTGACGAATCAAGTTACGTGCATCATTCAAACGCGGAATATAAGCCGGATCACCAGATAAAAGATAACCGACAATTTGATTAGTCGGGTTGTATCCCTTTTCTTCTAATGATTCATAAACCGTCTTTAATGTTTGCTTGATATCTTCTTGACGTTCTTGACCGAAATCAAAGAACATCGTTTTATCATTTGT
Organism: Limosilactobacillus reuteri; assembly: GCF_034259105.1. Classification (NCBI taxonomy): domain Bacteria; kingdom Bacillati; phylum Bacillota; class Bacilli; order Lactobacillales; family Lactobacillaceae; genus Limosilactobacillus; species Limosilactobacillus reuteri. Next base: position 660,729 of record NZ_CP139478.1, on the reverse strand, counting down.
AGCCATCAATCGTCACCTCCAGATATTCTTTTCAACCATCAATTTTACTATATTTTTATTAAAATCACAATTTACATTTGTCAATTGTAAGTAAACAGTAATATTAGTTTTATCTTAAACTACAAGTTTTATATTATAGCTGATAATAGAGCTTCTTGATAGTATTTTTTATTACCTTAAGAAGTTCTTACAAAAAGAAAGATTGAAAGAACTCAAAAATTGGTTTCTTTCAATCTCTTGGACTGTGACATAAGTCAAGTTACTTTCATAAAAGACAAATGGCGCAGTACACCAATGGCCTCCAACGCCCGGTAAAAAAACGTTGGAGGCCTATTGTTGCTTGCGGGGGCTCCCAGAGGCTAGCTTCGCGTCAAAAAACGAAGTCACAAGTGACTTCTGTCTTGCTCCCTTTTGATTTACTTATCGAGGTAATCTTTAGCTTGACTTAAGGCTTCCTTAATTCCAGCTGGATTCTTTCCACCAGCTTGGGCGAGGTTTGGCCGACCGCCACCGCCACCATTAATGGCTGGTGCAATCGCCTTAATAAGGTCACCGGCTTTTAAGCCTTCCTTAGTTTTATCATCGCTAACAGCCACTAATAAGTTTGCTTTACCATCACTGGCTGTCGCAAGAACTAGAACATCAGAAAGAGCCTTTGAGCGCCAAGTATCAGCAAGTTGCCGTAATTGACCCATTCCAGCAACTTGAACTTCGGCAGCAATTAAACTTCCATTCTTAGTTGTTTGAACATTTTCAAAAACATTATTGGCTTGTTGAGCAGCAATCTTAGCTTGAAGAGACTCATTTTGCTTCTGAGCTTCTTTAAGTTCATTTTGCAGCGTTTCTACTTGGTGAGGAACTTCCTTAATCTGAGCAACTTTCAAACTAGCAGCACTCTTTGTTAAGAGGTCATCACGATCTTGAAGGAACTTAAAGGCATCACTGGAAGTTACTGCTTCGATCCGCCGTACTCCAGCACCAACTCCTCCTTCAGAAACAATCTTGAAGAGACCGAGCTCATTCGTGTTTTTAACGTGGTCACCACCACAGAATTCAGTGTTAAAGTCACCAATCTTTACAACCCGAACCTTATCACCATACTTATCTGAGAATAAGGCGATGGCACCCATTTCCTTAGCAGAATCAATATCAGTTTCAACTGTTTTGACTGGGATTTCCTTCCAGATTTGCTCATTAACCATGTTTTCAACCTTCTTAAGGTCCTCAGCAGTTACCTGGCCAAAGTGGTTAAAGTCAAAACGTAAGTAATGTTCTTCAACTAATGATCCGGCTTGTTGAGTATGACCACCAAGAACGTTTCGTAATGCTTGGTCTAACAAGTGGGTTGCTGTATGGTTCTTTTCAATCTTAAGGTGACGAATACGGTCAACAACCAGTTTGTAACGAGCACCCTTTTTAATAGGGGCAGTTAATTCTACCCGGTGAAGGTTTTGCTGGTTTGGTGCATGTTGAACATCAACCACCCGACCAACTTTTTTACCATAGTTGTCAATAATGTCACCAGTATCAGCGACTTGGCCTCCCATTTCAGCATAGAATGGCGTTACATCAAAAATTAATTCAATGTTCTTATCACCTGGTTGTGCTTCATCCGCTTGTTGACCATCATGTGCTAAACCAATAACTTTTGCATTATCAACGGCCAAATCAGTGTAACCAACATATTTGCTATCTTCTTTGAATGAAGTCCACAAATCAGTTTGAACACCCATCCCGTTATCCATATCACGGGCATTACGAGCACGATTTTGCTGCTCTGTCATTGCTGCTTGGAAGCCCTTTTCATCAACTGTTAATCCTTCATCTTCAGCATATTCCTTGGTTAATTCAATTGGGAAGCCATAAGTATCATAAAGTTTAAAGGCTGTTCGTCCATCAATTTCGTTGGTCTTATTTTCTTTAGCTTCAGCAATCACGTTATTCAACAAGTTTAATCCGCCATTTAAGGTTGCACTAAAGCGATCTTCCTCTGATTCAATAACTGAAGCAATATAGTCAGCATTTTTAAGAACATCAGGATAGTAGTCTTCCATGATCTTGCCGACTGTTGGAACCATCTTTGCTAAGAATGGTTCATCGATTCCTAGCTTCTTTCCAGCAACAACTGCTCGCCGAAGCAACCGCCGAATAACGTATCCACGACCAACATTTGAAGGCAAAGCGCCATCCCCGATCGCAAAGGTAATTGTCCGAATATGATCAGCGATAATCTTAAATTGAATATCGTCTTCTTTATTTTGACCATACTTCTTAGTACCACTAAACTCTTCAGCTTGCTTGATTAATGGCATAAATAGGTCGGTTTCAAAATTGGTAGGGGCATTTTCAAAGATTGAAACAACCCGTTCAAGACCCATCCCCGTATCAATGTTTTTATGAGGAAGTGGTTCGTAAGTATCTTCCGGCGTATGGTTAAATTGACTAAAGACAATGTTCCAAATTTCAAGGTAACGTTCATTTTCACCACCAGGGTAATTTTCTGGATCATCATCGGCCAAATTATTAAATTCTTGACCACGGTCATAAAAAATTTCCGTATCTGGACCAGATGGACCTTGACCAATATCCCAGAAGTTATCTTCATCAGCAATCAAGTGGTTTTCAGCAACGCCTACTTCACGCCAGCGATTATAAGCGTCATGATCTTTAGGGTAATAAGTAATGTATAGCCGTTCAGGATCAAACCCAAACCATTCATCACTTGTTAGTAATTCCCAAGCCCATGGAATTACTTCATTTTTAAAGTAATCACCAACAGAGAAATTACCCAACATTTCAAACATGGTATGGTGCCGGGCAGTCTTACCAACGTTTTCAATATCGTTCGTTCGAATACTTTTTTGTGAGCTTGTCATCCGTGGATTGTCAGGAACAACTTTTCCGTCAAAGTATTTCTTCATTGTGGCAACCCCAGAGTTAATCCATAGTAATGTTGGATCATTTACTGGAACTAATGATGCACTCGGCATAACTTGGTGGCCATGCTCTTCAAAAAACTTCAAGTACATCCGCCGTACTTGAGCACTATTTAGCTTCTTCAACTCTTTCATCAAATCGCCCTTTCTAAAAAAACAAAAAACCACCATTGCGAATCAGAGACGCCGGATTGACGCGGTACCACTCTGCTTGCAACGATGGAATTCGTTTACCTCTTTACTTCTTGGTTACCCAAGGTTAAATATCAAATTATCCGAATGGGGAGCACTAAAACTAGGAAATCAGTTGTCACACCTTACCAACTGTCTCTGAAATTTCCGTTAGCTATAGCATGTCCCAGACGTGTCATATTATAGCGAACAATTACTTTAAAATCAACGGGCATTTCGTTCACGGCGATGTTGCTTTTGGCGGGCGCGTTTAGCTTTCCGAATCTTATGCCGTAATTCAAGTTTCCGTTTTTGTTGTTCATCTTCTTTAATCGCCTTTTTAATCCGTTTCTTATAACCAGGTTTAACCTTCTTCTTAGTCTTTTTTACGTAACCCTTCATTGATGGATCGAGTTCATTTTGCCGCCGCTTATAATGCTTCCGGCGATTACGGTCATGGGTAGTTACTAGTTGACCATTCTTTAATTCTTTTGGTACAAATTTAACTCCCCGCTCCTCAAGCTTAGCAATTAAATCGTCTTCTGCTGGCTCATATAGGGTAATGGCTGTTCCCTTCATCCCATTTCGCCCGGTACGGCCAACTCGATGAACAAAATATTCAAGATCAGTTGGTAAGTCGTCATTGATTACTAGTGATACTCCATCAATATCAATTCCACGAGCTGCTAGATCAGTTGCTACAACATATTGATATTCAAGATCACGGATTTGCCGCATTGTCCGTTTACGACGACGAGCTTCTAGTCCCCCATGAATCATTGCTACTTTGAGCCCTTGATTTTCTAAGTACTGGGTTAATTCAACTGCTCGCTCTTTTGTATTAGCAAATACCAACGCAAGATATGGTTCACCAAGAGTCAGCAAACGATAAATTAGCTGGTTACGATCCTGCCCCTTAGTAGACATTAACCAATTATCCACGTCTGGATTAATTACTGCTTCAGTAGGAATCTCTTCAACTACTGGATTTTCCATATATTTTTTTAAGAATGGGCGCAGTTTCTGCGGAATCGTTGCTGAGAAAACCATCATTTGAAGGTCATCAGGAAAATGACTGGCAATTTGGTCAACTTCATGCAAGAATCCCATATCTAGGGTCATGTCCGCTTCATCCACCACAAACATTTTCGCTGTGTGAATATCCAATGCCTGACTCTTGATTAAATCCAATACTCTTCCTGGAGTTCCAATAACCAATTGAGGTTGTTTTCGGCTTAATTGGTCAACTTGATGCTGCTTATCTGTACCACCGACATAATTGTGAATGGTAAGAGGATGAGGAGCATATTTATTAAGTTGCTTGGCCGCATTATAAATTTGGTATGCTAATTCCCGACTAGGAGTTGTAATTACTGCTTGAACGGTTTGATCTTCTGGATTGATCTTTGAAAAAATCGGTAAGAGGAAGGCATGTGTTTTCCCACTACCAGTCGCTGATTGCCCAACAACACTTCGTCCCGCCATAATCACTGGTATTACTCGTTGTTGGACCGGTGTTGGTTGACGAAAATTAATTTTTTGAATTGCTGTTAACAGATAAGGTTGTAACTGAAAATCAGCAAATTTTTTATCACTCATAGCTATTTCCCTTTCATTTTTGGTTTGCATAACTTTGTGTTAATTGGTCCAATTCATCAATCACTTGTTTAATTTCTGCTTCATCTTTAGCCTTGGCGCCACTAGCAAGGGGATGTCCACCACCATCGTGCTGCTTAGCTAATTCATTAATTGTTGGCCCCTTTGAACGGAGACGAATGCGATAATGGCCATCTTCTTGTTCTACAAAGATCGCCCAGGCAAGAACATCATGAATTCGACCTGGTAAAGAAACAATTGCGGATGTCCCGGCTTCAGTTAATCCGAATTGTTCTAAAATTTCATTGGTTAAGATAACATATGCGGCTCCATTATCTAATATCTGCAAATTTTCATAAACGTATGCTGATAACCGGGCCACTGGTAAGGTAATTTCATTTTCGTGCTGACTAATTTCCGCTGCATTTGCGCCGGCCGCCATTAACGAACCTGCAACTAGCATCGTTCGAGGAGTTGTTGCTGGATAAAGAAAACGACCTGTATCGCCAATAATTCCTGCATATAAGGCATGGGCAGCCTTCTGGGGAAGAGTTAATTCTTTTGCAAATCGTTGATAAAAACTATAAATCATTTCAGAACAGCTAGAAGCATCTGGTTCAACCCACATAATATCGCCAAAGGGTTCATCATTAGGATGGTGATCAATCTTAATAAGCTCGTCCCCATTATCAAAGCGCCGATCATCAATTCGTGGCGCATTTGCTGTATCCGTAACAATTACTAATGCATCATCAAATGTCTGATTGTCAATCGTATCCATCTCACCGATCCAATCAAACCCTGGAATATGCTTCCCTACAACATAAATTTGCTTGTATGGGAATGAAGCCCGTAAAATTTCCGCAAGGCCAACTTGTGAGCCAATTGCATCTGGATCAGGGCGTTGATGCCGATGAATAATTATTTTATTGTACTTTTTGATTTGTTCAAAAATTGCTGTTAATGGATCTGCCATTATGCTATTCTCCTTACCCGAATAAAATTTAACACTATCTTTTAGTATAGCAATAAACGCGATTAACAACCAAATAAAAAAGATGAAAATATTCGCTCGTTTACGACTATTTTCATCTAAATTAAATTACTTTTCTTCGCTGTCTTTTTGTTCATCGCTAGCACTCGCTACAGATGCAGACTCACTAGCAGCGCTATCTGCTGAAGCATCTACAGAACTGTCAGCTGCAGAACTAGCAACAGCTTTATTATCTTGGGAAGCTTCACTAGCTGGTACATCTGCTCGTTTGATAACACGGGCAATTGCCACCATATCAAAAGTAAGGTAGATCCCTTCACAATCTAAAGTAACTGTCCGGTCAGCCTTATTGATTGAATCAATCTTACCATGCATCCGGCCAATCGTAACAACTTCATCACCTGGGTGTAATTCATTCATCATCTCTTGGTGTTCTTTACGTTGCTTTTGTTGTGGGCGAATCATAAAGAAGTACATTAATGCTACCATTAAGATGATTAAAATAATTCCTGAGTAACCACTTGCATTATTAGATGAAGCAGCACCAAGAACAAAACTACTCAAACTATTCACGGTTTATCCATCCCTTCAAAAAGTTAACTAATATTAACTTTAACAAACTTTACTGCAAAAAGCTATATGCTCTATTGATTCTGCAATAATTCTTGAACAAATTTTTTTGTTTGATGATTTTTAATTGCTTGTCGGAGACTACTCATTAATTTATTGAGGGTAAACAGATTATGCTGCAGCAAAAGTTGTTCACCGTAAAAACTTTGATTGGTAATTAAGCTATGGAGCAATGCTCTTGAATAGCCCGCGCGACAAGTTGCACACGCACATTGACGATCAAGCACTTGTGAATCGAAGCTAAAATGTTGACGATCAAGATGAAGAACTGTCGCTCCGTGATTAACTAATGCAATCCCATTAGCCGCTTTTTTAGCTGCTAGATTACTATCAATTAAATCAACTCCTGCTAAAATTGCCTCTATCAGCTGGTCAAAAGAAAGTGCAGCAGGGAGGTAGCGCAGTTTTTCCTCTTCTAGTTTAGGCGTAATTTCATTAATGATTCGACTAAACTCTTGATCATCTAAGCTGCTAGGGATCCCACTCAAACGATAGCCGCTTAACCCAGCCTCATCGACCGCCTTAATACTGGCTGTCCGCAAATCTTTTAAGCCGCCACCAACAATTGAACCAAGGGCTTGTCCTTTTTGGGGCTTAACAACAGATAACCAGTCATTAGTTTGTCTTACCCCTACTTTTAAATCATCAACTGGCGCATAATAATCTGTTGCTTGGTCAAAGCTTTGAAAAATATCAGCCCCGAGCGCTTCTTGAACTTGAAGAGCAGTTTCTGGTTGCCAGAATTTTAGTTGTCCCGTTACCGGATCATGAAAACGAACGCCATCATGTTTTTCCCCGCGTGGCTTTGCTAAATGATAGGCCTCCTCAGTTCCTAAGTCCACAAATAAAAGGCCATCCCACTGAAAAAGTTGGTGGAGGTCTCCTAATTTTTCAGTCATCGAACCATATTTTAGCCAACGCTTTAATCCACTTGTCTTAACTGCGCATACACCAGCCTGATTAAGCTGGTTGGGTGATAACTTTGCTAATTCATCTCCACTGGCAACCAAAGCCGGTGTTTCAATTTGTCGTCCATTAATCTGCAAAATTCCGGTTCGTGCTTGGCCATCACTTTGATTAATTGTAAATTCTAACTTACTCATAATTTTCCTCAATCAATTTTTATCAGTTGGATATTCAATCCCTAAATGTTCATATGCTGTCGGTGTCACTAACCGGCCGCGAGGAGTACGGCTAATAAAGCCGATCTGTAACAAATATGGTTCATACATTTCTTCAATCGTATTAGTTTCTTCACCAATATTTGCTGCAATTGTTTTTAATCCCACTGGACCTCCATGGTAGAAATTGATCATCGTTAACAACATTTTCCGATCAATCTCATCTAAGCCCCGATCATCAACTTGGAGCAGCGATAATGCTTGCTTAACAATTGCTGAATCAATGCTTTGTTTCCCTGCTACCTGGGCAAAATCACGCACCCGTTTTAAAAGGCGGTTTGCGATTCGCGGCGTACCACGTGAACGAAGAGATAGTTCATGGGCCCCTTCATTTTGAATACTAGTATGGAAAATCTTGGCAGAACGAAAAATAATTTTTGTCAGTTCATCTTGAGTATAGTAGTTCATGTGTTCAACGATCCCGAAACGATCACGTAATGGTGCCGATAACATTCCGGCCCGTGTCGTTGCCCCAATTAATGTAAATGGCGGAAGGGGAAAATGAACGGGGTGCGCAGTTGGTCCCTCACCAATAACAATATCAATATAGTAATCTTCCATCGCTGAATAAAGCATTTCTTCCACGACTTTGGGTAACCGGTGGATTTCATCAACAAAAAGGACATCCCCCGGTTTCAGCTCATTCAATAAAGCAACCAAATCTCCTGGCTTTTCGATCGCCGGTCCACTAGTTGTTTTGATATTAACACCCATCTCATTAGCTATTACCATCGCTAAAGTTGTCTTTCCTAATCCTGGAGGACCATATAACAATACATGGTCAAGGGCTTCTTCCCGGGATTGGGCCGCCTTAATATATACTTCTAGTTCGTGCTTGATTTTAGGTTGACCAATATATTCCCTTAGTTTCTGTGGTCGAAGAGTTATCTCCACTTGGCTTTCTTCTTCTCCTGATGGGTGATCTGATAAAATACCATGATCATTTTCCACAAGTCTTGCACCTCCTAGTTAAGCAACCTTAATGCTTGTCTTAAGTATTCATCAGTTGCCATTTGTTCTTCTTTCATTAATGTCTTTTGAACCTTTTTAATGTCCCGTTCCTTGTATCCTAATGAGGCCAATGCTTCCAAAGCATCTTTCAACTCACGATTTACTGTTGCATCAACGGTAAGCTGAGTTGTTGCAAATAATGAGCTGCTGCTTTCATTAGTGAGCTTATCACGTAAGTCTAACACAATTTGCGAAGCTGTCTTTTTCCCGATTCCTGGGAACTTAGTTAAATAGCTAACATTATTATTAGTAATTGCATCAACAAGTCCCTGATGATCAGGGTTTGCTAAAATTGCTAAAGCACTCTTTGGCCCAATTCCAGAAACATTGATTAATTGCATAAATAGTTTTTTTTCATTTTGATCTGTGAAGCCAAACAAGGAAATATTATCTTCACGAACTGCTTGGTAAACATATACTTGGACCTTCTTAGTCCGATCCTCTTGATAACGATAGGGGTTAGCCACTAATAATTTATAGCCAACCCCATTAACATCAACAACGATATATTGTGGTGCAACAACGGTTACAAGGCCTGTTAAGTATTCGTACAAGGTAATTCCTCCTTAAAATTCATGGTCATCAAAATCATCCGCATACGGGGTGTGTGAATCCTGAATTCGTTTAAACATTTTTTCTAAATCCTGATCATTAAAATGAACAGTTACCGGACGCCCATGCGGACAATTAAAAGGATTCTCACATTGTGGCAACCGTTTCAGCAAGGCTTTAGCTTCCCGTTCATCAAGGTGGTGGTTAGCCTTTATGGCCCGCTTACAGCTCATCATAATCGCTGTCTTCATTCGAAATTCTTTGACGGTTAGCTTTCCATTCTTAATTAACCAATCAATCATTTCTTTGGCCGTGTCTTCTTCTTGCCCCTCTTTAAACCAGGTTGGATGGGAACGCAAAATAAAACTATTCTGACCAAATGACTCTAATTCTAATCCGACCCCTGCAAGCGTATCGAGATGCTGATTAATTGTCATTGCGTCGACAGTCGAATAATTAAGAACAAGCGGAACCAAGAAATTTTGCTGATCAGCGCTCACTTCCCCAATTTTTTGGCGGTAATACTCATAATTAATTCGCTCCTGAGCAGCATGTTGGTCAACAATGTAAAGACCATCTCCTGCTTGTGCTAATAAAAAGGTTCCCTGAAGTTGACCAATATATTGAAGATCAGGAAACCGATTTTGCTGCTGATCTTGTTTATCATGAACATCCAATTCAATATTTGAAGGTTTTACTGGCTTCTTAGTCATAGTGGGAACTGGAGCAGAAAATGGCGTAACTTCACCTTCATTTTGATAACGCTCATCAAATTTTTGCATTGCAGGCGTATTTAAATCTTCAAGATGGTGGATAACGATCGGTGCTGGAATCTCACTATCAAGCGCGTCAGCATGTGCTGGATTATCAGCTTCTGGAGTTGAAATCTCAGTTGCCGCCTTTTCTGTTGCCGGCACTGACGAAATCGGGGCGGCGTAATAAACAGGTGATGCTTCCTTTAACCGGCGATCAAGGTCCGCTACCTCATCATCATTAGGAATAAATTGGTCAGCATCGACATCTGGAATTAGGTTCTCAACTGCTATTCGCTGCCGAATCGTTTCAGCAATCAATTTTATTAGTTGCTGTTCTTTGCTCAAACGAACCTCGCGTTTAGCTGGATGGACATTCACATCAACTAAAACAGGGTCCAGGTCAATGTTAATTACCGCGATCGGATAACGACCAACCATTAGTTTTGATTCATATCCCTGAATAATTGCCTTTGTTAATTCAAAATTACGAATATACCGATGGTTAATTGTGATTGTTATATATTGGCGTGATGCTCGTGTTAATTCTGGTAAGGAAACAAAACCACTAACTTTAAAATCATCATCTGCACCACTTATTTCAAGCATCTTGCGTCCTGCTTGAACTCCATAAATTGCTGCAACTACTTGCTGTAAATTATTATTACCTGCCGAACGAAATAATTCCCGCCCATTATGGGTAAAGCTAAAAGCAACCGCTGGATTAGCAAGGGCAAGTCGATTAATGATATCCGTAATTCTGGTTAGCTCCGTTTGAGGTGATTTTAAGTACTTTAATCGCGCAGGAGTGTTAAAGAATAAGTCGGTTACCTTAATATCGGTTCCTTGACGCGCACCAGCCGGCTTCACTACTAATTCTTTTCCTCCCCGCAAATAAATCATTGTTCCTTCTTCTTGACCAGCTTGAGCAGTCGTAAGAGTTACATCAGCAACTGAAGCAATACTAGGTAACGCTTCGCCACGAAAGCCCATCGTCTGCACCTTAAAGAGGTCATGGCGAGAATTAATCTTACTGGTTGCATGACGGTGAAATGCTAGCCTAATATCTTCAGCAGCGATTCCGTCACCATCATCAATCACCCGCACGCTGTCTAAGCCAGAATTTTCAACAATAATATCTACACGGTGACTATGGGCATCCAATGAATTTTCAACTAATTCTTTTACAATTGATGCTGGACGTTCAATTACTTCACCGGCAGCAATTTGATTGGCTAAAATATTATCTAATTCATGAATCTTTCCCATTAAATATCACCTTATTTCAATTTCTGCTGCCACTTATAAATTTGATTCATTACATCCATGGGTGTCATCCCCATTAAATTAAGTTCTTTTAATTGATGTAAAATCCGCCAATCAACACTCGATTCTTTTTTCTCAGGTTGAGTAGCAAATAATTCAAGTTGACCATTATCTTCAACAACTGGTGCAGCCTCTTTCTTTACAGGTGCCGCTTCATTTATCTTCGCTGATATTGGTTCCGTATGATAATTATCTGTTGCCGTTTTAGGCGTATTCGGTAGTTTTACATCCTTTTGCTCTAATTTTTGCAAAATAGTATCTGCACGTTTTAACAATGAGGATGGCATTCCTGCTAGTTTAGCCACGTGGATTCCGTAAGACTTATCTGCAGGACCTGCGCTTACCTTATGCAAGAATACTAACTCCCCATCTTTTTCCGTTGCTCCTACGTGAACATTTTTAAGCCGTGCCAAGCTATTCTCAAGAGCTGTCAGTTCATGATAGTGAGTGGAAAATAGCGTCTTAGCACGAACATGCTGATGAACATACTCAATAATCGCTTGCGCCAATGCCATCCCATCATAAGTTGCGGTTCCCCGACCAATTTCATCAAAGAGAATCAAACTACGATCCGTGGCATGAGTCAAAGCATTATTTGCTTCCATCATTTCAACCATGAAGGTACTTTCACCAGAGATTAAGTCGTCAGCTGCCCCAATGCGCGTAAAGACTTGATCAAAAATTGGCAATTCAGCGGATTTAGCAGGGACAAAACAGCCAATTTGTGCCATTACCGCAATCAATGCTAGCTGACGCATATAGGTACTCTTCCCTGACATGTTTGGCCCAGTAATCAGGAGAATATCTGTATCTTCTCCCATCAAAACATCATTAGGCACATATTCCTGGTGTCCCATAAACTTTTCCACAACTGGGTGACGACCATCTTTAATTTTTAATACGTGACCAGTATTCATTTCAGGACGGACAAAGTGGTAGTCTTCACTAACAACCGCAAAGCTTTGGAGTACATCTAATTCCGCAAGTTGTTGTGCTAATTTTTGCAGGCGTGTAATTTGTCCCTTGACTTGTTCACGGATTTTAACAAAAATATCATATTCCAAGGCTGTTGACTTTTCTTGCGCCCCCATTATCAATGCCTCTTTTTCTTTTAATTCTGAAGTAGAAAAACGTTCAGCATTAACTAATGTTTGTTTACGCTCATAGCGATCTTTAGGAAGCTTATCAAGATTAACTTTTGTAACCTCAATATAATAGCCAAATACATGATTATAACCAATTTTGAGGTTATTTATGCCCGTTAATTTCCGTTCATGTTCTTGCAAGTCCGCAATCCACTGTTTTCCATTATTCATCGCATCACGGTATTGGTCTAATTGGTCATTATAGCCATCCTTAATTACGCCACCTTCAGTAACAGCAATTGGCGGTTCTTCAACAATTGATTGATCAATTAAATCTGCCACATCGTCCAAGGGATCCAATTGTTTTTGCAGTTCTTCAAAGACAGGTGAATCAAGGGTTTCTAAAACGTATTTTATTTTAGGAACTTGCTTTAAGGAAGTCTTAAGTTGAATAAGATCACGCCCATTAACACTTCCATAGGCAACCCGCCCTGCCAAGCGTTCAAGGTCATATACCTTAATTAACTCTTGCTGCAAATTACTTCTCTCAAAATAGTGGTCTAATAACTCTTGGACTTTATCTTGTCGTTCACTGATTGCATTTTGATTAATTAATGGCCGGTCAATCCATCGTTTAAGGAGGCGACTACCCATCGCTGTTTTTGTCTCATCCAAAAGCCATGCCAAGGTCCCCTGACACTTCCCACTTCGCATATTGCGCATTAATTCAAGATTTGTTTTTGAATAGTGATCGATCTTCATAAAAGAACTTGGTTGATATGCAATTGCTTTCTGCAGGTGGGCCAAAGAGCGCTTTTGGGTCGTTAATAAGTATGACACAAGTAACGCAACAACGTGCTGTTGAGCTTGATCATCAAGGTCTTGAGTAAGATAGCTAATCTCAGCATTTTTAAGGACCGTTGGCTGATGTGATTGAAGGATATTTCGTTGCTTAAACTGAGTTGTTATTTCAGCTGGCAACTCACCGTCCACAACTACTTCCTTGCTTTGGAGATTAACCAATTCATTAACCGCGTCATTTGCATTATTTAAGCTTGTCGTTTTAAGCTCCCCAGTTGATAAGTCGGTATAGGCAATACTAAATACCCCATTTTGTCCACTAATCGCTGCAAGATAATTGTTATCACGTGCCTGTTCACCATTTAGATCCATTTGCGTTCCAGGTGTAATTAAACGGGTAACGGCTCGCTTAACCATCCCTTTCGCCTTTTTAGGGTCTTCCATCTGTTCGCAGATTGCTACTTTATAACCCTTATCAATTAAAATATCAATATAGTTATTAACCGCGCGATGGGGCACTCCACACATTGGAATTGGATTTTTCGCACTATGATTTCTCGTTGTTAATGTTAGCTCAAGAAGTTGCGCTCCTTTAACTGCATCGTCATTAAATAGCTCATAAAAATCACCAAGTCGGTAAAATAAAAAGGCATCTGGATATTGATCTTTTACCTTTTGATATTGTTCCATCATCGGTGTTGTTTTTTTTTCCACTAAATTTCACCCCGTTAATATATTTTTTAATCTCCTAAATTTCAAGAATAAGTTAGCCACTGGACTCAAATAAATAATACTGACCAATTGATTATTGGTTGATGGAGCTGTGATATCTCTTGGTAGAAGGCCTTACGATAGATATCCATTGACGAATGTCCATTAAACATAGCTCGTGGATAGTGATTCATCCAATCATTAGTCGCTATGATCTGAGCACTACTATAGTTATTTATAGCTTCACCTTTGGTAATCTCCTTGCGGAGAAACCGGTTATTGATCTCATTGGATCCACGTTCCCAAGGGGAATACGGATCAGCATAGAAAACATGATCGTGAACTTGTGTTAACTCACTAAATTCTGAACCGTTGTCAGAGGTTATTGTCTTAAAGATGCGATAGTAAGCATCTGTGCCCATTTTCTGGCGTAAATTTATAAAGAACTGATTTACTGCATGCGCAGTTTTACCAGCAATTTTACTCGTGATATTAACTCGTGAAAGGCGATCAGTCATTACTAGTACAACACTGTCATTACCGTTTTTCTGTCCCTGAACTGTATCTAGTTCCCAATGGCCAATTTCGGACCGTTGGTCCGCAGTTTGAGGTCGTTGAGCAATATTAGGCCCTAAGCACCTTTTAGCTTGCGGATGAGTTCGATGATGCTTACGTTTAGGTTTTTCAAAGAGGTCTAAATTGGACGTACGAAGCACACCCTCATTAATCCATTGATATAAAGTTACAACCGACTTTGGGATCAGGGTGCCATCATTCATTAAATCTCGAGCCTTATAAATAACCGCTTGTGGGGAGTAATGGTGGTCGTCAAACTCACCAAGCATTAGCTGATCAGCTAATCGTAAAAATTGCTTTGAAGAATAATATAAGCGACGACGACCAGAATGGCGGTGATGTTCAAGATATGTGGCCTGACCAGCTTCATAACTATAGATGTAGTAAGAATATTCGTAAATCTTACCATTAGATTTTTGACGACGAAGTTGGCGGACCGTACCACGGTTGAGCTCGTTATTAATTGTTTGATGATTAACTCCTAATTGGCGACCAATTGCGCGATTGGAAAGTCCTTGCGACTTTAAAGTCGCAATCATCACACGTTCTTCTTTAGTAAGATGAGCATTCTTTTTATGAGTAGTCAATAAACTAGTAGACATGGTATCATTTAAGTGCGTCATTTGACGGACATCCTTTCATATAGGTTTGGTTCACTTAATATGATACCTGATGTCACGCCGAATGGCGTTTTTTATTTACCACCAACTGGGTGGCTAACTTCATTCTATAATCCACCATATTTTTTAATCTTAATAATAAACTAATTATATTTTTTGTCTAAATCTACTGCAAGATCTCTGTTAATGATGGATGTTATTTAAAATAATAAAGAGACTGAAGGTTGTACCCAGCCTCTTTATAGGAACTGAAAAATCAGTTTATTTAGCATAATCAACTGCTCGAACTTCCCGAATAACGGTTACTTTAATATGTCCTGGATATTCTAATTGCTTTTCAATTTTGTTCTTAATATCATGTGACAAAGTTGTTGCCTGCAAATCAGAAATCTTCTTCGGTTTGACAATCACGCGAAGTTCTCGACCAGCTTGAATTGCATAACTATGGTCGACACCATCATAACTGTTTGCTATGCTTTCTAGTTTCTTTAAACGTTGAATGTATTGTTCTAATGACTCGCTTCGAGCACCAGGACGGGCCCCTGAAATTGCGTCTGCTGCTTGTACAAGAACAGCAATTACAGAATTAGCAGGGACATCTCCATGGTGAGAAGCAATCGTATTGATAACCACTTTATTCTCTTTATACTTGCGGGTTAGTTCTACACCTAACTCAACATGTGAACCATCAACTTCATGATCAATTGCCTTTCCAATATCATGAAGGAGTCCAGCACGTTTTGCTAATGTAACATCTTCTCCAAGTTCAGCAGCCATAATTCCGGCTAACTTAGCAACTTCGATTGAGTGGTCTAAGACATTTTGACCGTAACTAGTCCGGTACTTCATTCTTCCGACCGTCTTAATTAGGTCTGGATGCATTGAATGAATTCCTAGATCAAACAATGCTTGCTCACCAGTCTCCCGTAGTTGAGTATCCATCTGCTTACGAGCCTTATCAACAGCTTCTTCAATTCGTGCAGGATGAATACGACCATCTTGAATTAATTTTTCAAGCGCGATCTTAGCAATCTCACGTCGTACAGGATCAAAGCCACTCAATACGACAGCTTCTGGCGTATCATCAATAATCAAATCAATACCTGTTAACGTCTCTAAAGTTCTAATATTTCGACCTTCACGACCAATTATTCTTCCCTTCATATCATCATTAGGAAGATTAACAACCGAAACAGTCGTCTCTGAGACAACATCCGCAGCACTACGCTGAATTGCTTCAACAATTAATTTCTTTGCATTA
This sequence comes from Limosilactobacillus reuteri, assembly GCF_034259105.1. NCBI lineage: Bacteria > Bacillati > Bacillota > Bacilli > Lactobacillales > Lactobacillaceae > Limosilactobacillus > Limosilactobacillus reuteri. The sequence goes on along the minus strand of NZ_CP139478.1, from coordinate 644,526 downwards.
CGTTCTGCAGAAAGTTCCGCTTCTTGTTCACTGTCACGAATCATTACTGCTCGTTCAGTTTTTAACTGTTCTTTTACTTCAGATAATAATAACTGCTTAGCATCTTCTTGTGACATTTGAGCAACTTTTTCAACTTCTTGTTTGCATTGTTCAATTAAGGCTTCTGCTTGTTCCTTTGATTGATGAAGCTGCTCTTTTTCTTGATCTAATTTACGTTCACGAACGCCAACTGCATTCTCTCTTTTTTCTAGAGCGCTATCCTTATGATCTAAAGAAGCCTCCCGTTGGAGTAATCGGTCTTCCTGTCGTTGGACCTCACTCCGCCGCTGTTTTAACTCATCTTCCACTCTCTCGCGGTATTGATGACTCTCTTCTTTCGCTTCTAAAATAGCTTCTTTTTTCGCCGTTACTGCTTCTTGTTTTGCTTTAGAAATAATACCTTTAGCATCATTATGTGCTTCTGCCACTTGTTTTTCATATGAAACCTTGCGAATTACATAGCCGACAATAATTCCGACAACCATAGCAAGCGCGGCGAACATTAAAATTTTCACTATTTCACCTCCGCTTCAACTATTATGTTGTTGGTATGAATAAATTAATTTCACCGTGTAACGTCAAAAAACATCACACAAGTTAAATTTTAATCTTGCCACACTAAGGTGTCAACTATTGAATTTATCAATTGCTTAAACAGCCAGTATAAAAAGGGAAATCCCTAATATTCAGCTATTAATGCTAAAAAATTAGGGAATTTCAACTTCAAATATTATTATTTATTCTTTACTTGCTTCTTCAATTGTTTCTTTTTTATTTTCACCGGTCTTACCACTGGCTTTATCATCAGCAGTTTCTTTCGTTGACTTTTCATTTAACGGTTCCATCCCATTTGCAACACGAACTTTATCCATTAATTCATTCATGCTGTCTGGATGTTCCTTGAGCCACTTTTTAGCATTTTCACGACCTTGCCCAATACGTTCGCTACCATATGAGTACCAGGCACCGCTCTTGTCAACAAGATCGTTTTCAACCGCCATATCTAACAATTCACCAGTCTTAGAGATCCCCTCACCATACATGATGTCAACTTCACAACGTTTGAATGGCGGAGCAACCTTATTTTTAACAATCTTTACTTTAGCTTTATTTCCAATAACATCTGTACCATTCTTAATTTGTTCCGCACGACGAATTTCCATCCGGATAGTTGAGTAAAATTTAAGTGCCCGTCCACCAGTTGTTGTTTCAGGGTTACCAAACATCACTCCAACTTTTTCACGGATTTGGTTAATGAAAATAGCAATTGTCTTTGTCTTATTAATTTCACCAGAAAGCTTCCGAAGAGCCTGAGACATCAAACGAGCTTGTAATCCAACATGGGTATCACCCATATCACCATCAATTTCAGCACGAGGAACTAATGCTGCAACTGAATCAACAATTACTAAGTCAACTGCTCCACTTGAAATCAATGCATCAGCAATTTCTAATCCTTCTTCACCACTATCAGGCTGCGAAAGCAATAGGTCATCAATATTAACACCTAAGGCTTCTGCATATTGAGGATCAAGAGCATTTTCGGCATCAATATAGGCTGCTGTCCCGCCTTGCCGTTGTACTTCTGCTACCGCATGTAATGCTACAGTAGTCTTACCAGAACTTTCAGGACCATAAATTTCAACTATCCGACCACGAGGATATCCACCAATTCCAAGTGCCTTGTCAATAGCAAGGGAACCACTAGAAACTGAAGCAACCTTCATATCAGTGGCATCACCCATTCGCATAATAGAACCCTTACCGAAGTTCTTTTCGATCTTTCTGATAGCAACATCTAATGCTGCTTTTCGTTGGTCAGCCAAATCAAATTCCTCCTTTTTTACGGTTTATCCGATAACTAATAATAACAGTTTTAGCCAAAAAAACAAGAAAAAAGTGAACAAAAGTTCGTTTATTTTTTTAGTTCACGGTACATTAATTGAAGTCCATACTGAACACTTAACGTACGAATCGCCTGTCTTCCGACATAGGATGCAAGATATAATTGAACGGTTTTAGTTGGGCGTCCCTTCATTGCTAGTCCAATCCAGACCGTCCCCGCTGGTTGTCCTTCTAACATATCTGGACCTGCCACACCAGTAAATCCGATTCCAACTTCAACATTTAATTTTCGTCGACACCCTTCAGCCATTGCCGCAGCAGTTTCAGAACTTACTACCCCATACTGGTCAATCGTGTTATGGGGAATTCCTAATAACTTTTCCTTTGCACTAGCAGCATAGGTAACAAACCCACCATTAAAAACAGTCGAGGCTCCTGGTACGGAACAAATAGTACTTTGGAACATCCCCCCTGTTAAGCTTTCTGCTGCTGTCAATTTCCACCCGCGATTTTTTAATTGTTCAACGACAACTTTGGCAAGTGTAAGGTCATCCCCCACTCCAAAGAAAAATGGTTCTTCAACTGCAAGGATTGCTTTTTGTGCCTGATCAATTTTTTCTTCAGCTTCAATCACTGGTAAGTCACGCACGGTGAGTCGAACCTGGATTGCCGTTGGTTGAACATAAGAAGTAATGCTTATCCCTGAGATATCGTTAGTAGCATCTTCAATTTCATCCATTAATTGTGACTCCGGCTGCCCTAAAAAGTTTAATGTCCGACTAGTAATTTGTTTTCTTGTTTGAAAATATTGCTGGAGTTTAAGAACCAGGCTCTTTTCAACCATTGCCTTGAATTCAGCGGGTGGTCCCGGCAAGACAACCACAACTTTCCCCTTAGTTTCATACCAACATCCTAGAGCAAGCCCCACAGGATTAGCAAGCGGTTCTCCTCCCTGCGGATACTGGGCTTGACGAATATTCTCTGGTTCCATTTTTATTTGTCGTTGTTCAAATGTTTTTTGAATCCATTTCCAGTATTCTTCGTCAGTCTGCAACTCTTTCCCTAGGGTTTTAGCAACTGTAGGCATCGTAATATCATCTGCAGTTGGCCCAAGACCACCGCAAACAAAAACTAATTTAGCACGAGTCAAAGCGTGATTAATAACACGCTCTAACCTTTGTGATTGATCGTCAACAGTTGTTTGATAGGTAGCCGGTAAGTCAAGTTGGGTTAGTCTGTTAGCTAAGTACGCGGCATTGGTATTAACTATTTGTCCGAGGACTATTTCAGTTCCTACTGAGATAATTTCTGCATCCATAAAACTTCATCCCCTATTAATATATATACGTAAAGTATAGTCATTTTCACTAAAATCTTAAAACTATGAATGTAAAAAACATGAGGGTGAGAAAAAACAAAAGTTTTTTCTCACCCTCTATATCCTATTTAAATCCATCCGAAAAGACGTCGCGTCCCTGAATGAAGTAATCCACTCCAGAATAAATAGTAAAGAACAAGCAAATATATAACATAATTTGACCAAATGGAATATTCCAAATAGCAAAAATAACATTATTTAAGAGTAAGAAGATAATTGCAATAAACTGAGTAGTTGTCTTAATCTTCCCCGGCATTTTAGCGGCTAATACTACCCCGTCTTGTTCCACTAATAATAAGCGTAAGCCCGTAACAGATAATTCTCGCCAAATAATGATTGAAGTGACCCATGATGGGACAACACCATTTCCAGTCAAAACGATAAATGCAGTCATGACAAGCAACTTATCAGCAAGCGGATCCGTAAATTTTCCAAAATTAGTTACAAGATGGTGCCGTCGCGCAATTTGTCCATCAAGATTATCAGTAACTGTTGCTGCAATAAATAAAATAGCAGCAATAAGCTGAGCCATCGGAATAGTTGCTCCCCAAAAACTTACAGCTCCCCAACTTTGTAATGGCAGAACCATTAATAATAAGAAAAAGGGAATAATAATTAAACGTATAACAGTTAGTTTGTTTGGTAAATTCAATGTTCTAACTCCTTTAGTCCTCTTATATTAACGAGTTGGTTGATTATTTTGCTGACTAGCACTTGTCTGAGGACGACTGTTATTATTAGCAGCAGATGGTTGCGTAGCATTATTAGGACGAGCCGAGGATAAAGAAGCTTGACTTGAACTATTTGCTGACTGACTTGCTGAACTGCTGCTTGTTTGGGCATTACCAAAGTTAATCGTTACATTCCGCGTGTTTTGGTAACGGCCATTATTAGTAAAGTCGATTTCTTGATTACCGAGCTTTAACTTTGTTGCTCGAGCATTGCCGACCGTAATTACTAATGAAGTTGTATCACGACTTATTTTTACACTAGTTTTTTCATTGTTATTCAAAGTTTTGTTTAATAAGTCATTATTATTTGCCTTTACCTGCATCCATGAACGATCACTTGGCTCAATTTGTAGCGTTGTGTCTTTAGTAAGTTGACTTGCTGTATAAGTAACGCTTGTGTCATTCCGATTAGGTGCTTCTTGAAGCTTGATTGCTGTCAATTTGCTCTGCTTTGTACTTGTCTTTTTAGCAGAAGTAGCGGCCTTTTTACGACTCTCTCCAGAAACAGATACCGAACTATTATCAATCCGTGTAGAAGAATCGCGATGATTGCGAGCAATGGCCGTAATCCAAATCGCTGCCAACACCAAAATAATCACACAAGCAATAATAATCGTTGGCATGTAGTTACGAACCTTGTCTACGCTCCCACTAACAGTTTTTCGTTGGTTTTCACGGGTTTCAACTGCTTGAGCCAAGTGATCGGAATACTCTTCCGTTTTAGTCTGTGGTAATTGATCATCATATTTTTGCAATAATTCATTACCATCTAAGCCTACCGTATTGGCATATTGCTTAATGAACGCACGAACATAAAAGTCACCAGGAAGTTCATCAAAGTTTTCATCTTCAATCGCGATTAAATACCGCTTTTGAATCTTAGTCATTTGTTGAAGGTCATCAAGGGTATAGCCCTTTTCTTCCCGTGCTTTTCGTAAAATTTTACCGATTTCAAGTCGTTTTTGATCGTTCTCGTTCTCACTCATTATTCTATCTCCATTTTCATTTATCTTTACTCTTGGATATTATATCATGCTCAATTATATATTAGCTTATCGGAATAAATCTATAGGAAAAGTTTAGTTTATTGATGTTGCGGAACAACTTGGTATACCGAAATACCTTGCGGAGTAATAAACTCTTTTGCAACTTGATAAAGATCATCAATCGTAATAGTTTCCAAGGTCGCTATCTCATCCATCAAGCTAGCGCCAGCAAACAGGTCTCCAGCATAGCGATTAGCAATTGCTTCTGGCGAATCTAACAAGCCAATCAACTGCCCTAGTTCTGCTTTTTTAATTCCCTCAAATCTTGTCCGCGCCGCTTCAATTTGCTGATCAGCACTTTCAAGAATATCAATAACTTCATCTGCAAAGCGTTCCATCTGATCAGTATCAGAGCTAAAGTACGCAAAATGAAAGCCCCGTTGCATTTCAAAGTTGTAGCTAAACGTGTCATCCAATGTTTCATTGTTGTACAAACGTAAATAGTTATCTGAAGTATCGTCAAACAAAACATCTAACAAAAGATCAATTGCTAATTTGTAGTGGAGCCGTTCTTTACCATCATCAAATTGCTTGGTTCCTCGTAAGCCTACCATCACTTTAGGACGAACAATATCCATCGTTAGTGAACGGAATGGAATTACATCATGCGCAGTTGGATCGTTCAGGCTAAATAACCGTTGGGGTGTCTCTGCGGGAACGAAAATCTTTTGTTCTTGATTTTGTTTGATCCACGCCATTGTTTCTTTTGGATCTAAGCGTCCTACAAGGGAAAGGTTCATATTGGTTGGTTGATAGGAAGTCCGATAACTATCCATCAAAATTTCTGGTGTAATATGACTGATTGATTCAACCGTTCCCGCAATATCAATCCGCATTGGATCTTTGGGGTACAAATTACCTAAAATACCTAAGTAAAGCCGCCAACTCGGGTCATCCTCATACATTTGAATTTCTTGGCCAATAATTCCCTGCTCTTTCTTCACGGTTTCTGCAGTAAAGTATGGATCTTGAACAAAATCCAATAGAACATCTAAATTCTCATGGAGATTACTGGTCGTCGAAAAAAGATAACTTGTTTGGGTAAAACTAGTAAAGGCATTTGAATCAGCTCCTAGTTTACCAAACAAGTCAAAGGCATCATGATCTTTTTTCTCAAACATTTTATGTTCAAGGAAGTGGGCAACCCCGTCTGGAACAGTAATTGCCTCCTTTTGATGGTACGGTATAAAATGATTATCAATGGAACCAAAATCTGCTGTTAAAATAGCATATGTCTTATGGTAGCCTTCCATTGGTAAGAGCTGGACTTTCAAACCATTTGATAATTGTTCACGGTAAATGGACTGGTTAAATTTTTGATAAACTTCTCTATCCATATAATTATTTCTCACCACTTAATAAATAAACTGCCTGAAGCTTCATCTGTTTAGCAACACGCATAACGTCAGCTACGGTTACTTTTTTTATTTCGGTAATAAAGTTCTTATCCGATTCATTAACTAATTTGGTAACTAACTGTTGTTCCAAAACATTACTTGCCAAATCGTGCCCTGCCCGGTATTGGTTAATCAAACTATCTTGAACTTCACTTAACGTCTCAGTAGTAAAATCACCATTTTGTAAAGCGGATAGTTGTTCCTGAATCATATTTCGAACTTTTTCTTGATCACTCGCTTGAATTCCCGTTTGAACACTTACAATCCCATTGAATGGAAGAAGCCGGCTAGAAGCATAATAAGCTAAACTAGCTTTTTCACGGACATTCGTAAAAAGCTTTGAATATGGCGTGCCACCAAAAAGTCCATTGAAAACTAAGCCAGCATAGTAATCGGCGTCATGATAATAGATAGGCAAAGAATATGCCAAATTTAACTTTGCCTGATTTACTTGTTGATATTCTGTTTTTCTTTGAACTTGATCATACAATGCTTGATGATATAAAGGTGACTTATTAACAATGTTGCGATCCTTAAAAGGCAGCTTAGCAACAACTTGCTGAGCACGCATCGGATCAATGTCACCTAACACAAAAATATCAATTTTATCTTCATTAATCATTGAATGATACGTTGAAACTAAACTTTTAGCATTTAGGTTCTCAAGATCGGCAATTTGACCGAAACTAGGTACCTTCATTACAGAATCACTTTGGTAGTACAAGTCCATAAGACGTTGATTAGCCAAAAATTGTTTATCGTCATAAAGCGACTTTATCGCACTTTTTAAATTATTAGATTGAATTCTAAAAGTAGGACCATCAAATTCCCCGTCATCGATTAGCGGATGGAAAATGATCTCATTTATTAAGCCACTAATCTTTTCAAATAAATCTTCATCAACAAAGCGATTATTGACAAAACTTGCTCGTAATCGGACAGTATGCAATGTCCCCAGACGGTTAACATATAAATTAACATAGGCACCATATAAAGATGCCAATTGACGAGCCAAAGCCGTCTGTGTTGGATAGCGATGCGTGCTGGTCTCTAATAGGTTTGCCAATAAATTTCGTGCAGTAGCATTCGTTGGTGTTTGCGGAGTCGCAAAATCTATTAAGACGTGATTCATCTTAAATTGTTTTGTGGGTATAATGTGCAAGTCCACGCCACGAGCAAGATTAAAATCCACGTTCTCTTTCTCCCTTCAATATAAAATGCAGCAAGAGGGATTCCACTAGCTGCAACCTAGTTACATTCGAATTATCATACTGAATAATGATACGTTAAATATGAGTAAATTACAAACCGATTACGTAAATTCATCATATTTTTATTAATTTGTTTGTAGGAAATAATAAAGGGCAGAAACTATTTTCAAGTCCCTGCTCTTTTTATTTGGTGTTATCTGGTCCTAAGTAATTACTATCTTGACCGAACCATTTTTCATTAAGCTTCCATAATTCACCGTTTTTTTGTAAATTACCTAAACCTTGATTAATTTTCTTCTTTAAGGTCTTGTCACCTTTCCGCATTCCCACTGCAAAATGTTCCATTGGCAACTCTTTGCTGATATAAGTGCGGTATGAATTACTATTTGGTTGGTGCTTAATATAGTAATTAGCATAAACCTCATCCATTAAAATTCCTTGAATTCGATTTGCATTTAAGTCAATGAATGCATTAGGAAATGTATCATAAAGAACTGGTGTATGGTTCTTTATTTTATCTTTTAACAACTTTGGCTTCTCATCCAAAACGGTTACTCCCGTTGAACCATTCTGCACTCCGAGTGTTTTACCAGTCATTCCGTTCAAATTTTTAATGTTACTCTTCTTTTTAGTTACTAATATCTGCCGATTCTCTAAATAGTAACGACTAAAGGCAACCTTTTTGGCACGACTAGGATTAACAGAATAACCATTCCATAATAAGTCAATCGTCCCGTTTTTTAGCTCAGTCTCTTTCATTGACCAATCAATTGGCTGAAAATCAACCTTTATCCCATACTGCTTAAAAACAGCCCGGGCAAGATCAACGTCATAACCAACCAGCTTTCCATTCTTTTGGCGAAAACCCATTGGAACAAAGCTATCATCAAGGCCAACAATCACTCGTTTCCGTCGCTCGATCCGGTTCCATGTATCTTGCGTATCAGCACGCTTCGTTACACTTTCACAGCCACTAAGAAGGAGAACAGGTACTACTAACAAAATAAGTAACCAAATTGCTTTCGCTTTTTTCATCAGTATTTCTCCTCTCACTATTTATTCTGACGTTGATCAAGTGGTTGTACTCGTAAAATATCATCAGCAATATCTTCGGCAAATTCTAAATCGTGAGTAACAATTAATTGAGTCATTCCGTCCTTCTTTAATCCCAAAATAATATTAGCCACATCTTTTCGGAGGTTTGGATCAAGCGCTGATGTCGGTTCATCATAGCACAAAATTTTAGGCTTCATTGCTAATGCACGAGCAATTGCAACCCGTTGCTTTTGTCCACCCGAAAGTTGGTAGGGGTATAATTTCCCTTTTGTATTAAGGCCTAATTCTTCAAGCAGTTTTTGCGCATCAGCAATTGCTTCTTGTTTATCCTTTTTCAATACCATCATCGGCGCTAACGTGATATTTTCCATTACCGAAAGATTTGGGAAAAGCTTAAAATCTTGAAAAACCACACCGATTACCCGGTCAGCTGCATCTGTTCCCTGAGGGTCAAATCGACGACCGTTAATGAAAAACTCACCACTATCAGGAGTTTCCAGTCCAGTAATGCAACGAAGTAAGGTCGTTTTCCCAGCACCTGATGGACCAACAATACAAAGAATTTCACCATCTTTAACTGTTAAATTAACCCCATCTAAAATTTGCCGATCGCCAAAACTCTTTTTTAAATCTCGAACTTCTAACATTTAGATCCCCTCCTTTACTTGAAGTATGCATAACATTTTTCAACTTGCCGCAGAATTAATGTACAAATTCCTACAAGGATCAAGTAGATTAATCCGACTAACATCAATGGGACAAGCGTGACATCCCGTGAAGTTGCTACATTTCCTGCACGAAGTAGGTCACCGAGACCAATTACGTAAACTAACGATGAATCTTTTACTAAGTTAATAACTTCATTCCCAATTGATGGAATAACGATTTTTATTACCTGGGGAATGATGATCTTACGAAGAGTTTGCCAGTAGCTTAGTCGTAAAACACGTGCTGCTTCAAACTGACCTTGATCAACAGATTGGAAACCACCACGGAAAATTTCAGCAAAATAAGCTGCGTAATTCAAAATAAAAGCAACTAAGGCGGCATCGTAACGTTCAAAAACAATGCCAATAATTGGTAACCCATAGAATACAAAGATCAGTTGAAGCAGCAAAGGCGTTCCCCGCATTAACCAAATATAAATTTCTAATATCCACTTCAAAGGTTTGATTTTAGAAGTAAGTCCTAAGCTAACCAAAATCCCTAATGGCAGAGACCCAACTAATGTCCAGAAGAAAATTTGTAATGTAAGAGTAGCCCCCTGGAATAATGAAGGTAGAATTTCACTTATATATTGCATTGACATTTACTATTGCCTCCTTAAATTATTGACTAATAGAAATAACAGGAAAAGAAAAAATCCTCTAGGAGATACCTCCTAGAGGACGAGTACATCGTGGTTCCACCTCATGTTTACAAACATTTCGCAATATTTGCCTTAATAAGTCTATTTTAATGAAACAAAAAACACCCTCGAGCCTAAACTGGCTACGAGGGCGTTTCCGCGGTTCCACCTCATCTTGCTATTTTCTCACGAATAATAGCCTTAGTGAGTTCATTAAAATAAACTCCGCGCTGTAACGGGCTTCCCCGGGTCTTCCTACTATGGCTTTCAGAAGGCCAACTCACAGATGTGATTCAAGCCGAAACATTGATCCCTTCCCATCATTAAGGACTTTCTTTGCAATGCTTAAAGCTCTACTAGTCTGTTCACTGTCATTTATGATGTTGTAAATATCCTATACTGGAATATCTATTGTGTCAAGCACTAATTTTAAATTTGATCATCGTCTAATGCCCAGCGATATATTGCGCGAATTGGCCAGAAGAGGACAACAAAATAAATTAAATTCAATGCTAATGTTGGAGCAAGCGTATAAATAAGATAGTCCCCAAAACCAACATTAGTAATATTTACTAAATAATATGCCCAATAATTAAAGGTCTCAAAAATGACAATATCAACAAAGAAAATCATAATCATCGAAAGAAATGATGAACTAAAATAACGAGATAAAATTTTAGTTATTTCTACCACTAATGGATACAAGAAAATATACAATCCTAAAATTCCCGAAAAGTATAAATCATAAACTGCACCGGCAGCAATTGCAAATGGAATTAATGGAATCTCAATATCATCTTGAAAGAAATACGATAAGACTAACCATAGTAAGACAAGTTCACTCACCATTGAATAGGGATAGCTGAAAAATAATGGTGCCCACACATGGCTTAAAGCGCCGTCCAAAAACAGGCATACAAATAAACCAATTGGGAATATATATTTTAAGCGTGATAAACGATACATAATTTATCACTCCTGTGAGGCCGCTTCAGCAACTGTAACAATATTAATATCATTAAAGTCCGTTGCTGGAGTAATATAGATTTTCTGGGCGAGACCATAATCATCTTTACCGACACGTGACACGCGACCAACATAAAGTCCCTTAGGTGTCACACCACCCATTCCACTGGTTACTACTCGGGTACCTTTTTTTATTTTAGCTTTAGAAGTTACTTGTCCCATTTCAAGCTCGTTATTTCTTGCATTATATCCGGTGATAATCCCATTAATCACTTTCCCATTTTGACCATTAAGAGTAATTGCAAAACGGTTTGATGATTCACTGGTATCACTCAATAATTCAACTTTACTATTAGTTTTATTTACTTCTGTAATCCGACCAATTAACCCACTATCACTCATAACAGGCATATTCTTCTTAATACCACTAGATTGCCCCTTATTAATCACGAGTTGTCTTTGCCATGAAGAAGGTGTGCGCATTAACACAGCCGCTGTAACTGTATTATAGTCGGTCATTGAATTATTAAGTTTTAACTGTTGTTTTAATTGTTTGTTTTCATGAGCTAAGGTCTGATCACGGACTTTAGTTTGTGCTAATTCAGTTACTTGCTGTTTAAGTTCACGGTTTTCAGAATAAGTATTCATCAACCCATTTATTGAACTCACGCTTGTCTGTGCCCAATTTACAGGGAGAGCAACTGCACTATCAACAAAACCAACAATATCATTTCCAAATTGTTGGATGATCGGTGGTGTATTTCGCCTATTCCGTAAAGAAACAGAACCCGCCATTAGTCCAAAACAGACAACTAGAATTATCACAGCAATAACTAATCGGCGATTGGAAAAAAATTTCTGCATTATGACCCTCCAATGCATACACAAGGTAATTAAGACGGGGCCTGCCAAACAATCCTGCTTGGCAATCAGCCCCGTCAGTCATTAGTTAGTACTAATGATGATTCATCGCTGACGTCACTGTCAGAGAATCATTTTACTTTTTCTTCATTACATCAATACTCTTTAATGACTCGCCGGTACCAATAGCAACACAGTCAAGGGGATCGTTAGCAATGAACACTGGTACTTTGGTTGCATCTGCAATAACATCTGGTAAATGCTTTAATAATGTGCCTCCACCAGTTAATACAATTCCGTGATCAATAACATCAGCAGCAATTTCTGGAGAAGTTTCTTCAAGTGTTCCTTTAATTGCCGTAATAATGCTATCAACAACATCTTGGAGGGCCGTTGAAACATCTTTTGCGGATACTTGCATTGTCTTTGGCAATCCAGTTACAAGATCACGACCGCGAACTTGTGTTGTTCCCATTTCTTCAGCAGCTTCAACAGATGCAGATCCAATATCCCATTTAAGCTTTTCAGCTGTTCGTTCACCAATTAATAAATTCATATGTTGGCGAACATATTGAACAATCGCATCATTCATCTTATCACCAGCCATTCGAATTGAACGACTTGAGACGATACCACCTAATGAAATGGTAGCAACATCAGTAGTACCTCCACCAATATCAACAACCATACTACCAGTTGGATCCATAACTGGTAAACCTGCTCCAATGGCTGCTGCAAATGGTTCTTCAATAACATAAGCATCACGAGCACCTGCAACTCGAGTAGCATCAATCACTGCCCGTTTTTCAACTTCCGTGATCCCACTAGGAACACATACCATAACATATGGCTTACCATTATTTCCTAGTGCTTTATCAATATAATACTTCATCATTGCAACTGTTGTGTCGTAATCAGCAATAACACCGTCTTTCATTGGTCGGATAGCCACAATGCTTTCTGGCGTCCGTCCGATCATATCACGGGCATCACTGCCAACAGCGATTACTTCGTTAGTCTTAGAATTACGAGCAACAACTGATGGTTCTCTTAATACAATACCCTTACCTTCAAGGTAGACAATTGTATTAGCAGTTCCAAGGTCAATGCCAAGATTTTTTGTTCCAATTCCTAGCAATCTGCTTCTTCCCTTCGTCTTAAAATCAAATTAATATCGTGCATATTATACCATAGCCACTCGGTACATACGAACATTAATATACATTAATAAGAACAAAGAAAGCGTAATTATTGCAATAAATTAAAAGTTTCTTTACTTTTTAAGCTCATTAACGAAACTAGCTTCACGCCAACTATGGTATGTATCACGACCAACAATCATAAAGTCAACTAAATGAAGCCCAATAATCTCACATCCTCGTTCTAAGCGGCGAGTGAAAGATTCATCCTGCTTGGAGGGATGAATGTCTCCCGTCGGATGATTGTGGATCATAATAATTCCTTGAGCTGAACACCGGAGCGCATATTGAAAAATCTTATCAGGATAAAGAATACATTCGCATCCGCCGCCTACAAACAAAATTTTCCAATCAATTATCTCGTTATGGATATCTGTACAAGCAATACAAACACTTTCTTGCTCCTCACTTTGAAAATGGTCAACCATCTTGCGGCCTAATTCGATGCTCGAATAAGCATGGCCGATAATTTCTTCGTGACTTTTGGTTACTATTTTTCCTAATTCAATTGCAGCAAAAAAATTGAACATTTCCGGTGCCCATTCATTTATTTCATTTTTTTTCAACGCGTGAAAGCCGTTTAATTGATAGGGGATTAGGACACTTACGTAAGAAACGTTGACATAATTCCTGCTTTTTTGTTCCCAATTTATCAGGGATGGTGGATTATAGAATGAAGTTAGCCACCCAGTTGGTGGTAAATAAAAAACGCCATTCGGCGTGACATCAGGTATCATATTAAGTGAACCAAACCTATATGAAAGGATGTCCGTCAAATGACGCACTTAAATGATACCATGTCTACTAGTTTATTGACTACTCATAAAAAGAATGCTCATCTTACTAAAGAAGAACGTGTGATGATTGCGACTTTAAAGTCGCAAGGACTTTCCAATCGCGCAATTGGTCGCCAATTAGGAGTTAATCATCAAACAATTAATAACGAGCTCAACCGTGGTACGGTCCGCCAACTTCGTCGTCAAAAATCTAATGGTAAGATTTACGAATATTCTTACTACATCTATAGTTATGAAGCTGGTCAGGCCACATATCTTGAACATCACCGCCATTCTGGTCGTCGTCGCTTATATTATTCTTCAAAGCAATTTTTACGATTAGCTGATCAGCTAATGCTTGGTGAGTTTGACGACCACCATTACTCCCCACAAGCGGTTATTTATAAGGCTCGAGATTTAATGAATGATGGCACCCTGATCCCAAAGTCGGTTGTAACTTTATATCAATGGATTAATGAGGGTGTGCTTCGTACGTCCAATTTAGACCTCTTTGAAAAACCTAAACGTAAGCATCATCGAACTCATCCGCAAGCTAAAAGGTGCTTAGGGCCTAATATTGCTCAACGACCTCAAACTGCGGACCAACGGTCCGAAATTGGCCATTGGGAACTAGATACAGTTCAGGGACAGAAAAACGGTAATGACAGTGTTGTACTAGTAATGACTGATCGCCTTTCACGAGTTAATATCACGAGTAAAATTGCTGGTAAAACTGCGCATGCAGTAAATCAGTTCTTTATAAATTTACGCCAGAAAATGGGCACAGATGCTTACTATCGCATCTTTAAGACAATAACCTCTGACAACGGTTCAGAATTTAGTGAGTTAACACAAGTTCACGATCATGTTTTCTATGCTGATCCGTATTCCCCTTGGGAACGTGGATCCAATGAGATCAATAACCGGTTTCTCCGCAAGGAGATTACCAAAGGTGAAGCTATAAATAACTATAGTAGTGCTCAGATCATAGCGACTAATGATTGGATGAATCACTATCCACGAGCTATGTTTAATGGACATTCGTCAATGGATATCTATCGTAAGGCCTTCTACCAAGAGATATCACAGCTCCATCAACCAATAATCAATTGGTCAGTATTATTTATTTGAGTCCAGTGGCTAACTTATTCTTGAAATTTAGGATTTATCAGGGATAGCCGTCCAGACTAATTTTGTATATTCGTTAATCACTTCATTTTCCATAAATAAATAATTCTCCTTTTTACACTCTATATATTTAAATACGAAAAATTTGTGCTTTTACACTTTTTAATTCCTGAAATGTCAATTTAAATTAGAAAAAAGGTGAAAGTTGTTCTTCTGTGACATGACTCAAGAATACTTCTAATGGTGTACGATAATTAAGAGATTTTCGTGGGATATTGTTGCGACGATGCATTAGCTGAGTGACTAGTTCGTCTGGTAAATCGCGAAAATCTAGCTTTTTACTAAGACCATCACGACGCAAGAGGCCGTTATTATTTTCGTTTAACCCTCGTTGATTGGGAGCACCGACTTCCGCAAAATAGGTGTGAAGATCATACTTATTGGCTATTTCTCGCCATCCAGCAAATTCTTTCCCGTTATCAAAAGTAATTGATTTAACAAAGTGACGTGGCAGTTTAGCGAGCCATTGATCAAGCTGGCAATTCACTGCTTCGTCTGTTTTATGATGAATATTAAGGACAATCATTACTTTGGATTGTCGCTCTACTAGCGTCATTACCGCTCCGCGGTGAGCTTTACCTTGAACTGTATCAGCTTCAAGGTGCCCAAATTCATGTTGGTAATGCGGAAAATCACGATATCGTTGATAGATACTGCGTCCTAATTGGCCAGCTTTACCACGATGTTCCACATAGCCATTGGGATGGCGTTTTCCTTTCATCGGTAGCTGTTTAACGGAAAAGCCATACTGATTGCGGGCAAACATGCGATAAAGGGTGCGCATACTGCAGCTAATTGGGTGTTCATGACGACCAATAATAGTATCAGGAGTCCAACCTGCCTTGATTTGCGCATGGATATAGTTAACTTCGATAGTTGGCAGTTGGGTCTGCTTCCGACCACAACGACGCTTATGTCGCTGATAAGTCTGAAGATATTGGTCGATGGTTTTACCGTCGTTGAGGAAACGATAAACACGATAGATGGTTTCTTGACTACGCTGAAGTAATTTAGCAGCCCGATAAGCTTTAGTACCTTGATACCAAAAATCAGCTATGAGAGTTAATTCACGTGTGGTAAGATGTTTATAGGTCATTTGTGATTGCCTTTCTTTTGATTAGGGATATTCAAAAGTCTATCACAAATGGCTTTTTACTTTTTCTAACTTAATTTTACAAACGACGATTTAAAAAGAATTTACGAACATCTGAAACAAAATAAAGAGAACCAGTAATAATCATTACATCATCCGCACTCATTTGACGTGCCACCTGCCCGATCCCTAATCGCCAGTCGTTAATAGTCTGGATGAGGTATTTAGTTGGAATATCAGCAATAGCTTTTGCTAAGTCTGCACTTGGCCTTTTAGGACCGGGACCAGCAAAGTGAGTAACGGTTAGGTGAACATTCCCCAAACTTGCTAATTCACCAAGCATTAATTCATATTGCTTATCAGCCAGAATCGCCACCAAAAGGTAAACTTCCCGATCGGCAAAATCATTCTTAATAGTATGGACTAGGGCCTGGACACCAGGAAGATTATGAGCGCCATCTAATAAGACCAGGGGAGTAGTATTTATTTCTTCTAATCGACCCGGCCAAGTAGCATTTTCTAATCCCGCTATCAAAGCACGACGATCAATTGGCAGTCCATGCTTCTCCATAAAAATCTCAACAGCCATCAAAGCAACTGCTGCGTTTTCTATCTGATAGTCACCTGGCAAGCCAAGAATTGTTTCTATTTTTTTCAGATTTTTTCCTTGATACCGAATTTTCGCGTGGAACTGATGACCATTAAGCTTGTGAACAGTGAAGTCTTTTCCTAATTCAAAAACCGGGGAATTTTTCTCATTTGCATCTGCGAGAATAATTTCGCGTGCTTCAGTTGGAATGTCACCTAAAACAACTGGGACGCCTTTTTTGATTATTCCTGCTTTTTGGGCCGCAATCTTAGCTAAAGTATCGCCTAAATACTTCATATGATCCCAGCCAACTGTCGTGATCACGCTAACAACTGGCGTAATTACATTGGTAGAATCATATAGTCCCCCAATTCCTACTTCAAGCAATACAACATCAGGCTTCTTTTCAGCCATGTAGCAAAACATTAATGCTGTATCAATTTCAAATTCAGTTGGTCCGCCTGTTTCCAAGGTATCATCAAGTTTTTTGACAACTGGGGCGATTTTTTGAACTAATCTTAAAAGGTCATCATCGCTAATTGAGATTCCATTGTACTCAATCCGTTCATTAAACCGCGTAATAAAAGGCGATGTAAAACTTCCAACGGTGAGTCCGCTTTCTAGTAAAGCAGACCGCATCATTGCAACAGTTGATCCCTTACCATTAGTTCCTGTAACGTGAATGTATTTAAGCCCTTCTTGCGGGTTTCCTAATTCTGCCAAAAATCGTTTCATCCGTGTGAGTGTTGGAATTTTCTTGAATTGTGTTCGTCCATGAATAAAAGATAATGCTTCATCATAAGTTTTAATCATTTATTTCACCCTTTATTTATTATAGCCACACTTTTTAGCCTATAAGTATAAAAACGAGGCTGTTGAAAAAACAAAAGTTTTTTCTCAGCCTCATTCATTTTCTAGTGATATAAGTCAAAGCGGCCTTTAGCAAATAGTTCTTTCAAACCACCTGTTTCTAGCAAGGAACGGTCAGCAATAATTTTCTTCATTGCTGAAGCAGGATATCCACGTAATTCGTGACCCATTGCTTCACCAAATGCTCGCGTATTACCAACGGAAGCAACTGTTCCTAATGACTTGTAAGTAAATGGCTTAGCTTCATGCTTGCCAGTCTTAATACGGCTAACAATGTCTTCAGCCGTGTAATCAGCCATTGCCAGGGCAATTTGTGCAGTAGTTGGGTATGGGCGTTTACCATCCGGTGGCATTACGGCAGCAACATCCCCAATGATGTAAATATCATCATGCTTAGGGTCTGTTAAGTGGTCAGTAACGATTACCCGGCCACGCTTAGCATCAAAGCCACATTCTTCCATTAATGGATTACCACTTACTCCAGTTGTCCAGATGATTGTACCAGCATTAAGGGACTCTTCATCATCATCTCCATGCTTGTAGATGACCTTCCCAGGTTCAATCTTGCTAATCCGTGAACCATCAAGTAGTTGCACGTTAAGGCTCTTAACAAGGTTTACCCCATATTCAGCAAGTTTTTCACTAAACATTGGAAGTAATCTTGTTGAAGCTTCAATCAGCGTAATTTTAATTTCATCTGGTGAAACCCCAGCGATTTTGGCATAACTTGCTCGAGCGTCAACAAGCGCCCCAGCCAATTCAATTCCAGTAAATCCACCACCACAAATAACAATTTGAAGATCATCAGGATTGTGAGTGGTACGATAATCTTTCATTTTAGCAATGATATGGTCATAAATTGCTAAGGCTTCTTTAACATTAGTCATTGGTAATGCATTTTCTTCAGCACCAGAGATTCCAAAGGTTTCTGAAACAAAACCGAGCCCTAATACACAATAATCATAGTGCAGTAGTTCTTCATGACCAGCAAGCTTAACCGTCTTTTTATCAGGATCGATCTTTACAACTTCATCTTGAATAAAGGTAGTAATTTGCGGATTAATAACATCACTAATTGGATAAGTGATCCCTGAAGCACTTTGCGTTCCCGCAGCAGCTTCGTGTAAATCAGTAGCTTCGCAATGATAATCATTACGATCAACTAATGTAATATGAACATTAGTTTTTAGCTTTTTTTGCAGTAAAACAACTGTCTTTAAGCCAGCATAACCAGCTCCAAGTACAACAACTTCTTTCATTACTATTCATCCCTTCATCAAGAGTTCTATTTATTATAACATTTCTAAACTAGCTAGATACCCTCATCTGCCATTTTTAACGCCCGGTAATGTTCATTTGTTTTTTGTAATTCTGCCGGGCTGCCTTGCATTGAAATTTTACCATCCTCGATAAAAACAACTTGATCCATCATTTCTATGCCTTGTAAATGGTGAGTAATCCAAATCAAAGTTTTTCCTTGTAGCTGCTCCATAAAAGTCTCAATTACCTTTTCTTCTGTTACCGGGTCTAAGCCTACAGTTGGTTCATCTAAAAGGATAATGGGCGCATCTTTGAGCAAAATCCGGGCAAGAGACAACCGGTGACGCTCTCCGCCAGAAAACCGTAACCCTGCCTCATCAACCATCGTATGAAGCCCTTTTGGCAGTCGTCTAATCATAGCGGCCAACCCAACACGTTCAAGAACATCCCATACTTGATCCTCTGTCGCATCTTCATTTCCCAAACGAATATTATTTACGATTGTGGTATGAAACAAATATGGTGATTGGTGAACAATCCCAATATAATTCGAAATCTCATCACCAAATTCATCCGTTGGCACATTATTAAGAGTAACAGTGCCCGAAGTAGGCTTCCGGTCTCCACGAATTAAACTAGCTAACGTACTCTTTCCAGCCCCACTGCGACCAAGAATGGCAAGTTTTTCGCCTGGATTAACATCAAGATTAATCCCCCGCAAGATCATCTTCTCTGTTTTAGGATAGCGATAATAAACATCTGTAATTTTAAGATGATAAGGAGCGGTAATCTCAATATTAGCCTTAGAAGGAACAGGTGGTTGTGGTAATTCATTCAATCGCTTTAATGAATCCGTATATACATTAGTTTCTTGAGCAGCTGCTGGCAAGCTAGACAATACTTCATCAAGTGGAAAGACACAAAGAACAAAGGCCGCAATCCAATTTGCACTACCTCCCCAATGACCGCCGAAACGTGCTGCTCCCCATATAATAAGGCTAACAACCACCAATAAAATCATTACCTGAAGAATAAAATCACGCCAATGCTCAAAACGTTTCATCGCTTTTTGAGATGCTAATACGTTTTTCTCGCTTTGATCATAGTGCTGCAGGTAATCCGCACTTCGCCCCGCAAATACCCAGTCTGTAATCCCCATGATATTATCAGTGAGATCAGCATACAAGGTATTGGTATATTGCTTTTCTAGTTGCTGGCGCGCACCATTAACAAGCACTGACCACACGGGAACAGCAATGATGATTAACCCAAATAGAACTAACATTAAAAGCCCCATTAGTGGAGAAATTATCCCCATTCCAATAACGATAATGGCATAAAGTCCAAATGCAACTAGCATCGGAAAAATCGTTCGTAAATACAAATTTTGAATGTGGGCAACGTCTTCTGAAAGTAACCCAAGAATGTCTCCAATTCGATACTTACTATTAAAGAAAACGGCATCCTGCTCTAACGAATCATAAAGCTTTTTCCGAAATGCAGAAGTCATTTTAAGAACCCAATTATGACTAACTAATCGTTCAAAATAATTGGTCACCGGCCTAAAAATTCCAAAGGCACGAGTAAGAACGATGGGAACATATACTAACAAGATATTAAACGGCATCGTCGCGGACTTACTGATTAAATAGCCCGCGGTGAACATCAATCCACTAGCACAAATAAAGGTAACAATCCCAAGGGTAATTGCTAATACCAAGGTCCACTTGTAACGCTTCAGGAAGGGTTTCACCCACCGATCATGTTTCATTGCTTTAAGTAAAGGAATCTTATTCATGGGTTATCTCCTTTCCGCGTGTTTGATCCATCAGTTCTGTAAAGTAACCATGTTCATCAAGCAACTGCTGATATGTTCCTTGTTCAATTAACTTGCCATTCTTCAATACTAAAATGTAATCCATCTGCTTCATCCAATGCAAACGATGGGTAGCAAAAAAGACTAACCTATTTTCCATCAACGGAAGCATTCTTTTCTTCAATTCCAGCTCGGTCTCAATATCAAGGTGGGCGGTCGGTTCATCAAAAATCATTACCCGACGTTCTGGATCAAGAAATGCTCGTGCTAAGGCAATTCGCTGTGCCTGCCCACCACTTAATGCTCGGTGACCACTGCCAATCATCGTCTCTAGTCCTTGAGGCAATTCAACAACGAGATTATCTAAGCCGACAACATGAATTGCTTCTTTTATTTTATCTTCACTGACATTTGGAGTATAAAAGGCAATATTATTTTTTAACGTATCTGCAAAAATATAGGGAGTCTGTGGAATGTAGAGAATCTGTTTTTGCCAGTCATGAATATCCAAAGTCGTTACTTTTTTCCCTTGAATGGTAATTTGGCCACTTGTCGGCGCTAAAAAGCCACTCAAAAGATTAATTAAAGTTGTCTTTCCAGCTCCACTCATCCCGATAATGCCAATTTTTTGGTTTCCCTTAACTGTTAAATCAAGATTTGTTAATTCACTGCCATTTTGAGGATACATAAACTCAACATTCTCAAGACTTAATTCATCACCCCCTGTCCACTGGTGTAATTCAACAGTCGGCCTCTTAGGTAATGGCATTTCAAGAATTCGCCGAACAGCATGAAATGAATTTTTACCATTCAATGTTGCATGATAATCACTTGCAAAGTTCCTAATCGGCAAAAAATACTCAGGTGCCAAAATCAAAATTGCTAGTGCCGGGAATAGCAATATGTGACCGTTAATTAACCGTAAGCCAAGAAAGACCGCTAAGATTGCAATAGCTAATGTAGTGAAAAAATCAAGAGCAAACGTCGATAACATCGCCACTTTAATCACGCTCATTGTTGACTTGCGAAAACGCTCACTTGACCGATAAATACTTTGCGAATACTTCTTACTAAGGCCAAAGTACTTCAATGTGTCAATTCCCCGCAAAGAATCAATAAAGTGATTAGACAATATTTGAAAGGCTGCAAACTGTCGATCTGCCTTAGCCTTTGCTGCATAGCCTAAAATAATCATGAATAAAACAATCAAAGGATAAACTAACAGCATAACAATGCCAGAAATCCAATCAAGCCAAAAACAGACAACCAAAATAATGACGGGAATAATCATCATGCTAATCACCTTGCTATAGATGAGTCGAATATAATTTTCGACTTCTTTAATGCCATCAAGGGCCAGAGTAACCATATTCCCGGTTCCCTCCCGCTGCACAATTACTGGTCCAAGCGCAAAGACTTTTTTTAATAATTGCTGACGAAAGTTTTGGGCAGCATTAGCCGAATACTTATCAAGCCAATCATTTCCAATTTCGGTTAGCCCATGACGCAAAAGGTAACAAGCAACAAATCCACCTAAGCCATATATTTGACTTAAAAGAGAATGCCCCTGCCATAAGCCTGTTAGTAAAGCAGCCAAACTTAATCCCTGACCAAGGATAAGAAAAGCTTGCAGGACATAAAGCTCCACAAGCATAATCATGATATGTCTGCTCCCCTCGATTTTGAAGAGTAGTCGATCAATCATAAATTTTTATTTAACCTCCGAAATAGCTGGCATTGCAATCCGTTTACGGAAAATCCAGTAAGCCCAGATTGTATATGCCAAAACAAATGGTAAAAGACAGCAAGTAGCAATTGTCATCACTGTCAACGTATATTCTGTTGAGGAAGCATTTTGAATAAGAATGCTGTATTTCGGACTAATGCTACTAATTAGTACCCGTGGGAAGAGACCAATAAAGATCAATACAACCAATGATACTAAGGTTAACCCACTTGAAATAAATGCAACCAATTCATGACCAGCAAAGGTCTCCGCTTGAGCCAAGACTGAGAAACCAACAATCAATACAAGCATGATGATTGTACCAACTGGGTGAACAGCCATAAAGTCAGTCATAAAGATTAATAATAATGCAAAGACAACTTCGCCAGCATAAAGAATCCAGTACAAAAATTCAGCATAGTTCCGGGCTCGTTCCTGAACCGGACCAGTCGTCTTTAAGGCAATATAATTAATTCCATGTAAGTAGGTTAATAGCAATAAGGCAATTCCGCCAACAACTGAAAGCCAGTTGAAATAATCAAAGAATCCTGCGTGAAAATTGCCGTTAGCATCAATTGGCATTCCATGAATCATGCTAACAAACATAATTCCGAGGAAAAATGGAACGATGGCACTACCAATTGCTAATGCCCAATCCCAAATCCGTTTTTGTGGCATTGGACTATTTTTGCGGAATTCAAAGGAAACACCACGAATAATTAAACCAGCTAGGATAATCATTAAGATTAAATAATAGCCGCTGAAAAGACTAGCGTACCAATATGGAAATGAAGCAAACATTGCACCACCAGCAGTGATTAGCCACACTTCATTTGCATCCCAAACTGGTCCAATTGTCCGCACAAGTTGATCACGCTCTGATTCATTATGAGCAAGTGTTTCAACCGCCATTCCTACCCCATAATCAAATCCATCTAGGAAGAAGAAGCCGGCAAAAAGCACTCCAATCAATACAAACCATAATAATTGAAGAAAACTCATCTAGAACGCCTCCTTGTCAAATGGGTCAAGAACCTTCTTGAATTTAGGTTCAATTGCTTCCGATGGATCTTTACGTAACTCAAGAACAATCAACCAAATTAATGTAATTGCAAGAGTTGTAAATAATACAAAGTAAACAATATTTGATGTCAATAATGATCCAACTGAAACATTTGGCGATACACTTTCGGCAATTGTAAACAGGCCATAAACTGTCCATGGAATACGACCAAATTCTGTTACAAACCAACCAGCAGTATTACCGATAAATGGTAAGAAAGTGGTAATTGCAATACACCAAAGTGCCCAGCGGCGTTGTGCAAGTGGTTTCATGCTCTTTTCCCTAGTCATAATTAATCCGACAAGTGAAACTAAGAAAATCCAAGCACCGACCGCACACATAATCCGGAAACTATAGAATAGTGTATTTACTGGTGGGTAGTAATCAAGATTCTTGCCGTACTTTTTCTTATATTGGGCATTAAGTTCATTCATCCCGGTAACCGCACCAGTAGTTTTGTGGTATGACAAAATACTTAGGGCATATGGAATATCAATATTTCCCTTTACTTCATGGTCCTTCATATCAGCAATACCGACAATTGTCCACGGCGCATGCTTACCAGTAGTCGTGAAGACATCTTCAGTAGCTGCAAATTTCATTGGTTGTTCTTTGATTAAGTATTGCATCTGGGCATCCCCTAACGCAATCCCACCAATAGAGAAAATCAATGAAATTAAAAGACCCAACCGCATTGACTTCTTATAAAACTTCTTATTAGCTTCAGAAAGTTTTTGGTTCTTGAGAAGTTGGAATGCTGTTAAACCAGCAATAATAATTCCACCCATCATGATAGCATTAAGGATAACATGCCCAAATTCATACCATAATTGGGGGTTTTTAAGCAATGCACCAAAATTAACCATTACTGCACGGCCACCCTTGATTTCATAACCAACTGGGTGTTGCATGAATGAGTTGGCAGTTAAAATCCATAAAGCAGATGTTAAAGAGCCAAAACTTGTCATCCAAATAAAGAAAAGGTGCAACCCTGGCTTAACCTTTTTCCAGGTGAATACCCATAAGCCAATAAATGTTGATTCAATAAAGAATGATAGCAAAGCTTCGAGGGCTAATGGAGCACCAAAGATATCACCCATAAACCGTGAGTAATCTGACCAGTTCATCCCAAATTGGAATTCCTGAATCAAACCTGTAACAACACCGACAGCAAAACTAAGCAAGAAAATATTCCCCCAAAATTTTGCCATTTTTTTGTACGTCTCGTCTTTAGTTGAAACGTACATACTTTCCATAATGGCGACGATAAAAGCTGTTCCAATAGAGAAAGGAACAAAGAAGAAGTGGTAAACCGTCGTCATGGCAAATTGGAAACGTGCCAGACTAAGAATAGTCATTATAAATACCTCCCTCCGAAGTATATCGATAAAAAGAATAGTTGAAACCGTTTCCTGTTTCTCCACAATTAATCATAATACTTGTGATAAATAATTACAATAAATAAATGGCAAATAGGTGAAATAATTTTTAAATAAACCGCTTAATTATCAGTTATTTAACCCTTATCAATAGATAAATATTTTTAAGTGATGGATGATTACTTTTTCAATCGAGTAGGAGATAATTGATTAGTTCAATTATCGACCTCTCACACCACCGTACGTACGGTTCCGTATACGGCGGTTCGACAACTTAATCACATTGAATTGACTGGAGCGTCTTGGACATATTCATAAGTCCGAGTTGTTCCAGTTTTCTATTAGTTAGAGAATAGCTCAAGGTCTTACTATGTGCAGTTCGCCAGTAGCCCTTTCGGGTACTAGCGAAGACATATGCATCATGCTGGGGCAGCCCCAACTTCTGTAAGTTAGTTACCTTAGTTTTAAACTTTTTCCATTGCTTCCAAATATACTGCCTTATTCGGACCCTCAACCACTTGTCAAGGCGTTGAATAAAGTTAGTTAGTTTCCCAATTGAGTAGTACTGAAGCCACCCACGCATTTTTCGATGAATTTCTTCAAACATTCTTGTCAGAGATATTCCACGATTACGTTTAGTTAATAACTTCAGTGCTTTCTTTACTCGTTGTTGCGATTGCTTAGCTGGACGGGCGTAGGCCCCATTGTGGTCTACACCCAACGAAAAGCCAAGAAACTTCAACCGTAGCGGGCTACCGACTTTGGTTTTATCTGGGTTCACTTTAACTTTCAAGCGCTTTTCTAGAAACTGGGTAATGCTTCGCATTACTCGTTCTCCGGCTCGTTGACTTTTAACATAGATGTTACAATCATCCGCATAGCGCACAAAGTGGTGACCACGTCTAGTCAACTCTTCGTCCAACTCATTTAGATAGATGTTCGCCAGTAGTGGTGACAATGGCCCTCCTTGTGGGGTTCCTTTTTCACTCTTAGCGAAAAGCCCATGGTCTAAGACTCCGCTAGTTAGAAACTTACGAATGAGTCTTAGTGTCCATGGGTCATCAATATATTGTTGGAGATACTTAATCATCAAGTCATGATTAACGTTATCAAAATAGGCTTTTAGGTCTAAGTCGACAACTCTTCGATAACCTTGATTATAAAGATCTACTACTTTTGAAATAGCGTCATGGGCCCCACGGTGGGGACGGAAGCCAAAGCTATTATCAGAGAAAATACGCTCAAAGATAGGCGTAAGAATTTGGGCTACAGCTTGTTGAACCATTCGGTCCACCACCGTTGGTATTCCAAGTCTTCTTACTCCACCATTAGGCTTCGGAATTTCTACCCGTTTGACTGGAGCTGGTTTATACTTGCCCTCACGCAAACTAGCGATCAGTTCCGTCTTATTTTCTCTGAGATATGGCAGAAGGTCATTGACTGTCATATCGTCAACGCCTGCTGCTCCTTTATTTCTCTTAACTCGCAAATAAGCCTGATTAAGGTTATTGCGATCCAAGACCAGGTCTTGGATAGTGACACTCATACCTTTACCTTCACCATAACCGGTACTACGCGCCCTTGTGTACTTTCGGTTTTCCAAACCTATCCTCGACAAGCGGTCAGCTTGTTGTTCTGTTTTCTGCGATTGTCGCACCTGATTACACCTCCGATATAAGTTACAAGTTATTGTCGTTCAGTCCTTCATCTGATTATTCAAACTACTATGACCTCGGCTGACTTCTGGCTTACTCAACACTGCATCACTGCACCGCTTGTTTCTGTGGAAATTAAACTTATTCCTCTTGTCGGAAACGTGTAGGCCAGATCTCCCCGGGTAAGAATATTAGCTTTCGTACCATGTCATCGTTAGCTTTACTGAGACCAACTTCGAGTAGTATTGGACTTCAACTTGTCTAGCAGCCTTATCCAGTTAATTCCAGCCTTATAGCTACTTCTTGTTCATCGATGCAGTACTTTGCCTTAGACTTCCTTCAGATTCCACCTCACGGTGGACACCCTTGTCCTCAGCTCATGGTTCCGACTACTACGGCCCATAGCGGACTTTCACCACCTAGCTAATACCCATGCCGGGCGCACTACTAAGAAAAAAGGAATCAACAATTGCCGATTCCTTTTTTAATCTATTTTTAAACTACATTTATAAATGTTATAGCTAATAGCATTCCCACAGTAGTCTAACCTATTTAATAAAATGATATAATTTTCATTTATCGTTAAAAATACTAATTATCCTACTATAAATTGACACTATGCTTGTTGAAGTGATTGAAGACGTTCCTTGGCAGCTGCTAATTTTTGTTGCCATTCCGTTGCCTTTTGCCGTTCAGCTTCAACAACCTTTTCTGGCGCGTTATTAACAAACTTTTCATTGCCAAGCTTCTTTTGTGAACGTTCTACCTCTTTTTCAAGTTTAGCAATTTCTTTTTCCATCCGATCGCGTTCTTCATCAAGATCAACTAATTCAGCCATTGGGATGTAAACTTCTGCTCCTGTTAAAATCCCGCTCATTGCAAGCTTAGGAGCTTCAACATCTTTACCAATAGTTAAGTTTTCTGGATGACAGAAACGTTCAATATAGTCACGATTATCATTCAACATCTGAGCCAAGTGATCGTTATCAACCTTTACCAAAATATCAACTGGTTTAGACATTGGTGCATTAGCTTCATTTCGAATGTTACGAACAGCCTTAATCAATTCAATCAAACTATTCATTTGTTCAGTTGCAGCTGGATCATTAAGTTCAGCATTAGCAACTGGGTAATCTGCAACCATAATTGATTCACCATCATGCGGCATTGATTGCCATAATTTTTCGGTAACGAATGGCATGATTGGATGCAACATCTTCAAGGTCTGATCAAGAACGTAACCAAGAATATTCTTAGTATCATTCTTTTCTTCGTCAGTCCCATTATTGAGCTTCTCCTTAGTCATTTCGATATACCAGTCACAGAAATCATTCCAGATGAAGTTGTAAAGCGCCCGACCGGCTTCACCAAATTCAAACTTGTCAAATTGTTCGTTAACTTGCTTTACAGTTGCATTTAACCGACTCAAAATCCACCGATCAGCTAAATCCCACTTACTCTTATCAGGAAGGACAGGAGCAGGCATCTCACCAAGGTTCATGATAACGTAACGACTCGCGTTCCAAATCTTATTAATAAAGTTCCAAGCTGCATCCATCTTAGTGTAGCTAAAACGAATATCTTGACCAGGAGTTGAACCAGTAATTAAGAACCACCGTAGGGCATCTACTCCGTACTTCTTGATAACGTCCATTGGGTCAATACCATTCCCCAAGGATTTACTCATCTTTCGCCCTTGTTCATCACGAATCAAACCATGAAGAAGAACATTCTTAAATGGTGCCCGACCCGTAAATTCAAGTGATTGGAAAATCATCCGGGAAACCCAGAAGAAGATGATGTCATAACCAGTAACTAAAGTATTGGTTGGGAAGTAGCGCTTAAAGTCTGCTGAGTCAGTATTAGGCCAGCCCATCGTTGAAAATGGCCAAAGTGCACTGGAGAACCATGTATCAAGGACGTCCTTATCTTGTTCCCAATTTTCGGCATCTTTAGGAGCTTCCATACCAACATAAACTTCACCAGTCTGTTTGTTATACCAAGCTGGAATCCGGTGACCCCACCATAATTGACGAGAAATAACCCAATCATGAATATTTTCCATCCATTGCGTAAAGGTGTGTTCAAATCGTTCTGGAACGAAATTAACCCGGTCATCAGTATCTTGGTTCTTAAGAGCTGCTTCGGCTAATGGCTTCATCTTAACAAACCATTGTGTTGAAAGACGAGCTTCAACTTGTACCCCTGTCCGTTCTGAGTGACCAACAGAGTGAACAATTGGGTCAATCTTCAACATGTAACCTTGGTCTTGAAGGTCCTTAACGATCGCTTCCCGAGCTTCAAAGCGGTCCATACCTTCGTATTTACCAGCATTTTCGTTCATGGAAGCATCTTCGTTCATTGTATTCAGTTCAGGAAGATTGTGACGCTTACCTACCTTGAAGTCGTTTGGATCATGGGCGGGGGTAATCTTAACCATCCCGGTACCAAACTCAGGCGTTACATAGTCATCAGCAATAATCTCAATTTCCCGGTTGACAAGTGGTACCATGACCTTCTTACCAACTAATTCCTTGTAACGTTCATCATTAGGGTTAACGGCAACTGCTTCATCCCCGAACATTGTTTCTGGCCGAGTAGTAGCAATTTCAATATAATCTTTACCGTTAAAAGTAGTTCCATCAGTAAATGGATACTTGACATGGTAGAATGCACCCTTATCATCCTTATGAATAACTTCAATATCTGATAGGGCCGTCCGTGCTTGTGGATCCCAGTTGATGATGTAAGTTCCACGATAAATTAAGCCCTTATTGTAGAGATCAACAAAGACTTTCCGAACAGCCTTATTTAATCCTTCATCAAGGGTAAAACGTTCGCGGTCATAATCCACCGAAATCCCCATCTTAGCCCACTGCTGGTGAATAATATCAGCATATTCATCTTTCCAGTCCCAAACCTGTTGAACAAACTTGTCACGACCAAGGTCATAACGAGAAATTCCTTGTTTACGAAGACGGGCTTCAACTTTCGCTTGGGTAGCGATACCAGCGTGGTCCATTCCAGGAACCCATAATACATCATAACCCCGCATCCGCTTTTGTCGAATAATCATATCTTGTAAAGTTGTATCCCAAGCGTGGCCTAAGTGCAACTTCCCAGTAACATTTGGTGGTGGGATAACAATTGAATATGGGTGAGCCTTTTTGTCACCACTTGGTTTAAAGAATCCTTGGTCAATCCACCATTGATATCGGCCTTCTTCAACCACCGCTGGATCGTACTTGGTTGACATATCTTTTTCTGTCATGGCAGAAACTCCTTTCAGAAAACAATCTTCATTTTTATTTTGTGCATTAACTAAAAAAACGCCCTATCACAATCGATAGGACGAATCATCGCGGTACCACCTAATTTGAGTATAAAATACTCCACTTTATCATTTCATAACGGTAAATGAACCGGACATACCTACTATTAATTTCAGTATATCAGCTCCCGAACTACCTTCATAAAGTTTAACTAATCCTCTCTCACTATCAGGATCTCGCTTTTTAGGTGCCGCTTTACTACTCTTTCGGTCAATGCTTATTAAAGTGTATCATAGCTAAATTATCAAACCTCGTCAAGGCCTAATTAAAGTAATTCAGCAAAAACATCTTCATTTTGATTTAAATAATCTTCACCAGGATGAATTTCCGTAATTTCAATCCCATCAAGAGCTCGTTGCATTAGTCCTTCAATATCAAGTCGTTTTTCGTATTCACGAGCCCGCTCAACGTTTGGCCGGGTTTTCGGCGATGGCGGCGTAAAGACAGTACAACAATCTTCATATGGAAGAATCGAAAGGTCATAAGTATCAATATCTTGGGCAATTTTAATGATTTCAGTCTTATCAAATGACAATACTGGTCGCAATACCGGATAAGAAGTTACATCATTAATCGCTAGCATACTTTCCATTGTCTGAGAAGCAACTTGACCTAATGATTCACCATTAAAGATAGCCAGGCCATGACGCTTAATCATTAAGGCAGCTGCCAACCGAAGCATCATCCGCCGTTGAATTGTCATTAAGTAACCTTCAGGAACTTTTTCCTTGACTGTTTCTTGAATTTCAGCAAATGGCACCTGAATAAACTTAATACTTCCACTATATTTTGCAAGCCGTTCAGTTAGTTGCTTGGCCTTTGCTAAAGCTTGGGGACTAGTATATGGCGGACTAAAGAAGTGAACCATTTCCATTGAAACACCACGCTTCATCCCAAGGTAAGCAGCTACTGGTGAATCAATTCCCCCAGACATCATCATCATTCCTTTACCAGCAGTACCAACTGGCAAACCACCGGCACCCTTAATCGTTTCACTTGAAAGGAAAATCCCATTAAGACGGATCTCAACCCGTAAAGTCAGGTCTGGATGGTGAACATCAACTTTTAATTTATCAGGAAACTTATCTAAGAGGTATCCTCCTAGCTTGTTGTTCATTTCAAAGGTATCAATTGCAAATTGGTGATCTGACCGACGAGTTTCCACTTTAAAGGTAATTGGTTTATCAACTTGTTCAGCGATCATTTGCGCTGCTGCCTCTGCAGTCGCTTCAAATGTCTTATCAACTTTAATTGATGGAGAGAAGTTTTGAATCCCAAACACTAACTTCAAGCGATTCATTACTTGATCATAGTCAGCCCCATTTAATTCAACATGCAACCGATCACGTTGGGCATGCACCTTTACCTGGTCAAAGCTATGAAGGGCCTTTCGTACGTTTACCCCTAAACGATCAATAAAGGACTTTTTATTATGTCCCTTTGTCGAAAGCTCACCATAACGAACCATGATTTCTGTATATTGCACGTTATGTCCTCCTTTCAGATTTTATTCAATAATTTTCTTAAAGCCAGCGTATAATTCATCAAATGCTTTATTAAACTGATCAGCTTCTTCAAGGGTATTTTGATCCCCAAGGCTAATCCGAACTGCACTTGTCGCAACATTTTCTGGAACTTTCATGGCAGCTAATGTTCCGGCTTCGGAATGCTTTTTAGACGAGCAAGCACTAGTAGTTGAGATATAGATATCCTTGTCTTCGAAGGCATGAACAATCGTTTCACCCCGAACTCCTACAATCGCAAAGCATAGTACATGGGAAGCGAAACCTTGATCGCGGCCAGAAATCAATTTTACATGATCAAATTTACTTAAATGGTTGTAAATTCGTTCTTTGACTGCTTGTTCACGTTTTACTGATTCTGCCTCATTTTCTTTTACTGACCGAATTGCTTTTGCCATCGCAACATTACCTGGTGTATTTTCTGTCCCATTTCGTAGTGTCCGCTCTTGGCCACCACCAGCAATCAAGGGTTCTAACTTACGACCGCTCTTAACGTAAACAAAACCAGTTCCTCGTGGAGCATGAAATTTATGACCAGAAAAAGTGGCAAAATCAACGCGATCACTAAATACTTGGTTATCTAATCCTTTACCAATAGCCTGAACAGCATCCACCATAAAGTGAATATTTGGATAATCTTTAAGGATTTCTCCCACTTCTTTAATTGGCTGAATCGTTCCAATTTCATTATTAACGGCCATGATAGACACTAAAATAGTATCTCGGCGAATAGCGGCTTTAACATCAGCAGGATTGATCCGTCCTTCTTTATCAACCGGGAGATAAGTAACCTCAAATCCGAAGTCTTTTAGTTGCTCCAATGCATTTTTTACAGCCGCATGTTCAACACTGGTCGTAATAATGTGCTTGCCAAAACGGTGCTTAGCCATTGCAGTTCCTTTGATTACCCAGTTATCTCCTTCAGAACCACCACTAGTAAAAATAATCTCACTAGGCTTAACCCCGAATAGCTTTGCGATCTGCTGGCGTGCCTGCTCTTGAAGGTTCCAAGCATTTTCACCAAAATTATGTAAGCTGCTTGGATTCCCCCAAATCTTTTGACTCACAGTTTCGTATGTCGACAAAACATCCGGTAGTATCTTTGTCGTCGCACTATTATCAAAATAGATCATACTAATTTCCTTCCTAAAAATAATACACAGGGTTGTTACAAATGGGTAACCTACTCTGATTATGATTTCAACAGTATAGGATAGGCTACTGCTGAAGATTTCGACTCTTCTTAAAACGGTTTTATATTATAACAGAAAATTAGCTATTAGGCATTAATTATCACTATCATTAATAATGAAAAGAGGAAATCAGGATCCTTTGCCTAATTTCCTCTCAAGTCTTTTAATTTTTACCAATTTCACGATAATAAGTATCTTCAATTCGTTTGTAGCTACCAGGTTCAATCTCCTCTAAAACTGTCGCAATTGCCTCTAAACTTGCTGTGTAGTTAAATTGCTTAAAAAGTTCTTGGGATTTTTTAGCGGCTGCTGCAATCTTTTCGTTATCACTAAACCGGTTCGCATATTGTTGGAATCGTTCAGTTAATTCCGCACTATCCCGAAGAATATCAGTCTTGTCATTTAATGTGTCTAGGTCTGATTCAACGATAATTAGTTGCTTCGTAATTTCATCCATATTGATCTTATACTCATTCAATTCATCAGCTAACTTTTTAATCTCATCGCTGACACCAAAGAAGTAATCTAAGTAATCTTTAGGTAAGCCAGGAAGGTTCAACTGTTCTACTTGCCGATGAATTGTACGAATTTGGGTGGAATATTTTTGAAGCATTTGACGGGCGCGTTGCTCATCGGTCTGTAATTTAGCAACTTCATCGTTAAGTTTTTCTTGGCTTTTTTCAATTTCAGTCAAGTTCTTTTGGTTAGACTTTTGTCGATCAAGCACCTGACTATAAACAGCCGTTTTATTGGCAACTGCTTCTGTGTCATCACGATACTGCTTAATAATCGCTTTAATTTGTTCACCAAGTTCACGAACAGTTTCTTGTTCATGATTAGTAAGTGTGTAATTCAAACTTAACCGGTCTAATTCTACACCAAGTTCGTCATTTTGCCGTTGAGCGTGTTTTGTGAAGTCCTTCATCACTTCAATCAAATGAACAGCTTCATTCTTAGCATCAATTTCTTTTTGCATTACCCCGTATAAGTAATCAATCTGGTCACTAAGATCTTTATTAGATTGTTCCACAACATCTAATTGTAAATTGTTAAGTTGGTCAATCGTCTGATCCAGTTTAGCTTGGAGTTGCTCAATTTGCTTATCAATATTTTTCTCCGTAAAGTGGAAATTTTGCTTTACAAGTGTCTCATAACCACTTTTTAGCTCGGATAATTGTTCTGGAAACTCAGTTGCAATTGGCTTATAGAGCTGAGGAATCTTCTTAAGGTCTTGTTCAAATTTGTCGTTTTCAGATTGCAAATTGCTTAAAATTTCTTGAGCCGCCTCAATATCGCCCTTATTAGTTAAATCAGTAAATTGCGCGAATTGATCTTCCAATTCATTTAACCTGCTATTTAACTGCTTTTCACTGTCTCCATATTCGAAGCTCTTCTCATTTAGTTGCCGGTGGAATTGACGATATTTATTTTTAATCTGCTCGACCGCTTGCTTATGGGTATGTTGTTGTTGCCGAAGATGCTGCAAGTCTTTTTGGATCTGCTGAAGAGTTGTCGTTAACTTTGCTAAATCTGCTTGCAGGTCACGAATCTGAATGTTGATTGTCAGTAACTTGCTCGTCCGTGAATCTGCTAACAATTGGGGAGCTCGTTTATTAAAGGCCGTAATTGCTGGTCGCACTTGTTTTTCATACTTGTTTTTAATTGTTTCGAATTGCTTTTTAGCATCCCCGATTAGTTGCAATTCTTCAACATTTTTGATCTGCTGGTCAACTTCTTGATCCGCTAGCTTTTTCTCGCTTTCCATTAAGTCGTTGATCTGTTTAACAGCTCGTCGTTGATAAAAATATACGCAAGCTAATATTGCTACAACAATAATTAAAATACCAATCAATACTTGAAAAACCACTTTTTCCACCTACTACTTTTTATTGTTTATTGCTCTTGCACAATAATTATCCGTATAATCCTATTCAAAATTATAGCATACCACAATGAACGTGCTTTAAAAGATATGAAAAAACATCTACGTTTAATAAACTTTTATATTGTTCATCATTCTGCTAAAAAAGTTACGAGGTTTCTAAAGAAAAGATTGACTTATTATTACGAACCGTTGTACACTATACTTTGTGTAAAATAATGCAGCAGTGAGGAGCAAGCTCGTCAACAGACTGGTGCCAAGCGGTGTTTTTAGTAACCCGGCTGCTAGGGTGAAAGATTCAAATCAGCCTGCACGAATGCCAAGCTCACAATCGGATTATTTTACTCCAACTAAAATTATTGGAGGAATTTATTTATGTCTCGTTACACTGGTCCAAGTTGGCGTGTTTCACGTCGTCTTGGCGTTTCACTTTCAGGTACTGGTAAAGAATTAGCACGTCGGGCTTACGCTCCTGGTGACCACGGTCGTGATCGTCGCGGTAAGCTTTCAGAATATGGTACACAATTACGTGAAAAGCAAAAGCTACGTTTTATGTACGGTATGACTGAACGTCAATTCTCAAACCTTTTCGTTCGTGCCGGCAAGATTAAGGAAGGTACTCACGGTGCCAACTTTATGGCATTGCTTGAACGTCGTCTTGATAACATGGTTTACCGTCTTGGTTTAGCTACTACTCGTCGTCAAGCTCGTCAATTAGTTAACCACGGTCACATCACTGTTGATGGGAAGCGTGTTGACATTCCATCATACGAAGTTAAGGTTGGTCAAATCATCGCCGTTCGTGACAAGTCTAAGAACTTAGACATCATCAAGAACGCTGTGGAAGCTGTTGTTTCTCGTCCTTCATACGTTGACTTTGATGCCGACAAGCTTGAAGGTAAGCTTAACCGCATTCCAGCACGTGAAGATATGAACGCTGATATTGATGAAGCTCTTATCGTTGAATTCTACAACAAGTAATCACTAGGTATTACTTGTTGGTTCAACTCTAAAAAAGGAGGCTGGGAATTAACTATTAAATTCCTTCCTCTGAATATTAAAATCCGAACCATAATTTTTGATTTTCCAGAAATTATGGTTCGGATTTTTCCTTTTTTAATTAATTTTGTCCCTGCTTGAGCTACTAACTTTCCCAATTTTGTTAAATTCATAGCCATTAGTGTAAATCCGGTGTCATTTTCCACAGCGCGTTGCCCACGTAAATGTGTTCGGCGTACGCCAAAATCCCTCTTCATGTGACCGAAAACGGGTTCAACATCGTACTTACGTCGACGATAAATTGCCTTACCTTCGTCACTTGAGAGGGTTGCTTTAACTTTAGCTTTATAGTAATTCCAAGTTGGATTAACTTGCATATAGCGTTGACGTCCACTTGGTGTTTTCGCTAATTGATCTAATTGTACTGATAATTGATGTTTATCTGCCCGATAAAGTTTAAAATCACGTTTAAATCCATATTTATCAATTCTTCGACTGTAACGATAAAAACTAAAACGAACTCCTAGATGGTCAATATAATAATCATCTTCGGCATTATATTGCCAGTTTTGTGATTTAGTTGGATCAGTTTTGTATTCTCGTTTCTGTTCCTTTTGGTAAGTCGTATATGGAATAACAGGCTGTTTTTCAAACTGATCAATAATTGTCGTGTAATTATATTCACTACCATACCCTGCATCAGCCACGATATGATCAAAGAAATCTAAAGAATGAAATTGAGCAAGAAATGGTACTAATGTTCTAGTATCTGTCGGATTAGAATATAAGGCATAATCAAGAACAAATTGATTGTGGGTAGCGATTTGTAAGTTGTATCCAGGTTTCAATTCTCGGTTTTTCATTGGATCTTCTTTCATACACATGAATGTGGCATCATGATCTGTTTTTGAAAAGCTATTGCGGCCCTTAAAAATATCTTCTGCTTCTTCATACTTATTAGCACGAGGTATAAAGTCTTCTTTTAATTGTCGATGAATCTTTTTTAAGAAACGGCGTCGTCGTTTCTTAACTGAACCACCCTTGATTACTTTAGGTTCTTGAGCTATTTCTTCATTCAATTCACTGATTTTATCATCAATATTTTCAGCCATAAGAGCCATTCCATTAGCGGTTTCCACTAGTTCTGGACTCATCGCTTTAACTACCCGTTTTTCGACTAAATCTTCGTAAAGTTTGATTGTTTTTTCTTTTAATTTTGCATGATATTTTTCAACAGCTCGACGCCAAGTAAATGAATACTTATTGGCATCTGCCTCAAGCTTTGTCCCATCAATAAAGAAAGCATCACCTTGAATTAGTCCGTGATCCTTTAATGCCATCGTAAAGTACACAAAAGAACGTTTGATTAAATTATTAGCTTGTTGACTTTGGCGAAAATTATTAATTGTATGGTAACTATAGGTATGATCACGTGCCAACCAACGCATTGGTAAATTCCCTTCAAGCATCAACTCAATTTTCCGACCAGAATAAGTTTGACGTGAATAGGCAAATAATAAAATTTTAAGCATAATCGCTGGATGAGAAAGTGGGCGACCGGTAGTCGCTACTTTGTCATCCAATAAAATTTCTTGTGGAATCGAATCTACAAAAGCATCAATCATACGTACAATATGTCTTGATGGAACATTATAATCATAATTTAGTACGAATTCTGTTTGCACTGTGATATAATTTTGATACATGAAAATCGCTCCTCTTTGTTTGTTTTTAGGGGTAATTACATCATATCAGGAACGATTTCCTGTGTACATAAAAATCCGTACAATGAATCTTTGTAGAATTCATTGTACGGATTTTTATTTTCAACTAGGAGTTTTTCCCCGGCCTCTTTTTATGTATCACTCTAAACCAAAACGCCCTAAGATCGTTTAAGTTCAACAATCTTAGGGTGTTTTTTATTTCGGCAAAACATTCAAAATATACAGCAATGCAATAAAAACAAAGAACATACTCCACATCACAACGTTTATTTCTTTGCGGCGTCCTGCGGCAACCATTAAGATCGGATACGTAAGAAAACCAAATGCAATCCCATAAGAAATGTTATAAGTTAGCGGAATTCCAATAGCAACCAAGAATGACGGCAGTGCAATTTCAAATTTATCCCATTCGATATCTTTCAAGGCGGAAACCATCAATACTCCGACCACAATTAAAGCAGCGGCGGTCACTTGAGTAGTAACAACTTCGAGTAAAGGAGAAAAAGCCATACTTAAAATAAAAAGCGTTCCCGTTACAATCGCAGTCAGACCTGTTTTTCCACCAACCGCAATACCGGCTGAGGATTCAACATAGGCAGAAGTTGGAGTCGTTCCCATTACCGCCCCTCCTAACATCGAAAGCGAATCGGCCATTAAAGCACGACCAATACGGGGCATTTTATTATCTTTCATTAATCCTGCTTCTTGGGCTAACCCAACTAAGGTTCCAGCAGTGTCAAAGAAAGCTACCAATAAGAAGATTAAGACAACAGCCCACATCTTTGGATCAGTCATTGTTGGCAAGAACTTAATTCCCACCCCAAAAGTTGGTTCTAAACTAGGAGCCATTGAAATTAGATGATCCGGCATCTTAACCAATCCCGTTAATAAGCCAAGAAGCGTTGTTGCAACTAAGCCGATAAAAATTGCTCCTGGAACCTTTTTGACCATTAAAATTGCAATCAAGAAAATCCCAAAGATTGTAATCCAGGTTGTAGGAACTGTTAGCGATCCTAATTCAACTAGTGATGATTTACTTGAAACAATGATTCCACCACCCTGCAAACCAACAAAAGAGATAAATATTCCTATCCCCGCAGCCATTGCGTATTTCAAGTCTTTAGGAATAGCATTAATTACAATCTCCCGCACTTTAAGGAAAGACAAGATCGTAAACAAGACAGAGGCAACAAAAACACCAGCCATTGCCTTTTGCCATGGAATTCCCATTGCTAATACAACCGAATAAGTGAAGAAAGCATTATCACCTAATCCCGGAGCAATCGCAATTGGATAATTAGCCAAAATTCCCATCAAAAAACATCCAATAATTGCTGATAAAGCAGTTGCAGTAAAAACCGCCCCTTTATCCATTCCGGCTACTCCTAGTACGCTTGGATTAACAAAAAGAATATAGGCCATTGAAACAAAAGTCGTCAATCCAGCTAAACATTCTTGTTTAATATTCGTATTATTCTCTGACAAATGAAAAGTTCGGTCGAAAAAGTCGATTGTTCGTGTTTCTTCCAAAATACACACCCCAAATAAATATTATAGTGCGATTATTGCATATAATC
Organism: Limosilactobacillus reuteri; assembly: GCF_034259105.1. Classification (NCBI taxonomy): domain Bacteria; kingdom Bacillati; phylum Bacillota; class Bacilli; order Lactobacillales; family Lactobacillaceae; genus Limosilactobacillus; species Limosilactobacillus reuteri. The sequence continues at coordinate 605,804 of NZ_CP139478.1, read as the reverse complement.
ATCTAATTTTCAACACCAATATTCGTTTTATATCACAAATAATTCTAAAAACAACCTAGAAACTAATATAAATATCCGCAAAAAGCGAACAATGCAGAAAGCTAAGATAGCTTTAAAGATGTAAAAGAGACCGAAAAATTCAATTTTCCGATCTCTTTTCTCTTATCAGCATAAATCACAGTTAATCCTTAATAACTTTTGTCCGCGGATTATGAGGCTTTTCTACTTTTGAGATTACGCCCTTAGCTACTAATTCTTCAATTTGTTCCGGATCATAACCAAGCGAAGATAGAATCTCCTTATTATTTTCACCAAGATCTGGGGCACGTTTATAGGTTGGCTTATAGTTTGACATCGTAAACGGCATCCCCACTGTCTTAAATTCGCCGCGATTTTCTCCCTGATTAATCTTAACCAGGCTACCATCTTCATTTAAATCTGGATCATTTTCGAGTTCATGCCAATCTAAAACCGGGCCGACTGGTATACCAGCCTCTCCAAGTTTTTTAGTTAACTCATACTTATCGTAATTCTTGGTATACGATTCAATCAAGGGGTAAATTTCTTGCTTATGGAGCTGGCGATGTTCCCAATCCTTAAAGCGTTCATCAGTAGCCCATTCAGGATGCCCCATCATCGTATTAGCAATTGTCTCCCAGCTTTTGTTTTTATTTTGAATAACAATATAAACATAGGCATTAGGATCCGTTCCCCAACCTTTTGCCTTATAAGTCCAGCCAATCACTTGTCCACCTTCACTATTTTCGGACCTAGGAATTGCTTTTCCCCATTTATAGTTAGGATAGACTGCATAAAATGGCAATGCTCCGAGATTATCTAACATCAATTGTTCCCGCAATTTAATTCGACAGAGGTTAATAACCGCATCCTGCATTGATTGATAAACATAGCTCCCTTTACCAGTGTGCTCTCGTTGTAGCAAAGCAGCTAAAATTGCAATCGTTAAATGCATTCCAGAGTTAGAATCTCCTAATGCAGCTGCTGACTGTGTTGGGATATTTGCACTTCCTTCATTCCATCCCGTTGCTGAAGCCGCACCACCAGCAGATTGCGCAACAGGTTCAAAGGCTTTTACATTGGCAAAACGTGATCCCTTATTAAATCCTTTTAAGGAGGCCATGATTAAACGTGGATTTAATTCGTGTACTTTTTCCCAGCCAAAACCTGCCCTAGTCGCCGCACCAGGCCTGATATTCTCCACAAAGACATCAGCCTTCTTGAGTAAGTCATACATTATTTTTTGACCTTCTGGGGTTTTAATATCAAGAGTTAATGATTTTTTATTTGCGTTTAATTGTAAATAATAAAGGCTCCATGAATCTTTAATATCAAGCAGCTCATTACGAGTTGGGTCTCCGGTATTAGTCCGTTCAATTTTAATCACTTCCGCTCCTAGCCATGCTAAAAGCTGAGTAAAGGAAGGCCCCGATTGAACCTGTGTCCAGTCCACAACTTTAATTCCTTTTAATGGTGCATTTTCACTTTGTTCAGTCATTATGATGGCTCCTCTCATTTTCTTCAAGTGGTTGTAAATTAAGCTTTGGATTTAGATTCCCAATATGGCCAGATTCTTTTCCCATCGATGGTGCAATTTGAACATTAATAATATTTGGGCGTCCCGAGTCAACAGCTCTTGCAAAGACATTTTTCATCTCATCGTAATTACTTACAAAATAATTATCGCCACCAAAGGCCTTAGCCATTAAATCATACCTTGCAGTTGGATCAAGAGTAGTTGGCCCAAGTTGATTGGGAACAACTTGGCCGATCCCGTTATAAATTCCGCCATTATTGATAATAACGACCGTAATCGGCAACTTATATCGACAAATCGTTTCAATCTCCATCCCATCAAAACCAAATGCACTATCGCCATCAAGCGCAACAACATGTTTTCCTGTTTCAACCGCCGCAGCAATTGTATAACCAAGGCCAACGCCCATGACACCCCAAGTTCCCGTATCGAGCCGATGACGGGGGAGCTGCATTCCAATCATATCGCGTCCAATATCAAGCGTATTAGCCCCCTCACTGACTAGATAGGTGTCTGGGTGTTGTTGGAAGTATTCAGCAATAGGCGCAATCGCTCCATAATAGCCAAATTTTTGTGCTACTTTACCATTAGCAATTCGTTGCGCAAACTTTTTGTCATTTTTCTCAGTATCTTGCGCAATTTGCTCTAACCATGCTTCTGGCGCTTGATATCCAGTTGCCAATAGCGCTGGAACCAATTTACCAAAAATCGACTTAAGATCTCCTTGGAGCGGGGCGCTAATTGGCTGTGAGGAATCAAACTGCGTGGCATCGATGTCTAGCTGAACAAATTTTGCATGCGGGTTAAATTGTGGGGCATCCCCATATGAAAGCATCCAGTTTAAACGGGCACCAATTACAATTACTACATCGGCATTTTGTAGTGAAAGAGAACGAGCCACTGCATCAGAATGAGGACTATCATCTGGAATTAGCCCTTTTGCCATCGACATTGGCAAAAATGGAATATTCGTTTCAGCTACTAATTGTTGCACTTGTTTTTCGGTCCGATCATAGGCAGCTCCTTTTCCTAAAATAATAAGGGGCTTTTTGGCATTCTTAATTAAATCAACCGCTCGTAATATTGCTTCATCATTAGGTACCTGTTTAGGGGCGGGATCAACTAACTTATAAACTCCCAAATTAGATTGATCAGCAGCATCATCTTCTTGAACAATTGTGTCAGCTGGAATATCAAGATAAACACCACCAGGGCGGCCTAAAACTGCTGTCCGAATTGTTCTTGCAACAGCTAATCCCATATCTTCTGCTCGATCAACCCGATAAGCTTTTTTGCAGAAGGGTTTCGCCGCATTATATTGGTCAAGACCTTCATAATCGCCCTGTGATAAGTCAATAATATGGCGTTCAGACGAACCTGAAATCATAATCAACGGAAAACAATTCTTAGTAGCTTGAGCTAAAGCTATTAATCCATTCAAAAAACCGGGTGCTGAAACAGTTAATGCAACGCCAGGTTTTTGCGTTAAGTAACCAGTTGCCGCGGCGGCATTAACTGCTGAATCTTCACGGCGAAAACCATAATATTTCATTCCGCGTAATTCAGCGAGCCGCGCTAAATCGGTTACCGGGATTCCAACTATTCCATACATCCGGTTAATATTATTCTCTTGCAAGGCCTTGATTAATAAATTGGCACCTGTCTTATTTAAAGAATCGCCTACCATAATTTGACTCCCTTCTATCATTAAAAATTTAATAGAATCAGTGCACTGTTGATAGTTTTGTATACAATTCTTTTATAAGACAATTCAAAAAGATTGGCAAATAATATGATTACTTTTACTTTACTAGTTCGAAAACTAATTTTTCATCAGTAGACAGATCTTCCCGAAAATGGTAACCGCCGATATTAAACTGCTTGACGCCTTCAATTGTTTGAATTTGATTTTCTGCTAAATATCGCACCATATTCCCACGAGCCATTTTAGCTAATGTTGCTTTTTGTTTTATCTTTCCATCTATTTCTTCGCCAAAAATACATTTGATAAATCGATCTTGAGTTTGTAGATAAGGAGTAATTGCCTTTTCGTATTCGACCGAGGCTAAGCTAATTACTAAATCATTATTTTTATAGAGTTCACGATAAAGTTGTTCTCCCCAAAAGTCATAAAGATTCTTATATCCATTTACTGGCGCCATGTCACCCATCCCTAAGCGATAAGGTATTATTCCATCAAACGGCCGTAAAATACCATAAAATCCTGATAATATCCGTAAATTGTCTTGAACGTATTTCAGCCCATCATCTGAGAAAACACTTGGCGCCATATATTGATATTGCAGACCAGTAAAGGCAATAATTGCTGGCGTCAGCTTTCGTTGAAGATCCATTTGTTGGAGCCATTGATAATTTTTCATCGCTAAACGCGAGCTGCAATTTCCCCATACTTTGTGTAACTCATCATAAGATAAACTCCTCATCCACCCTAAAATGTCTTTTGTCTGCTGAAGAAATTTCGGCAAATCTTTGTAAAGTAAGGAGTCGGTATCAACTTGCATTGTTCGTGCTGGAGAAATGATTATTTTCACATATCTCATCCTTTCAAAATTTTTTTGTAAGCTTTTTCAGCTAATTGGTCTAATTAGATTTATGTTTCCTACGCCCACTTAATGATTACGCTTTCAGTAAATCGTTTCAATAATTTTGGTATAGGATAAATCCCGTCATTTCAGCTTGTGAAGCGCTTGACAAGCTTTTTTGATGGTTGTAAATTAATTCATCGTAGAGAGAAAGTGAATAACTTCACCAAATGATTGGTCAAGTTGGAAGGGAGAATATAAATGGAACAAGAAAAAGTTCCAGTACAAGGTCAAGTTGCCGAGCGAACAATTTCATTAACTGCTAGTTGGGCATACTTTGCACTATCAATTGTTATTAACTCAATGGGGAACGTCCTAACACTTGTTACAAGTTCACACGTCCACCCACAATTTCTTGGCTCCGCTTATTGGACAGCCGCAGAAAACAACCTAGGGATTGCCGTTTTAGGGAATAATTCAATGACCCTTTTCTGGGCTTTCATGGTCTTAGGGATGTTAACTTCTGTCCTCAACGCAATTTTGATGCATAAGTGGGACTGGCGACGAATTGGTGGTAATTTTATTTTCATGTTGCCATTTTCTATTTTTATCCAGTGGTTCTCTGACATCTTTAACCGAATTATGCCGGACGCCACTACTTTACCGATGATTATCCCATATGTTTTCATTAACTTCTTAGGGGTTGCTTTCATCGGAACCGCCATTTCAATTTATCAGCGTGTCAACCTCGTGTTACACCCCGCTGATGACCTTTTCCAAATTATTCGTTTCCGTTATTGCCATGGTAACGCAACAATTGCGATGTGGTTATCATACATTCCACCAACAATTATGGCAATTATCGCTGCATTCATGCAAGGCGGTATTTATAACTTTGGATTAGGAACATTATTTGCCCTTGCCTTCCAAGGTGCAATTACTGGTTGGGCAGACCGTTATATCTTCCCTAAATTAAAGCACCAAGCACTTGATATTGGTAATTAAAATTTATACAGGAGTGATTTTATTATGGCATTTAACAAGAGTTTAGCAGGTTACTTTGACGCTGTACAACACATTGGGATTCCAACCGATGATATGGCAAAAACAATTGCTTTTTGGGAAAAGCTTGGTTTCAAAAAGCTTGGTGAATTTGATACTGATGACCAAGGAAATGAAGTTGTTTTCATGCAATATGGCCACCTCACTTTAGAAATCTGGACTGGTGACGGTGCCGTTCACGAAACAGGTGCTATTAACCACATTTCCCTTAATACTAGTAATGCTGACGCGGCTTTCAAGGCTGCTAAGGCTGAAGGTTTCAAACTAAAGGACGATGAGGTTCAACACCTTGACTTCTGGGATAAGGGAATTAAGTTCTTCAACATTGAAGGTCCTAACAGTGAAACAATCGAATTCTGTGAAATTGTAAAATAAAACACCAAAGGGGAGTGGAAAATAATCTCCTCGACAAGGCGGTGGGCTAAGGATAGAACGGTGATTGGCACGGCACAGGCTGATTATCGTTCGTACTTAGACTCAAGCCTTGTGATTATTTTCCACGTTATCTTACTATTGTTCATAAAAGCAGTTGAGGCTGAGAGAAAACAAAAGTTTTCTCCCAGCCTCGCCTTTTTATAAGATTTTTTAATTAGACCTATGATTTTTTACCACCATATTGATGTGGGCGGTATCCATTATAAAATTGAAAAATGGCAAGAACAATGTTAGTCCAATTCATCAACCGAAACCAAGGAGCAATTCCGCCCCCGCCATTGCTGGCAGCGTAAAACGTCCAAAAGCCAATTACTACTGCCACTACATTTATCCAGGCAAACGTTCTTGACATCATCCGATTATTAAGACGCGCAATTGTCCAGACTAGATTGACAATAAACCAAAATGCTAAAACCCAAAATACTGCACTAAACATAATAATCACTTCCCTTATATGTTAGCCTACTTTTGTTTTTTCATAGTCATGATATAACAAAAATTATAACATTATCAAGAAATATAGTTTTCTGCATTTCGTGTTACAATTGCATGATAAGGAGGCGTTCAATATGTCTGAACAAGAAAAAAGTGCTGCTCAACAGCGAATCGACAATGCTGTTTACGGTACACCAAAAATCAAGCCTGATGAACAGCAAAAATACCTCGGAACATTCCGTGAACGCGTCTGTCTAACAATTAGTGTTCAAGAACTACATGAACAAGATTGGACACCGGCATTAACTGCCGAGTTAGATCGTGGAATTGGCAACCTTGTTTTTATCAACGGTAATCTCCCTCACGACGAAATTCATCCATACATTCAAACTGCTGCTAAAGATAATGCTCAATTTACATTAAAAACTGATCCGGAATATAAAATTGACCCAGATTCATTAGCAGTTGTCGTAGCGGCAAAAACAGTTGTTTACCAATCACCAGTCGACGTCAAAAAACGATATCCCAATCTGGTAAATTCAAATAATAGTACGACTGAAAAAAACAATGATCAACATCAAAGTTTTTTCCACCATCTCTTCCATAGAAAGGATCGTGGCTAATATATGCAACAACCACTTGCTTATCGAATGCGGCCGCGAACGTTAGATGAAGTGGTCGGTCAACAACACCTTGTCGGACCAGGTAAAATCATCTCACGCATGGTTAAAGCAAAAATGCTTTCTTCAATGATTCTATACGGTCCTCCCGGAACTGGTAAGACCAGCATTGCTAGTGCGATTGCTGGTTCAACTAAATATGCTTTTCGAAAACTAAATGCGGCAACTGATACAAAAAAGGATTTACAAATCGTCGCAGAAGAAGCTAAGATGAGCGGAACGGTGATTTTACTACTCGACGAAATCCATCGATTAGATAAAGTAAAACAGGATTTTCTTCTTCCGCACCTCGAAAACGGACGAATTATCCTTATCGGGGCGACAACAGAAAATCCATATATTAGTATTAATCCCGCCATTCGCAGTCGGACGCAAATTTTCCCAGTTCACCCACTTTCAACTGATGAAATGAAGACCGCTATCCAGTGTGCATTAGTTGATAAAGAACGCGGTCTAGGTAATCTACCATTAGTCCTTGAAGAAAACGCTGAGGACCAACTAGTAGCAGCGACCAATGGTGATCTTCGAAGTGCCTTAAATGGATTAGAACTTGCTGCCAAATCAACTGATCCAAGTGAAGATGGGAAAATTCATCTTACGCTACCGATTATTGAAGAAAGCGTCCAGAAAAAGGCGCTATCCGCTGATAAAGATGGCGATGCTCATTATGATGTCATCTCAGCCTTTCAAAAGTCTATTCGCGGGTCAGATACTGATGCGGCACTCCACTATCTTGCTCGGTTAATTGAAGCTGGCGATCTTCCTATTATTGCACGGCGCCTAATGGTCACAGCCTACGAAGATATTGGACTTGCGAATATGCCTGCCGTGCAACGAGCTGTTACGGCAGTTCAAACTGCAGAACGAGTGGGCTTTCCAGAGGCACGAATCCCCTTAGCAGATGCTGTTATCGAACTATGCCTGTCACCAAAATCCAATTCGGGAATTAATGCAATTGATGAAGCTCTTGCTCAGGTCCGTCAAGGTGGCTTTGGTGACGTTCCAGCTCACCTTAAAGATGCCCATTATAAAGGAGCTGCTAAGCTAGGGCACGGGATAGATTATGCTTATCCTCATGACCACCCTCAAGATTGGGTAGCTCAGCAATATTTGCCTGACCGAATTAAAGATGCCCAATACTACCAACCCAAAAATAATGGTCGTTTTGAAGCTAGTTTGGGCCGACAATATTGGCAATTACGGAAGGCTCAACAGCGTACTTTACGAGGTAAACATCATCCGAGCAAATAATTGCACCAACCACTTAAAAATGCTATTATAAAAGTGAAAATTCTGTAGTGTACGCGTTGTCTAAACGCAGATTTGCCTTACAGTCTTATTACTTTGGGACTAGTGCATTGCCTTTTGGACAACATGCCTTTACACTTGGTAGTTGAATATTAGGCAGCCGTGTCCCACCTGTCTTAAACACAGGTCAACACTGAATGACAATTAACGGCACCAACGGAGTTTTCGTACATATTTAGTGAGGGTGAGAAAGATTTTTGCTTTTTCTCACCCTCATTTTAATTTCATTATAGATAGGATGGATTTTTATGTTGTTACCACTTCTAATGACCCTGTTTGGTTTGATTGCTCTTTTTGAAGGAATCTTCCTCTTAACTCACATCCATAAGCCATTTCTTGTTTTTGACCCTACTAAAAGCAAATATCTAGCTCCACAATTAAAAAATTGGGGAATTGTGATGACTATTGTCGGGATTCTAAGCATCATTTCCGGATGGACAAACAATACCGGCTTCCTAGTTATTATGGTAATCATCGGCTGTGTCAGCGAAACATTAATGGCTTTCGCAATTACTGCTGATTTTCGCGTAAATCATCGCAAGTAATATTTCGTAGGCGCTTTACGCTCAATAGTGAAAAAGTGTATAATAAGTATACAATATAAAGATTTCAGGAGGGCACTACAATTATGGCACAAGAATACAAACACATTTTAGTTCCTGTTGACGGTTCTAAAGAAGCTGAATTGGCTTTTAAGAAAGCTGTTGCTGTAGCAAAACGTAATGGTGCAGACACCGAATTACGTTTGCTTCACGTTGTTGACACACGTGCATTCCAAAACATTTCTAGTTTCGATACTTCAATGGTTGAACAAGTTACAGAAACTGCAAAGAAGACTTTAGACAAGTACATCGACTATGCTAAAGAGCACGGTGTTGAAAATGCTAGTTACTCCATTGAATATGGTGCTCCAAAGACAATTATTGCTCGGGACATGCCAAAGGAAATGGGTGCTGACCTCATCATGATTGGTGCTACTGGGCTAAACGCTGTTGAACGAATTTTGATCGGTTCTGTTACCGAATTTGTTACTCGAACAGCCATTTGCGATGTTCTAGTAGTACGGACCGATTTGGATAACAAGCCAATCGAAAATCCAAAGAAGCGTCGGTTCTAAATATCAAGATAAAATCAATCAAATGCTTCATAAGCGTTAGCGGGTTGCTAATTATATGGAGCATTTTTTATATATGGCAGATTGCAAGAAATAACTTGAACAAATTTAGTGACGTAGATTAAGTAAAAAGACTTCAATCGGCGTTCGCCAGTTTAAGCATTTGAGTGGTCTGGAGTTCAAATACCAGTTGATTTGAATTAACTCATCATCAGTGATTTCCTCAATCGGTTGACCTTTGGGGATAAAGCGTCGTAGTACTCGGTTGCGATTCTCATTACTGCCTCGTTCATGTGGAGAATAAGCATGCGCAAAGTAGAGGGGGAACCTGGCCTGCTCTTCAATTAGCTTGTAGTTAGCGAATTCTTTCCCATGGTCAACAGTAAGGGTCTTGAGATTATCTTCTAACTGATTAGCTAATTCTAAAATGGCCTTGGTCATTGAGGTACTATCTCGTCCCTGAAGCCGTTTAACGATGGTAAGACGACTCTTACGCTCGACAAACGTAGCTATTGCTTGACCTTTACGCTTTCCAGATAAAACTGTATCTGCTTCAAAGTGACCTGAGGTATGACGGTCAATAACTTCAGCGGGACGATCTTCAATGGAACGTCCATGGCTAAAAGTCCCACGGGTTTCTTTGGCTCGTCGGCGGCGAATTCCATGGTCAGGTAAATCAGCCACGCCAATATCCAATACTCCTTGATCAATCCAGTTGTAGATGGTCTTGTAGGCGATTCTAACTACATGAGCCACTTGTTCAATCGACCATTTTTGGATCTTAATCTTTTCTTCAATTAATCGCTTGAGGTTAGTCGTTAAGATGGTTTTACGCCCACGATGACTAAGTTTAGCTTCATGATCAGCTTGAGCTTTAACTGCGTGATATTCACCAGTCAAACGATGAACCTCATTAAAGATCGTGGTTTTACTGAAGCCAAGGTAATCAGCGATGTATTTAAGGGAGCGGTTTTCATAACGAAGAGTTTCGATGACAACACGGTCTTCAAATGATAAAATAGTGGTGCCCATAAAGGTCCTTCTTTCTAATGGAATGTTGTGGTGACACCATTAAAGACCTTTATGGGTTTTTATGTCCACTAATATGTTCAACTTAAATTTTACAATCTACCATATTCAAAACTAATTTTATTAAGATAGGAGCGCAAAGCATTGGAAGTGAAATATGAAGCAGTAAAGCAAACTTTACGAAACGAAATTATTGATGGAAAATATAAAATCAATGAAAAACTGCCAACTGAAAGTGCCTTAATGAAACGTTTTAATGTATCACGTTATACAATTCGTCGCGCTGTTGGTGACCTTGAAAACGAACACTATATTTACCGTATTCAGGGTGGTGGAATGTTTGTTCAAGACTGGCAACGCGATTGGACAAAAAGTGAAAAGAATAAAATCATTGGGGTAATCAGTACTCATATGGCTGACTATATCTTCCCTCCAATCATTTCTGGAATTGATAGTGTGGTAACAGAACAAGGTTACTCAATGATTGTCGGAAATACGCTTAATGACCATAAACGCGAACGCCAAACAATCTTAAATATGTTGGATCTTCAAATCGCTGGGTTAATTATTGAGCCGACTGAAAGCGCCATGCCTAATCCTAACTTAGATCTTTATCGGCAAGTCCAGAAATATAAAATTCCAACAATCCTATTTCACTCTACTTATCCTGGCTTTAATTTTCCTTCTTTACTGACAAAAGACCGGGAAGCAGAGGAGAATTTGGTAAAATACCTCTTTAGCCTTGGACATACTAATATTTTAGGAGTATTCCAAATAGATGATCAACAAGGCGTTGACCGCATGGCTGGAATGATCAAAGCCTATCAAGGTAACAATATCCCCACCACTAAATCAAATGTTATTATGTACCAATCAAGCGAAGACTATGAAGATATTATCAAAAAAGTCGACATGATGCTTAATAGTAATAATGATATTACTGCGATTGCCTGCTATAATGACCGCCTTGCAACTAGAGTTATTAGTCATCTTCAGAAACAGGGAAAACAAGTGCCGACTGATATTTCAGTAATAGGTTTTGATAACTATGAAATGGCGCAAATTATCTCCCCTAGCCTCACTACAGCTAATCACCCCAAACGTCAACTAGGTGAAGATGCTGGGAAAATGATCTTAAAAATGATTGCAGGCGAAGAAGTCACTTCAAAAATTTATACCCCAACGATAATTAAGGGACAATCGACTGCTCCGCTTATTACAAAGGAGAATTCCAATGAATAACGATGTAAAACAATTATTACTTGCTGATGGGCAATTAATGCCTCAAGAAGGATTCGGCTTATATAAAATTACTGATCAAAGTACGATTACCTCCGCGATAAGGTATGCCTATGATGCTGGCTATCGTCTTTTTGATACCGCGCAATTATATAAAAACGAAGCAGAGGTTGGAAATGCCTTACAGGAGCTTGGTTTACCTCGTGAGGATCTTTTTATTACCACAAAAGTATCTGAACCTAATCAAGGGTTTAAGCAAACAATTGCCTCTGTTAAAGACTCCCTTCAAAAGTTGAAGCTTGATTATGTTAACCTTTTACTTATTCATTGGCCAATTGAGCGAGCTTTCTTTGATACTTGGTCAGCCCTTGAAGAATTAAAAAAGGAAGGGCTGACCCGTTCAATCGGTGTTAGTAACTATCAAATGATTCACCTTCAGTATCTTGCTACTCAAGCGCATGAGATGCCCGTTATTAATCAAATCGAACGTCATCCTCGCCTAAACCAACAACCATTGCTCCAATACGATAAGGAACATGATATTGTTACCCAGGCGTGGAGTCCGCTTGGGCGTGGAACCATCCTTAATAACCCACTCCTCAATAAAATCGCTGCTAACCATCATAAGTCTGCTGCTCAAGTTGTCCTCCGCTGGCATTTGCAAAGCGGGATCGCCTTCATTCCAAAGTCAGTTCATGAAGCGCGAATCAAGCAAAATATTAACATCTATGACTTCACATTAAGCAACGAGGAAATGACTGCTATTAATAACTTAAATAACTTTACACGTGTCGGTAAAGAACCAGCACTAGTTTACGAATATAACCTTAAATATTAAGAATGATAAAGGGAACCAAGATAACGGCCATCACATGACCATATCTTGGTTCCCTTTTTGCATTAAAAATAACCCGGGAAATAATCAATTATTCTACATATGGATTCTCTTTAATGATTCGTGCTGGATTACCCGCAATCACAACATTCTCACCAAACGACTTTGTCACTACACTTCCAGCACCAACAATTACATTATTACCCAAAGTTACACCTGGACAAATAATTGCCCCGCCACCAATCCACGCATCATCCCCAATAATGACATCCTTACTTTGGCCATAAACTCCATTGCGTCGTAATCGTGGATCCAAGAGATGATTGACAGTATAAATCTGCACTCGCGGTCCCAATAAACAATGCTTCCCAATCCGAATTGGACTGACATCAAGCATGACACAATCATAATTAGTGAAAAAATCATCATCTACATAAATGTTATAACCATAATCACATTTGAATTGCGGATGAACTTCACACTTTTCGCCAACGTGTCCAAACAATTGACGAATCACAGTATTGCTTGCAGTCAGATTCATCTCGCCAAAAGCATTAAAGCGCTCAACTAATTGGCGGGCATATTGGCGCTCTTTAACTAATTCGGGATCGTAAACGTTAAAAACTTCTCCTGCTAGCATTTTCTCTTTTTCAGTTTTCATTTTTCCATCTCCTGAGAAAAAATGGTTCTACTCGTCTCGAGGTTTGCCGAGTAGAACCATTTTGAGGATTTTTGATTAAAATTAACTATTCAATAAAATCAACTTTAACATCTAACATTCCGAAAAGATCTTTAATTTGTTGTGGTTTCAAACTGAAACTCAAGATTGTATGGTGACCACCACCAGCATGCATCCAGCGTTCGGCACCTTCCTTTAAGCCAACAGTTGGTGTCCATAACTGCTTAGCAACTGGAAGATGAGGCGTTTCAGCTTCTGGCTTGTGACAATCAACTGAGTAACCAATAACCTTGTAACCATCGTTGAAGTATGAAAGGGTAACATCGACAGCCTTACCTTCACGACCAGTAAATACTAACCGTGCTGGGTCATCTTTACCACCAATGTCTAATGGGTGAACTTCAACCCGTGGCTTATCTGAAGCAATTGTTGGGTCAACTTCAAGCATGTGTGAACCAAGAATTGCTTGGTGACCTGGACGAAGGTCTAATGTGTAGTCTTCCATAAAGGCAGTAGCAACATTATCAGCAGCAATCTTCAATAAGCGATCCATTCCGGCAGACTTCCAATCACCTTCAGCACCAAAGCCGTAGCCATCACGCATCAATAATTGAGCAGCTAACCCAGGTAATTCTTCAAGGCCATGCAAGTCTTCAAAGTTGGTGGTAAAGCCAGTGTAGCCTTTTTCATCCATAAACTTCTTCAAACCAAGATATTCACGAAGTTGGTAACGAACTGAGTGTTCATAGTGTTCCTTAGTATTATCACCTTGGACCATTTCGTAACGACTTGCTAAGTCCTTGTAAGCAGCATCAATTTCTTCTTCACTGATACCATTTATATATTCTACTAAGTCACTTACTGGCCAGTAGTCAACAGTCCAGCCAAGGAACATTTGGGCTTCAACTTTGTCACCTTCAGTAACGGCAACGTTCCGCATTGTATCACCAAAACGAACAATCTTAATGTTAAAGCTTTCGTTGTAAGCAACCGCAACATTTTGCCAGTCAGCGATTTCTTCTTGAACTTCTTCATCTCCCCAGAAGCCGTAAACAATCTTGTTATGCTTTTGTAAACGAGCGTTAATGTAAGCATATTCACGGTCACCATGAGCTGATTGGTTTAAGTTCATGTAATCAAAGTCAATGGTGTCATATGGAATCTTGTTCAAGTATTGAGTTGCTAAGTGAAGCAGTGGCTTTTGTAAAAGCTTAGTTCCCCGAATCCAGTTCTTTGCTGGTGAGAAGGTGTGCATCCACGTCATAACACCGGCAACGTTGTCATTGTAGTTAGCTTCCTTCATAAACTTAGTGATTCTTTCAGCAGTTGTCATCACACCCTTGAAGACAACTTTGTAAGGCAACTTACCACTTTCGTTTAACTTATTAACAATATCTTCAGCATCAGCAGCAACTGACTTTAATTGTTCTTCACCGTAAAGGAATTGACTACCAGTAACAAACCAAAATTCGTAATTCTTAATATCCATGAGATTACACTCCTTTTATCCTAAAAAGTTTTTAAATGTAGCTACCAAATTAATTAAGCGTGAGCTGCATGATCTTTTGAATGCGCATTATTTTGTCCGTAATATGCATTCGCACCATGCTTGCGGTAATAGTGTTTGTCCAACAAGTATTGAGGTAAGTGAAGGTCTTGGTGCGTTAATTGCATTGCATGATAATCTTCTTCTGCCACAACTTCTAACACCTTCGCATTATAAACTGCTTTGTCAGGTGTTGGCCCCCAGGTAAATGGACCATGTTGCATTACTAATGCCGCTGGGGTTGCTTCATAGTCCAAACCCCGTTCCTTGAATGAACGAACGATTACCTTTCCTGTATTACCTTCATAGTCTTCTTCAATTTCTTCCTTCGTCAAAGCATCAGCAGCTGGGACATCAGTATAGAAAGTATCAGCGTGAGTGGTATTCATTGCTGGAACATCCATCCGTGCAGCTGCAAACGCTACTGCCCATGGTGAATGAGTATGAACAACTCCACCAATCTTTGGGAAATGATTATAAAGGTAAGTGTGAGTAGGAGTATCACTGGATGGATTCAAGTCACCCTCGACTATCTCACCATCCAAGTTGACAACAACCATGTCTTCCGGCTTCATCTCTTCATATGGAACTCCAGAAGGTTTAATAACAAACAATCCTTTTTCACGGTCAATCCCTGAAACATTGCCCCATGTAAAGGAAACAAGGCCTAGTTTAGGAAGCCGCATATTTGCTTCATAAACTTCTTTCTTTAACTCTTCTAACATGTACTATTTACTCTCTTTCTCTTCACGTTCTTTAATGTCATCACCGGCTAATGCTTCAACAGGTAAGCCTGCTTGGTAACGAGTAATAAAGCTTTCATATCCTTTTACACCAGCAGGTTCTGGTGTAAGGGTCATACTTTCTGGATTCTTAAAGACTTTTTCGTCAAGGTAATCTGCTAGGGATTCTTTTACGTACGTCTCAGCGTACTTAGCAAGAACCGCCATTCCCCATGGTCCACCTTCACTGGCAGTATTCATGATTGTAATTGGGATATTTAAGGCATTAGCCAAAACTTGTTGCCCAATAACTGGTGTCCCAAAGAGTCCCCCTTGTGCAACCATGACATCGGTTTGAACATGTTCTTCATTTAGCAAGATGTCCATCCCAATCTTCAATGGCGCAAACGCTGCATAGAGTTAAGTAAGGAAGAAGTTAGCGAGGTTCATCTTACTATTTGGAGTACGAACAAATAAGGGACGTCCTTCTTGAATCTTGGTGATATTTTCACCAGAAAGATAACTATAATTAATCAATCCACCAGCATCTGGGTCGGAGTGAACCGTTGAATCAAATAGGGTCTCGTAAAGCGTATTGGTATCGATCTTGGCTCCAATTGCATTAGCAAAATCTCTAAATAATCCAACCCAGGCGTTGATATCAGAAGAACAATTATTGATGTGAACCATGGCTACTGGATCACCAGTTGGCGTAGTAACAATGTCAATATCACGGTGGAGTTTCTTTAATGGAGTATCCAACACATTCATTGAGAAGGCTGAAGTTCCAACTGAAATATTTCCTGTCCGTTTTCGAACACTGTTAGTCCCAACCATTCCAGTTCCTGCATCCCCTTCTGGAGGGGCCATCAAACTACCAGCTTGTAAAGTTCCACTTGGATCAAGTAATTTCGCTCCATCAGCAGTTAAGTGCCCAGCATCACGGCCAGCTACAAGGACGGCAGGCAAAATATTCTTAAGTTTCCATAGGTATTGTTCAACTTCTGGTAATGAATTGAACTTGTCAATAAAGTCTTGACGATAAGTTAATGTTTGATCATCGATTGGAAATACTCCTGAGGCGTCTCCAATTCCTAAAACTTTTTCACCCGAAAGTTTCCAGTGAACATAACCAGCTAAAGTTGTAATGAAATCAATGTCTTCAACATGCGGTTCCTTGTTCAAAATTGCTTGGTAGAGGTGAGCAATACTCCATCGTTGTGGAATATTAAAATCAAATAAATCAGTTAACTTATCTGCGGATTCCTCAGTGATGTTATTCCGCCAGGTTCTAAATGGAACAAGCAATTGGTTATTTTTATCAAATGGTAGGTACCCATGCATCATGGCACTGACACCAATTGAACTAATTTCATCCAAGCTCACATGGTACTTGCTTTGGACATCTGCCTTAATCTTGGCATAAGCAGCTTGAATCCCTTCCCAAACTTGATCCAGCGGGTATGTCCAGATCCCGTCTTTCAATTGGTTTTCCCAGGTATAACTCCCAGAAGAGATTGTTTCAAAATCTAGATTAATCAAGACTGCTTTAATTCGGGTAGAGCCTAACTCAATTCCTAGTGAAGCCTGACCATTTTTTATTTGTGTCGCTGTTTCACGTAAATTCATAGAGTATTCCTCCTAGTTTTCAGGATTGCTGGCCTTTACTCGACCATGGTTTGTTCCTTGCTCTTCAATTTCTTCAAGAGTGTGACCACGAGTTTCTGGAACACAAGTCTTAACAAAGATAACTCCTAAGATACAGATAATTCCGAAGATCGCGAAAACAGCTTCTTGTGGCATACTTGCCGTCATAATTGGGAAGATAAGACCAACTAACCATGATCCAATCCAGTTAAATGATGAAGCTAAACCAGAGGCACGACCCCGGATAGCTAGTGGGAAGATTTCACCAACAAGCACCCATGTTAACGGAGCCCATGTGAAGGAGTAGAAAGCAACATAGATACATAAGAACACAACAATTGTCATCGGATTCATATTTGGCATCATCCAATTAATAACGACTGGAAGAATGAAGGAAAGTCCCATGACAGCACCACCAACCATCAACAATGTCCGCCGGTTAAATTTATCAGCAATCCACATGTAAACTAGGGAACCAACAACTAAGATAACCCCTTGAACAATTGGCCACATTAAGTTTGAAGATGCAGCTTGGCCAGTTGCTTTTTGAACAATTAATGGAATGTAGTAGAAGATCGCGTTTGCACCTTGGAATTGTTGGAAGGCTGCAACCCCAACCCCCGCAATAACTAGGTAACGATACTTGCCATTGAATAAGGTTGACCAACTTGTCTTTTGATTTGCTTGTCGCTCTTCTTTAGCAGTTTCTTTAATACTTGCTAATTCTTGGTCAATCTCAGCTGGATTTTTACGAATGTAAGAAAGAACCTTCCGTGCTTGTGCTTCATCACCTTTACGCAATAAGAACCGTGGAGATTCTGGCAAACGAAGAACACCAAGGAATAAGATTAAAGCAGGAACAGCTGCCAATCCTAACATAAGACGCCATGCCCATTCACCAGGAAGGTCTTTCAATAGGAAGTCAACAACATATGACAATAACATTCCGGAAACAATCATTGTTTGGTTAAGTCCAGATAAACGTCCACGCGCTTTAGCTGGTGCCATTTCGGACATATAGGCTGGTACCAAGGCTGACGCAGCCCCAACCGCTAAACCTAAAAGCATCCGAACAATAATCAGATAGTAGGCACTTGCTTCGCCCATGTCTGGTGAAACACCAGATAAAACGGAGAATACCATGAATACAATTGCAGACATTAAAATCATTTTCCGCCGACCAAACTTATCAGAAAGCTGTCCGGCTAATGCGCCCCCGAAGATTGCCCCAAACATAACTGCTGAAGTAATCCAACCAACGAGAGAAGCCGCATTTTCAAGGTGCCAATCAGCTTGCAAGAAAGGTAAGGCACCAGTCATAACACCGATATCGTAACCAAATAGGATGCCCCCAAATGATCCGAAGAAGTAGATAAATGCACTTGATATTTTCTTCTCGGCTTTAGCCATTACATTCATCCTCCTTAAAAATTAAAAAGTAATAGTTTTTATGAACATGAACGCGCTTTCATTGAACGATTATTACTATAGAATATTTGTACGTATAAATCAAGTGAATTATTTAAAATTAGTCATAACCAATTGTGGAAAATCATTTTATACATTTAACAATTTCATGTCTATCTTGTATTTAGAAGCAGTTATGCATGTGAAAAATATTTTTATTTTTTACTACCAAAAAAGACTAATTCTCGTTTAATTCACATAAACTGGAATTAGTCTTTAATAATCAATTAAGTTTTTATTAATTATTTATACGGATAAATATTGAAATTTATACTAAAAAACGAAGCTAAGACATATCAATCATCTCTCAGCTTCGTTTTTCAGTTACACCTATTTTAATTAAATTTCTAGATTCTTTAACTCTAGTAAAATTGTATCTTCCGCTACTGATCCATTACGAGCAATGCTAAGGCTTTCAGCAATCTTTAATGCTTTTTTAGCTTCTTCCTTGTCGTTCTTTAGGATGTGGCTACGACCTATACAAAGATATAGTTCATCTAATAAGAATAATGAATCATGTTCCCGACAAAGTTCAATTCCCTTATTAGCAACTTCAATAGCATTATCAGGATCTTCAAGTTGAAGATATAATGCTGCAATTTGACAATCAATTGATGCCCATTGATGAAGGCTCCCAATCAATTTTTTATTGTCAATCAGTTTTACAGACCGGTTAGTTAACCGTGCTGCCCGTTCTTTATCACCACGTTTTAAGTAAGCAAGTGCCATTCCTGCAGTTGTCATGGCTAAATAAATATTAGCACTAGTAGTAGCAAATTGGGTTAAAACAAGTTCAAAATTAAAAATAGCTTCATCAATTTGATTATTTTCAACTTGAACCATTCCTACTAGATAGTAGTAACGTTGTTTATCAAAATCACTTTCTAAATTTTTTACATGAACCTTCTTCAAAAGTGCTGAAGCATCTTCAAAATTGCGGGAAATCAAATTATCAACAATTTGGTTGAATGTTTCATTAATTCCACTAACTTCATTTTCGACAATTCGATCAGAAGAAATATTTAAGCGTTCACATATTGCCGTTAAAATATCCATTTTGGGTAAGCGATTTTGTTTTTCCATTAGGCTGATTGTCGCTTGAGTACAAATCCCTTCAGCTAAAGCCGTTTGGGACAATCCACGCTTGCGACGAATTTGTTTTAATACGTCTCCTCGTAGTCTCATTGTTTACCTTCCTTAATCATAATTGTTGAATATAAAATATGTACTCTATGAACTGTACCATTGCCAATCGTATTATACCACCATTAGCAACAAAAATTACTTTGATTTTACCTAGGTCTTTTATTATAGACGCAAAATAAATCAATACTATTTTTACCTAAATTTCAAGAATAAGTTAGCCACTGGACTCAAATAAATAATACTGACCAATTGATTATTGGTTGATGGAGCTGTGATATCTCTTGGTAGAAGGCCTTACGATAGATATCCATTGACGAATGTCCATTAAACATAGCTCGTGGATAGTGATTCATCCAATCATTAGTCGCTATGATCTGAGCACTACTATAGTTATTTATAGCTTCACCTTTGGTAATCTCCTTGCGGAGAAACCGGTTATTGATCTCATTGGATCCACGTTCCCAAGGGGAATACGGATCAGCATAGAAAACATGATCGTGAACTTGTGTTAACTCACTAAATTCTGAACCGTTGTCAGAGGTTATTGTCTTAAAGATGCGATAGTAAGCATCTGTGCCCATTTTCTGGCGTAAATTTATAAAGAACTGATTTACTGCATGCGCAGTTTTACCAGCAATTTTACTCGTGATATTAACTCGTGAAAGGCGATCAGTCATTACTAGTACAACACTGTCATTACCGTTTTTCTGTCCCTGAACTGTATCTAGTTCCCAATGGCCAATTTCGGACCGTTGGTCCGCAGTTTGAGGTCGTTGAGCAATATTAGGCCCTAAGCACCTTTTAGCTTGCGGATGAGTTCGATGATGCTTACGTTTAGGTTTTTCAAAGAGGTCTAAATTGGACGTACGAAGCACACCCTCATTAATCCATTGATATAAAGTTACAACCGACTTTGGGATCAGGGTGCCATCATTCATTAAATCTCGAGCCTTATAAATAACCGCTTGTGGGGAGTAATGGTGGTCGTCAAACTCACCAAGCATTAGCTGATCAGCTAATCGTAAAAATTGCTTTGAAGAATAATATAAGCGACGACGACCAGAATGGCGGTGATGTTCAAGATATGTGGCCTGACCAGCTTCATAACTATAGATGTAGTAAGAATATTCGTAAATCTTACCATTAGATTTTTGACGACGAAGTTGGCGGACCGTACCACGGTTGAGCTCGTTATTAATTGTTTGATGATTAACTCCTAATTGGCGACCAATTGCGCGATTGGAAAGTCCTTGCGACTTTAAAGTCGCAATCATCACACGTTCTTCTTTAGTAAGATGAGCATTCTTTTTATGAGTAGTCAATAAACTAGTAGACATGGTATCATTTAAGTGCGTCATTTGACGGACATCCTTTCATATAGGTTTGGTTCACTTAATATGATACCTGATGTCACGCCGAATGGCGTTTTTTATTTACCACCAACTGGGTGGCTAACTTCATTCTATAATCCACCAATACTATTTTTATGATTAAAATGCAATAAATTTTATAAAAAATAAATGCTTATAACCATCTTCACCCCCGCGATGGTTATAAAGTACTGAAAGTAGCGTGACTGTAGGCTAGTCTAACGCTTGCAAAAACTGCGTATCTTCATTATATTATAAATTGTTCTTACTGCAATACTAAACCACAGATTTTATACCATTATGATAACATTTACTTTCTATTATGCGTTTAATAACGTCGTTTGTAAAATTAAGTTAGAAAAAGTAAAAAGCCATTTGTGATAGACTTTTGAATATCCCTAATCAAAAGAAAGGCAATCACAAATGACCTATAAACATCTTACCACACGTGAATTAACTCTCATAGCTGATTTTTGGTATCAAGGTACTAAAGCTTATCGGGCTGCTAAATTACTTCAGCGTAGTCAAGAAACCATCTATCGTGTTTATCGTTTCCTCAACGACGGTAAAACCATCGACCAATATCTTCAGACTTATCAGCGACATAAGCGTCGTTGTGGTCGGAAGCAGACCCAACTGCCAACTATCGAAGTTAACTATATCCATGCGCAAATCAAGGCAGGTTGGACTCCTGATACTATTATTGGTCGTCATGAACACCCAATTAGCTGCAGTATGCGCACCCTTTATCGCATGTTTGCCCGCAATCAGTATGGCTTTTCCGTTAAACAGCTACCGATGAAAGGAAAACGCCATCCCAATGGCTATGTGGAACATCGTGGTAAAGCTGGCCAATTAGGACGCAGTATCTATCAACGATATCGTGATTTTCCGCATTACCAACATGAATTTGGGCACTTTGAAGCTGATACAGTTCAAGGTAAAGCTCACCGCGGAGCGGTAATGACGCTAGTAGAGCGACAATCCAAAGTAATGATTGTCCTTAATATTCATCATAAAACAGACGAAGCAGTGAATTGCCAGCTTGATCAATGGCTCGCTAAACTGCCACGTCACTTTGTTAAATCAATTACTTTTGATAACGGGAAAGAATTTGCTGGATGGCGAGAAATAGCCAATAAGTATGATCTTCACACCTATTTTGCGGAAGTCGGTGCTCCCAATCAACGAGGGCTAAACGAAAATAATAACGGCCTCTTGCGTCGTGATGGTCTTAGTAAAAAGCTAGATTTTCGCGATTTACCAGACGAACTAGTCACTCAGCTAATGCATCGTCGCAACAATATCCCACGAAAATCTCTTAATTATCGTACACCATTAGAAGTATTCTTGAGTCATGTCACAGAAGAACAACTTTCACCTTTTTTCTAATTTAAATTGACATTTCAGGTAATAAAAATAGTTAGCACATTATACTCACAACATCCTAACCATTAAATAATTATTCTTTAGTCTTCGTTATATTTCTTTTGACCAACACGTTCGGTACCAAGCTTACGGAAATCATACTTAATCTTGCTGTTCCGTTCAAATTCTTGTAATCCTAATTGAATTAACCGATCAATCAAGTCGGAATATGAAATACCAGAAACTTCCCACATTTGAGGATACAAACTAATGTTAGTAAAGCCTGGTAAAGTATTTGGTTCACCAAGATAAGGGACATTGTTGCTGTCAACTAAAAAGTCAATCCGAGCCATTCCCTTCATTCCTAATGCCTTGTATGCCTTCAAAGCCATATCTGTAATTTCATCAACTAAGTATTGTGGTAATTTAACAGGAAGTTCAAAAACAACCCCGCTGGCATCCACAAACTTATTTTCGTAATCATAGAATGGATCATCCTTAGGTACACGAACAGCTCCTAACTTAGAGGCAATTGGATGTTCATTTCCTAAGATTGAAATCTCAATTTCTTGCGGATTAGCGATCCCCTGTTCTACTAAGATCTTGTAATCATACTTAAAAGCATCGTCTAACGCTTTTTCATATTCTTCAGCGTTAGTAACTCGATGAATTCCAACGGAGGAACCTTGCTTAGCTGGCTTTACAAAAGTGAGATTACCTAATTTTTCTTCAATCCGCCCCCATGAATAATCATCCCGGTTTTCTGGCGTAACTACTACATAAGGGGTGTTGCGAATACCAGCTTGACTAATAATCTTCTTAGTAAGATCCTTGTCAAAAGACATCGCACTAGCTGCAATATTTGAACCAACGTATGGCTTATTAAGGAGTTTAAAGAGGCCTTGAATTGTACCATCTTCACCTAAATTACCATGGATAACAGGGAAGAAGAAATCAATTTCCTTTTGTTCGTTTAAGGCCATAATTGGTGCTAATGGACTACTCATATCCATCTTTTGATATGCTTCTGCTACTACTTGGTCTTCAGGTTCACCATCAAAGATCTTTTGAGAATCCTCATTGCCTAATAGAATTCCATCCTTTGTAAACATAAAAAGACTTACATCATATTTTTCCTTATCAAGAGCATCATAGATATTATGTGCTGATCGCTTTGACACATCATGTTCAGAGGAGTTACCACCAAATAATAAAGCGATGTGTAATTTTTGGGTCATAATAAATACCACCTTAAATATTTTTATCTTAGCCGTTTTCCTAGAGCCTTAAGTATAACACGAACTGGAAAGATCCGCCAATACTAAAATAGGAGACTAGAATCAAGTGCCCCTAATCCTAGTCTCCTAATTTTTTATTTAACTTCAACAATCCAGTTTTTTTCCATATCGCTTGAACTTAATCCAGCTGGATCATCAATAATAGCTTCATTTATTTTGGTAATCTTACCATCAATGGGGCTATCCACATCGGTAACTGCTTTTTCTGCTTCAACCGCAATAAACTTGTCAGCTTGTTTCAAGGTTGTCCCTACTGCCGGCACATCAATGAAACTTACTTCTCCTAACTCATCACGGCCTTCATCGTTTAAGCCGACACGCTTAGTACCATCAGCTTGTTCTTTTACCCAAAAATAATCTTTTGCCATTTTATGACCCCACTATCTAAATTCACGATTACTGCTAAACATATACGAATGATGGTGGTAACGCATCGACATTACCATCCCAATCCCAATCAGGTTACCAATTAATGAAGATCCCCCAGCACTAATAAAAGGAAGCGGAATACCTGTTAATGGTAATAGACCGATGTTCATTCCAATATTTTCAAAAACGTGGAATAAAATCATCATGATAACTCCGGTTGAGATATAAGCATAGAATTCGTTCTTGGTATCGAATGTTACTCGAATCATTAAGTAGATCAGTAACAAATAAATAAGGATTAATAAAACCCCACCAATGAACCCAAAATTCTCACCAATAACGGAAAAAATCATATCTGATTCACGAACCGGAACATAAACCTTTGAGTTATTAAAACCAGTTCCAGTAATACCACCAGAACCAACCGCTTTAATACTCTGCCATAACTGATACCCTTGGTTAGTTGTATCCTGTTCTGGATGAAGCCAGGTATCAACCCGATCAAACTGGTATGCTTGAAACCCAACATGTTCAAGTATTTGTCGCCCAACCGAACTAGTTACCATCGCTAAGGCTGAACCCCCAACAACAACTAATATCGTAGCTGCTGGCGCTAAAATTCGCCAAGTAACTCCAGAAACTAAGACCATTCCACAGAAAATAGCGAAGAATACTAACCCAGTCCCAAAGTCATTTTGAAACTTCAGCGAAATCAAAATTGGTAATAGCCATAAGAACATCGTCCCAATTAATCGCCAATCTGAATCAACAGTATGCACACTATATCGATTATTATGGGTCGTAATAACACGCCCCATCATTAAAATATAGGCAGGCTTCATTATTTCCGAAGGCTGAAACGTAAATGGTCCAATTGCAAACCAACTCTTAGCCCCTGTACTAGCATAATAGGCTCGACTATAAAAGACTAGGATTGCGAACATTAAAAATACACTTAGCCAGTATACAATTGGTGCTAATTTCCATAATTGTTCAGCATCAAATTGCATAATGACAATAATAAGGATTGTTCCAACCGCATACCAAACCAACTGGGTAATAACCTGTCGTGCTACACTAGTTTGCTGCCGATCATGAACTGCCGCTACATAGATTGAAGCAAAACCAATCAAGGCTAACAAAAGAACACAGAATATAATTCCCCAGTCAATCCGACTTTCTACATCATTTTGCGAACGTTGCATTACCAAACTCCTTTACAAATTATTAATCAAAGAGGATGGTTCACCAAACTAATGCTGGTGAAGATGATATTGTTGAAGGACTATTTCTAATCCCTCTTCTTGAGAACGAACATAAAATTCGCTCTGGTCACTTATCAGCATCGCTTTGAAACGTTCATTATCGGTTACAACTTCACCAATCAATCGGTCTCCAATAAAAATTTGTTGAACCGATTGATTACGACGTTCAATATCTTTAACGCTGACTTCTACTTTTTTATCTTTCTTTGACACTTTTTCACCCTTAATAACTATTATTACCCCTGACGACGAAAAGTAAAATGATTAGGTACCGGATCATAGCCACCACGAGAAAACGGCTGACAACGAAGGAGCCGCCAACTTCCGAGCAATATTCCCTTTAAACCAAAGCGTTGTAAAGCTTCTAACATGTACTGTGAACATGAGGGGGTAAAGCGACATACGCGAAATGGTCGTTGAGCGGAAATGCCTTGTTGATACCAGCGTATAAGGTCACATAAAATCCTTACCATTTCAACTTACTTCTTTCGTTCAGTTTTTTGCATCCGTTCTAACATTTCACCAGCACCCTTAGCAACATTGTCTAATGGGTCTTGTGAAACAACAACCGGTACCTTTAGACGAGCACTGAATAATTGATCAACACCCTTTAATAAAGAAGTACCACCGGTTAACATTATTCCTCGGTCAATAATATCACTAGCTAACTCTGGTGGAATTGTTTCTAATACATTTACAGCTGCCGAAACAATTTGTTCAAGCGTATCATGTAATGCTTCTTCAATTTCATTTTCATTAACAGTGATTTGCTTTGGCATTCCAGTAACTACATCTCGACCACGAACATCCATCGTTTCAGGATCATCAACCCGTAATGCAGTCCCGAGTTCCATTTTGATCTTTTCAGCAGTATGTTCACCGATTACTAAGCCGTGCTTATTCTTAATATAAGAAGCAATATCACTATTCATCTTATCACCGGCCATTCGAATTGACTGGCTTGAGACAATATCGCCTAATGAAAGAATGGCGATATCACTGGTACCACCACCCATATCAATGACCATGTTTCCACGAGGTTTAAAAATATCTAATCCAGCACCAATTGCTGCTACTTTTGGCTCGTATTCAAGGTAAACTTTACCACCACCAGATTGTTCAGCGGCTTGAATAATTGCCTTCCGTTCAATCTCAGTAATATTCGTTGGTGCGCAGATCATGATGTTTGGCTTTGACATGAACCCTTTAACGCTTAGTTTACCAATAAAGTAGGAAAGCATTTCTTGAGTAACATCAAAATCAGAAATAACTCCATCCTTTAATGGACGAATAGCCCGAATGTTACTAGGAGTACGTCCAACCATTCGGTATGCTTCTGAACCAACAGCCAATACTTTATTGGTTTTTGTATCAACCGCCACAACTGACGGTTCATTTAGAACAATACCCTTGCCTTGAACATAAATCAAAACATTGGCAGTTCCCAAATCAATTCCAATATCCTTTGCCATTAATTTCTTCTCCTTTTAGCTAGTTAAGTTTTAACGCTAAACCCGTTAATATCGTTCGTAATTATACCACAAAATAGGGATACAGATAGATGTCGCTTACGAATCTTTAATCTTGATTTGTTTTATTCTTAGAAGGCTTTACCGCCAATTTAATTTTATCCTCGACATCAATTCGATCAATCTTAGCCCCTAATTGTTGTAACTTTTGGTGAAGATGGTAATATCCCCGATCAATATATTTTAGGTTACGAACCTGGGTAATTCCATCAGCAGCTAACCCGGCCAGCACTAAAGCAGCCCCCGCTCGTAAATCAGAGGCAGCTACTTCAGCGCCACTAAAGCGCGTGGGACCGTTTAAAACCGCAACTGGACCATTAATTTGAAAATCAGCATTCATTCGTCGTAATTCTTCTAAATGCATAAAACGTTTCTCAAAAATCGTCTCATCTAGGGTACTGGTCCCATTTGCCAAAAGCTGGAGAACGGACATTTGCGGCTGAAGATCAGTAGGAAACCCCGGATATGGGAGGGTCTTAATATTCGTAGGGATTAAAACCGAAGTCCCCAGAACACGAATCCCATCTTCTTGAACGATGACTGTCACACCCATTTCCTCCAACTTAGCAATCAATGAGGTGTTATGCTCAGCAATTGCCCCTTCAACCACAACATCACCATTAGTAATGGCTGTCGCAATCATGAACGTCCCCACTTCAATCCTATCTGGCATTACTGTATGTTCACAGCCATGAAGGAAATTAACCCCTTGAATCCGGATAATGTCTGTTCCAGCGCCATGGACACGTGCACCCATTTTATTCAACATATTTGCTAAATCAACAATTTCAGGCTCACTAGCAGCATTTTCAATTGTTGTAATTCCTTGCGCAAGTGTTGCTGCCATCATCAGATTTTGCGTTGCACCGACACTAGGAAAATCTAAATAAATGTGATCACCAATTAAGTGCTCAGCCCGTGCCTCTAAGTATCCATCGTGTTGCTCAATAATTGCTCCTAATTGACGTAATCCTTTAAGATGTAAGTCAATCGGCCGGGATCCAATCGCACATCCACCAGGAAGCGCAATTTGCGCATGCCCTGTCCGAGCTAGCAAGGGTCCTAAGACTACCATCGACGCCCGCATCCGACTAACATATTCTAATGGTGCTTCAGATGACACAGGATCAGCTGCATCAATTGTCAAAACGTGCTTATCCTTATCAAAATCTACTTTTATATTTAAGAACCGTAGTAACTGATTCATTGTCGTTACATCCGATAAAATTGGAACATTTGATAATTTAATGTTTCCGCTAGAAGCTAAAATAGATGCTGCTTGAATTGGTAAGACTGCATTTTTTGCTCCTTCAACTTTAACTCGACCAGTTAACTTCTGACCGCCCTTAACAACAATTTTTTCCATAAGTTCCTCCAGTAAATACTATCGAATTAAATATGTTAAATTCCCAATTGCACTTAGGATATTTAAGAAAAATGTCGCACATAAATATCCCAGTCCAGTAGCCATTAAAACAATGAGTAAAGGTAATGTGCGTGGTGGTCGGTTAAAAAAATGCTCAAAATGTATTCCTTGAATAGCAAAAAACGCTAACCAGACAAATGCCAATTGCACTATTATTTCTATTAGCGCTCGTAATCCTGTAATTTGCAATCGATCACCCTCTTTTAAATTAAATTCAATCATATCATATCACATGATTAAATTATTAATTCGTAAAAAAGCTTAATGATCTTTTAAACGAAAAGGAGTGGGACTAAACTCGCTTGCGAGTTTTTAGTCCCACCCCTGCAAGGATGGCTAGGCATCTACTGTGTTTTGGCAATTTACACTTTAAAATAGTAAAGAGGTTGGATTATTTTCTCCAGCCTCTTTGTAATATTATACCTTAGATATTGCGGCTCTACAATTTTAAGTACTGATGAATTTAACATCAGTGCTTTATTTGTTTAAAATCCCGAAATGTCAATTTAAGTTAGAAAGAAAATAGTTGCTCATCAGTGACGTAAGACATGAATACTTCATATGGAGTTCGATAGCCTAGTGATTTACGGGGCAGGTTATTTCGCTTACTCATCAGTTGGGTTACCAATTCATCAGGAAGATTGCGGAAATCTAGCTGTTTCGTTAAGCCATCCCGGCGTAAAAGACCGTTGTTGTTTTCGTTCAGCCCTCGTTGATTGGGAGCACCAACCTCGGCAAAGTAAGTGTGAAGGTCAAATTGATTGGCAATCTCGCGCCAGCCGGCGAATTCTTTTCCGTTGTCAAAGGTAATCGATTTGAAGAAGTGCCGCGGGAATTTCCGAAGCCACTGACTTAAGTGTTGGTTAATCGCATCAGCCGTCTTTTCGTGCACATTGAGTACAATTTCGACCTTCGATTGGCGTTCGGTCAGGGTCATTACCGCCCCTTGGTGCTTTTTGCCTTGGACGGTATCAGCTTCAAGGTGCCCAAATTCAGTGGCATAGTGCGGAAAGTCCTTGGCACGCTCGTGAATACTTCGCCCCAATTGGCCAGCCTTCCCACGGCGCTCGACATAGCCATTCGGGTGCCGCTTACCTCGCATCGGCAAGGAACGGACATCGAAGCCGAACTGGCCACGTTCAAACATCCGGTAAAGAGTTCGCCGGTTACAACTAATTGGGCGCTCAGCGCGCCCAATAATGGTATCAGGCGTCCACCCCTGGGCAATTTTGTCGTTGATATAAGTGAGTTCAGCCAGTGACAACTGAGTACGTTTTCGGCCACAACGTTGCTTATTGCGCATATAGTGATCTTGATAATCAGCAATTGAGGCACCGGTTTCCAGGTAACGATAAACGCGATAAACGGTTTCGGCGCAACGTTTGATCATTTGGGCCACTCGGTACGCTTTAAGCTTTTGCACGAAAGAATGGGCGATGATTGTCAGCTCGTTTGTGGTAAGATGGGTGTAAGTCATTTGTGGTTTCCTTTCTTTTGTTTAGGGGTATTCAAAAGTCTACCACAAATGGCTTTTCTATTTTTCTAACTTAATTTTACAAACGGCGAATTTAAAATAAAAAAGCGAAAGATGGTTGGACCCCGTCTTCGCTAAGAAAGGACCATCTTTCATGAACAATTCTATCAAAACTATCTTAGGAATTAAAGATCCTTACCTCAAACTAGATTTTGATAACCCAATTGAAGATCAACCTAATCAAATCATTGTCCATCTTATTCAAACTTACCCCATGCATTGCCCAAAATATGGACACTTAATGTGTAAAAATGGCTATAAAACAGTTAATTGCTTGGGACCAGAGCTTCACTTTAAGCCAACAATCTGGTCGATTAAAAAGCAAAAATATATCTGTAAAGCTTCTTCTTCTTGTCCTGAAGTGGTTACTAAATTAGCAGCCGTTGAAGATATTCATTATCGTAATCATATCTCTTTAGCGATAAAACAACGGGCAATGATGCTTCTAACAAAAAACGAATCACAAAGTGATTTAGCCAAAGAATTAAATGTCTCTGACTGGACAATTAGACGAGTCATTACAAATCTTGATCAGTTTTTAAGCCTAACTATCATTGGTTACCTCGCCATATTGCCTTTGATGATTTTAAGTCTGGTCGCTTTGCCCCCAGCGGAATGAGTATGATTCTAATGAATATTGAAAATAAGCGGACGCTTGATATTATCTTGTCACGTAAAAATAGCTATCTGCGAAAATACTTTCTTCGATATGACCGTTCAGCACGCTTAGCAGTTCAAACAGTAACGGTTGACTTGTACACTCCTTACCGCCATTTGATTCATGAGCTTTTCCCCCAGGCTTTAATTATCGCTGATCATTTTCATATTGTTGCTCAAGCATATCGTGCATTTAACAAAATTAGGATCCAAGTAATGAATCGTGCCGGTGCTGGCATTCATAAATGGCGTGCACTTAAGCACTTTTGGAAATTACTCCTAACGCCTGCTAATGAGCTTAAATATGATAATTATTGGTCAAGGCGTAACTTTAGTTACGCTCAATTAACCGATGTGGAAGTCATTCATCGTCTTCTAAGCTTTGATAATGAACTAAAAAGGGCTTATGAATACTATCAAAACTTAATTCTGGTGATTGCTCATCGTAGCAAGAAAGAATTAAAAAACTTACTCGCGATTAAATGGACGCAGCTTCCCCAAGCACTGCAAAAAGTTCAGCATACTCTTCGCAGACATAAACAAGAAATTTACAATAGTTTTAAATATGATACCTATACAAATGGTCCCGTTGAAGGAACTAACAATAAAATTAAAGTTATTAAACGAACTGCTTATGGCTTTCGTAATTTCTTTAATTTCCGAATTAGAATCCTCCTTGCATTACCAAATACCTACATTGCAATAAACTGGAGAAATAAACAAACAGCTCATGCCAAAGTCCAGGCACAAGCTGCTTAGTAAAATTATTTTATTTTCTCATCAGTACTTCTTGACGAAGAGCCGATATTGCGTTGCTTAGAAGCAGCATTCAAACGGTTAATTGCACGCTTGAGGTGAACTTCTGCACGTGATAAGTCGCTTTGGTTATGCTTCTTCTTTGCTTCTGCGATTGCAGACTCAGAACGCTTTTTAGCTCTCTGTGCCCGCTCAACGTCAATTGCTTCAGGCATTTCAGCACTATCAGCTGCGATTGTAGCATTTTGACCATCAAATTGAATGATCCCACCGTTAACCGCTGCAACTTCATCAGTGCCTTCAGAATGTTTAATTCGAACTGTACTGATTTCAAGCGCGGCAATTAATGGTACGTGGTTAGCCATGATTCCCATTTGTCCACCAGCAGTGTTCATAATGAGCATGGTAACCTTATCATTATCATAGACGGTGCCATCTGGAGTAATAATAGTGACCTTAAAAGTATTTTCAGCCATAATTATCCCTCCTAGTCTTCTGAGCTATCTTCGTCAGTCTCAGCCTTCATTTTCTTTGCCTTTTCAACAACGTCTTCAATTGGTCCAACTAACCGGAAAGCTTCTTCTGGAAGATCATCATACTTACCAGCAAGAATTTCCTTAAAGCCTTTAATTGTTTCCTTTAATGGAACATATTTACCAGGTAAACCTGTAAATTGGGAAGCAACACTAAAGCTTTGGGAAAGGAAGTTTTGAATCCGCCGTGCACGAGCAACGATTGTCTTTTCTTCGTCAGATAATTCATCCATACCTAAAATAGAGATGATATCTTGAAGTTCATGGTATCGTTGAAGAACGTGTTGAACCTGTGTAGCAACTTCATAGTGTTCCTTACCAACAATTTCTGGGGTAAGAGCAGTAGAAGTTGAAGCTAGTGGGTCAACGGCTGGATAAATACCAATTTGGGTTAATCGACGTTCCAAGTTAGTAGTTGCATCCAAGTGGGCAAATGTCGTAGCTGGTGCAGGGTCGGTATAGTCATCGGCTGGAACATAAACGGCTTGGATAGACGTAATTGATCCCTTCTTAGTTGAAGTAATCCGTTCCTGTAACTGACCCATTTCAGTAGCTAATGTTGGCTGGTAACCAACGGCAGAAGGAATCCGACCCAAGAGGGCAGAAACTTCTGAACCAGCTTGTGTAAACCGGAAGATGTTATCAATAAAGAGCAAAACATCTTGTCCCTTTACATCACGGAAGTATTCCGCAATTGTTAAACCAGTTAAGGCAACCCGCATACGGGCACCAGGTGGTTCGTTCATCTGACCATAAACCATGGCCGTCTTTTCAAGAACTCCAGAGGCCTTCATTTCATAGTACATATCATTACCTTCACGGGTACGTTCACCAACCCCTGTGAAGACAGAAATACCATTATGACCTTGAGCAATGTTATGAATCAATTCCTGAATCAAAACGGTCTTACCAACACCGGCACCACCGAATAGACCAATCTTACCACCACGAACATATGGAGCTAGTAAATCAATAACCTTGATCCCAGTTTCCAAAATTTCGGTAGCATTATTTAAGTCATCATACTTTGGTGCATCACGGTGAATAGGCATCCGCTTTGCATCAGGACCAAATTTCGGTCCGTTGTCAACAGGTTCCCCTAAGACGTTAAATACTCGTCCCAGAGTATCATCACCAACTGGTACACTAATTGATGCACCAGTGTTTTCAACTTCCATACCACGTTGAAGACCATCAGTACCGTCCATGGCAATTGTTCGAACAACACCATCACCTAATTCCAAGGCAACTTCAGTTGTTAAAGTCTTACCATCGCTTTCCTTAATCTTCAAAGCGTCATTAATTTCAGGAAGTTTTTCGTCTAAGGGAAATTCAACATCAACAACTGGTCCGATAACTTGTAAAACTTTACCAGAACTCATGTTGTTTCCTCCTACGTTAGAAAAAATTATTCTTGAGCAGTCATACCACCAGTAATTTCTGTAATTTCAGTGGTAATTGCTGCTTGCCGTGCTCGGTTATATTGCAATTCGAGAGTAGAGATAATGTCATCAGCATTATCTGTAGCTGAACGCATTGCATTCGCACTTGAAGAGTGTTCTGATGTCTTGGCATCAAGAATCGCTCCATAAATCAAACTTTCTGCATATTGGGCAACCAATGCAGAAATGATTTCTGTATCTGACGGTTCAAATTCATACTCGGCTGAAACATGCGCAGTACTTACATCAGAATTATTTAATTTTGTATTTTCTTGTGCTTCATTTTCGTCATCGAGTAATGACTTTTCAGTAATTGGAAGTACATCATGAACAATAACATTTGATGTAATTCGGTTAACGTAATGGCTGTAAACCATGTACATTTCATCAAATACTTGGTCACTGTACATTTGAACAGCGGTCTTCACAATACTGTGAACTTCCCGATAGGTAGGAACATCGCTAACGCCTGAATATTCGTAAACGACATTCATTCCCCTCTTCTTAAAGAATTCTGTTCCAGTTTTACCGACCGTCAAGAATACTGTGTTGTCTTTATCAAGATTGTGCTTAGCCATCATATCTAACGTTTGCTTGATAATATTACTATTGTAACTACCAACCAAACCTCGGTCAGACGTAATCACAAGCACCCCAGTCTTTTTAACTGCGCGCTTTTTAAACAGTGCAGCGTAAACATCATCTTGCGAAGCTGCAGATGTTGCGCTGTGAGATTTAACCAGATCAGACAACATTTGCTTAACCTTCTCAGCATATACTTCGTAGGTCTGAGTGTGGTGTTGAATTTGATTCAGTTTTGCGGTTGAAACCATTTGCATTGCCGAAGTAATCTGACGCGTACTCTTAGTGGAATCAATCTTATGTTTAACTGCAGCGAGTGAAGCTGGCACTAAATCTCACCGTCCTTTCGACTAATCATCATTAACTATTTTTCTTCAGCGACTTGCTTTTTTGTCCCTTGAAATGTTTCAGAGAACTTAGCAACAGCATTTTGCAAGTCATCGCCTTCTGGTAGCTTACCAGTCTTCTTGATGGTGTCGTAGAGGTCTTGGTGGTTAGCATGCATGTAAGCAGCCAATTCACTTTCGTAACGTTGAACATCTTCAATTTCGACTTTATCGATAAAGCCACGTGAAAGAGCAAATAATGTTACAACTTGTTCTTCTACTGGTAGCGGATCATGTAATCCCTGCTTTAAGACTTCCATAGTCCGTTGACCACGAGCCAACTTAGCTTGCGTAGCTGCATCAAGGTCGGAACCGAATTGAGCAAAGGATGCTAATTCGTTGTATGAAGCAATATCCAGACGCAAAGTACCAGCAACTTTCTTCATTGCTTTGATCTGAGCGTCACCACCAACACGAGAAACTGAAGTACCAGCATCGATAGCCGGACGTTGACCTGCATAGAATTCATCTGAATCTAAGAAGATCTGACCATCAGTAATAGAAATAACGTTAGTAGGAATATATGCAGAAACATCACCAGCTTGCGTCTGAATGATTGGTAAGGCGGTCATTGAACCACCACCAAGGTCATCAGACAAACGAGCAGCACGTTCTAGCAACCGTGAGTGAGTATAGAAAATATCACCAGGGTAAGCTTCACGACCAGGAGGACGACGAAGAATTAATGAAAGTTCACGGTATGCATCTGCTTGTTTTGATAAATCATCATAAACAATAAGAACATCTTTACCGTTGAACATAAATTCTTCACCCATCGCAGCCCCTGCATATGGCGCAATGTATAACATTGGAGCAGGATTTGAAGCACTAGCTGAAACAACAATTGTGTAATCTAATGCTCCATACTTACGAAGAGTTTCAACACTAGCCCGAACAGTTGATTCTTTTTGACCAATAGCAACGTAAATACAAATTACGTCTTGGTTCTTTTGGTTAATAATGGTGTCTAACGCAATGGCAGTTTTACCTGTCTTACGGTCACCGATAATCAATTCACGCTGACCACGTCCAATTGGAACTAAGGCATCAATAACCTTAATACCTGTTTGAAGTGGCACACTAACACTCTTACGCTCCATAACACCTGGAGCTTTACGTTCAATTGGACGAGTTTTATCTGTCTTAATCTCACCAAGACCGTCAATTGGACGACCTAATGAGTCAACAACCCGTCCTAATAATGCATCGCCAACGGGTACTTCCATGATTCGACCCGTCCGCTTAACGGTGTCTCCTTCACGAATGCCTGTGTAATCCCCTAAAATAACAATACCTACATCATTACTTTCGAGGTTTTGAGCCATTCCGTAGACCCCGTTACTAAATTCGAGCAACTCACCAGCCATAGCATTATCTAAGCCATCGGCACGAGCAACCCCATCACCAACATAGGTAACAGTACCGGTTTCTTCGACAGATACTTTGTCTTGGTAGTTGGCGAGTTGTTTTTTGATGAGTGAACTGATTTCCTCAGTTTTAATGCTCATAAAGGTCTCACCTCTTTGAAAAAAGATATATTATCTAACTAGTAAACGACGAATTTGCTTAATCTTTGAGCTGAGACTACCATCTAATGTCTTATTATCAACATGGACAATAACCCCACCTAAAATTTCTGGATCAACATGTTTCGTTAAGGTAACTTCATTAGCACCAAAACGTTTTGCAAGATTAGCCTTCAGTTGATCCTCTTGTTGTTTATCGAGTTGGATCGCTGTGGTAACGTCAGCATGCATCCGCTTCATTTTACGGTCATACCGCCGTTCAAACTCATCAATAATTGCGACCATGCAGTCAATACGGCCGTAATCGAAAACCATTTGAATTAAGTTAGCAACATACTTTGAAGCACCTTGCTGTAAATATTTAATCAATGATTTCTTTTCATCAAGTGACAGTTGAACTCCCGCAAGTGCGGCGTCCAATCCCTCGTTGTCCTCAAAGACTTGGCGTAAAGCAATCAATTCTTGACAAGTTTGATCGAGTTCGTTATCAGCATCGACCAATTCAAACAGTGCTTTCGCATAACGATCAGCAACTGTCTTCTTATCAAGACTCATGTTCTACCAACCCTTCGATATAGGAATCGATCAATTCTTTTTGATCGTCTGCCTTTAATTCTTTTTGGATGAGTTTGGAAGCAATCTCAATAGATAAGTTTGCAATGTCATCCTTAGCACTATTTAATGCATCGCGACGTGCTTGCTCAGCATCTTTTTGTGCCTGTTGCTTGAGAGCTTGGGCATCTTTTTGCGCCGTTTCAACAATCTGTGCTCGCTGAGTTTCCCCAGACTTTTTAGCATTACTTACAATCTCAGCAGCTTCTTGCCGTGAGCTTTGTAACTCCGCTTGTCGCTTTGCAGCCATCTTTTCAGCACTTTCACGTGAACGAGCAGCATTATCAATGTCATTAGCAATCTTATCTGCACGTTTCTTCATCATATCTGTTACTGGTTTCCAAGCAAAATGCTTAACTAATAGCATTAAGATGATAAAAGTAACGATGTAGAATACCAAGTCACCAATGTATAAACTGTTTGATTCAGCTAACACACTGTTTACAAACATCTATTGACACCTCCTTATCTTAAAATAAAAAACTTAAAATAATTACTTGTTCATAACAAGGAAGCCAATAACGATGGCAATAATAGGCATGGCTTCAATCAAACCAACACCAATAAACATCGTTGCTTGTAATCTACTTTGTAATTCTGGTTGACGTGCGATACTGTCAACTGTGTGTCCGATTAAGATACCGTCACCGATACCACCACCGATAGCGGCACCCATAGCCGCGAGTCCTGCAGCAATTGCTCCTAATGCCATTTTAAAATTCCTCCTTAGGGATTATTATTCGGAAATCTTCCGAGAAATATAAACCGTCGTTAATGTTACAAAGACATATGCCTGAATCGAACCGATAAATACGGAGAACCCTTGCCATGCTAGTTCCAAAAATAGTCCTGGAATAATAGTTAGGATTCCATGTGAGAATGCCATATTAGCAATCAAACTCATTAAAAGTTCACCGGCAAAAATGTTACCAAAAATACGGAGACCAAGAGTTAAGAAGTTAGCAAAGTCTTCGATAATGTTAACAGGAAGCATTAAAGTAAATGGTTTAGTGTATCCTTTCAAGTATCCACCAAGGCCATTATGTGCTACTCCAGCAGCGAATGCTAATACCATTACCATTAAAGAAAGTGTTAACGTAACAACTGGATCTGCCGTTGGACTTCTAAGCACTTCAGCTCCGTTCCAATGGAATTGGAAAATTAAACCGAATTGGTTTGCAAAGAAAATGAAAACAAACAAAACAAAGGCAAAGAAACTATAGTGCCCTTGTTCGGATGCTGGCATCTGACTTCGCACAATTCCATTAGTAAAGTCAACTAGCCATTCAAATACATTTTGTGCACCAGTAGGCTTCATTTGGATCTTTCGTGACATCCCGTAAAGAGTGAAGAACACGATTGCGTAGATAATCAGTCCAGAAACAATGTTCGTAGTATTGAACGTGAGTCCGAAAAGCTTAAAAGTTAAAGCATCACCGCCCATTCATATTCCACCTCTTTCCTTATAACAATAATTTGGCTTGTAAATTGGATGAACGTTGCAAATAAAACGAACTACCCCAAGTTACGAATGTTAATATATCATTAATTTCGTTAAAATTCAAAAAAACATTAGGTTTATATACACCTACTAATCAATTGATAAGAGCAGAAAGAAAACGCTTTCATAGCTTCGATAAACTTTTTATTACAATCTGTTTTTTCCACGACCTCTTAATTTTTTTGTTTTGTTATCATACGAAAAAACAGAGTAAGAGGCCGAATACCTTGTCTCACTCTGCTTAAATAAGCTAAAAAATTCAAACTACATTTCACTTTTGGCTTTTTGGGGAAGAATTAAATTCATTATTATTCCGAGGACAGTTGCAACTGCTAATCCAGAGAATTGATATTTTCCCAATTGAAGATAGGCATTCCCAATCCCAATTACTAAAATAACGGATGAAATCATCAAATTTCTTTTTTCATTAAAATCAATTTTGTTCTCAATCATTACACGCAATCCACTAGAGGCAATCACACCAAATAACAGGAATGAAATCCCACCAATAACTGGTGAAGGAATAGATTCAATCAAGGCGCTTAATTTACCAATAAAGCTAAAGAAGATGGCAAATACAGCTGCTCCAGCAATAACGTAAACTGAATGGACACGCGTAATTGCCATTACCCCAATATTTTCACCATAACTAGTTACGGGAGGGCCGCCAACGAAACCAGCAATAATCGAAGCCGTCCCATCTCCTGCAAGCGTATGGTTCAACCCTGGTTCCTTGAAGTAATTTCGTTCAGTCAACTCGTTTAGAACCATAATATGACCTAAGTGTTCTGTCATGGTAACAAAAGCGATTGGGGCCATACTCAAAATCGCACCCCAGTATAATTGGGGATGATAATCAACAAATGGAATCTGAAAGTCTGGCAAACTAAACCAATGTGCATGCGCAACTGGAGAAAAATCCACAATACCAAATAAGACCGCAATAATATAACCAGCGACAATCCCCATCAAAATCGGAATTAAACCAAGAAATCCTTTAAAATACATATTGAAGATAACTGTTATTGCCATCGTAAGCATTGCGACTGCAAAAAAACGTAAATCATAATGACCAGTAGCCGAATTGATGGTAGCATCTTTAGCGGCTGTTCCTGCTAATGACAATCCAATTACAACTACAATCGGACCGACAACAATTGGTGGCAAAATGCGGTCAATCCATTGCGAGCCAACCAACGTTACAATTACTGATACGATTAAATACACGCACCCAACGGCAATGGTACCCTGTGCAATTCCCGGAAAACCGGTAGTTTTCATTAAGGCCATCATCGGGACGACAAATGAGAAACTAGATCCCATATAAGCAGGAATCTTATGCTTAGTAATAAGTAAGTACATCAGGGTTCCTACCCCCGAACTAAACAAGGCAATTCCTGGATTTAATCCTACCAAAATTGGGACTAAAACAGTGGAACCAAACATAGAAAACATATGTTGTAAAGATAAGCCAAACCACTGCCAAGGTGCCGGCCGTTCGTCTACATCTAATACAACATTATCACGGTGCGCCATATAAATCCTCCTAAAGAAAAAACGACCTTGGAATCCCTGCTCCAAAGTCGTCTCTTCCCTACTCAATCCTAACTATGGAAAAAGTATTGAGAATTTATCCGCACCTTTGAAGCCTCACAGGACTCCGATTAAAGGTCTATTTATAAGTTATTCGTATATTACTTTGTTTTAGGATGATTGTCAATAACTGATTTACGTCGCTTTGTCATCACCCAAGCGGTCATGGGAACAGTGATCAGCACCCCAATGAAAGAGATTAGAATTTCAATCATTTCTGCCACAAAAATTTTATTATTCATAATTGTACCAAAGGAATAGTGGAGACCTAAGAACCAAATAAATAGTGCTAAGAATCCTCCAAAGAAGCCAAAGAAAAGCGTATTAAACGTTGTTCCAATAATCTGTCGCCCAATTGCCATCCCGCTATGAATCAATTGACGATTAGTTCTTTCGGGATGATTCTCAAGGATTTCCGTAAGGCCAGAGGAGATCGCCATTGCCGCTTCTGCAATTGCGCCGAGCGAACTCAAAATAGTCGTAGTAACAGAAACTTTGAAATAACTAATTCCAATTAAAATTGACATCCCTTCTAACTCATCGCTATCTTCTGTTCCAAAGCCCTGCACCATTGCCCAGTGCTCGACAATAAAGATCAGCACTAAAATTAAACATAGCACGATGAGTGAAGCATAAAAGGCTGTCACGGTTGTCCGCAAATCATCTTCCCCCATGAAAATGGTTATCGCCAAAATTGTAATCCCAATAGTCACCGTTACAAATAGCGGGGAAACATGAAACGCGACTAAAATAATTGCAAAATATAAAAAGCCAAAGTTAAGAAGCAAGCTTAAAAAAGCAGTCCAGCCCTGTTTTCCTCCCACAAGGACCATCAAAATTAGCAAAACCAAGCCAAGGCCCGTAATTGTCGTCATCTTTGCACCTTCTTCCCTAATAATGCCCCAAATAGACTTACAAGGGGAACTGAAAGGACAATTCCAATCCCACTAATCAGGCTCTGAATGGTCCCTAAACTCATATTCATTGCATAGGTATATCCCCACGAGTTACCGTTTTTGATATACAAAAGACTACCGGTAAAGGTATCCACCATAAAAATTAAAAACAAAACATTTATTAACGGTCCCATAATTGATTTACCAACATTGCGCCCAGAGATAAATAACTGTTTGCGGGTAACAGCGGGATTTAACTGCTTTAATTCAAAAAGGGTGGCGATAATATCGCTTGATTCATCCATTACCGCTCCTAAAGACCCCAATAATGTTTCAGCTAAGAAAAGTGACCGGGGGACCTGCGTAACATACTCCATTGATTCATAGTAAATCCCCCGTTCATGCGTCCACGTAAATACAAGCATGCTTACTCCTAAGGCAACAAATGTCCCAATAACCGTTGCTGCAAAAGTTGCCAGCATCTTTTTACTAAAACCAAGAACTAATAATAAGCTAATAAACGTAAAAATTATGGCAAGAACACTAAAAAGCAGCATGATATGCTGACCATTTTGCTTTAAATCAATCTCAATTGCAATTATAAACAAAAGAGCATTAATTACTACGCTTAAGAATGCAAACAGTCCTGAACGTCCCATAAGAAGAAGCAGCATCAAGACAACAAGCCAAAGTAAAAAGACGATTACTGTGTCCCGCTTATAACCGTTAACATTGGCGGTTAGTTTTCCGCCTCGCTTACGAAGCTGGGTTAAAAACACTTCATTCCCTGCCCGATAACGTTGATCCATCGGTTGCGAATCGCTATATGTATTTTGGACTGTTAATTTTTGCCCGCAATATTTACCATTCATTAGTTTTACTTGGAGTTGTTGATTATATTGGTGGTCAACATTGGCAAACTGGTCTTTTACCCTTTGCCTACTCACTGTTTTTTCACTGATTACTTTAGCGATTGGTTGTTGATAGAACTGTTCATTATGGCTGGTAAATAAGAGCGTACCAATCCCAACAACCACTAAAAAAATTAACAACCAGATTCTTTGCTTTGTCCAGTATTGCTTAATCACAACTTTACATCCCCTTAGTACAGCAAAACTATTGCCATTTTACTCTTAACAAGCAACAAAAAAAGGATTTAAGAAAAATCTTTACTTTTCCTAAATCCTTTTTAGTTTGTTACCAACCAATCTTGAACTAACTTCTTCACACCCGTCATTGAATCACAAGTTGTAACAGCTTGCTGGTAGAGTTCCTGGCATTTCTTGCTATCTAATTGTTTCATCATTGAACGTGTCCGTAAAATAGAACTGGCACTCATCGAATAGACATCCAATCCCATCCCGATTAATAGTGGCAAGGCATAACGATCTCCTGCCATTTCTCCACACATCGCCACAGTTGTGTCATGAGCATGCCCAGCATCGATAATGTGCTTAATTAATTTTAAAAAAGTTGGATTTAGCGGCTGGTAAAGGTACGAAACTGAATCA
Source organism: Limosilactobacillus reuteri (assembly GCF_034259105.1). Lineage (NCBI taxonomy): Bacteria > Bacillati > Bacillota > Bacilli > Lactobacillales > Lactobacillaceae > Limosilactobacillus > Limosilactobacillus reuteri. The sequence continues at coordinate 564,208 of NZ_CP139478.1, read as the reverse complement.
TTACCACGGTCAGCCGCAAAACAATATTGGATTAAATCATTAGTTCCAATGCTAAAGAAATCAACTTCTGCAGCTAAGCGTTCAGCATTTAACGCGGCTAATGGAACTTCAATCATTATCCCAAGATGGACATCACGGCCAATCCCTGGATGATCGACAGCTAATTTCTGCTGCTCCTCATAATAAATTTTCTTAGCTGCTTGTAATTCTTCAAGCGTGGTAATCATCGGAAACATAATATTAATCTTCCCAAACTCAGATGCTCGGAGCAAGGCCCGCAGCTGAGTCCTAAACATTTCAGGCCGATCAAGCGCAATCCGAATAGCCCGGTACCCAAGGAATGGATTCATTTCTTTGGGTAAAGGCATAAATTGAAGTGGTTTATCGCCACCGATATCTAAGGTCCGAACAACTAACCGTTTCCCATTTAACTGTTCAACGGCTCGGCGATAGGCATTAACTTGCTCGTCTTCGGTTGGGAGGTGATCGCTTTTCATATAAAGAAATTCGGTTCGAAATAGGCCAACACCATCAGCACCATTTTCCATTGCTGACGAAATATCCACTGAAGAACCAATATTAGCTGAAATCTTATACTGCTGGCTATCAGCGGTTACCGAGGGCTGGTTAATCATTTTTTTCCATTGCTGACGGACATTCATAAACTTATCCGCAATTTTTTGGTATTGTTTAACATCACTTGTTGATGGTTCAATGATTGCACTGCCCTCAAAGCCATCAACAATTACTCGTCGGCCATTCTGTACCTTTTTGGTTATATCGTTACATCCAACAATTGCTGGAATCTGTAAAGAACGAGCCATAATCGCTGCATGACTAGTTCGGCCACCCAAATCGGTAATAATCCCCTTAACAAAGCGACCATCCATCTGTGAAGTATCAGCAGGGCCAATTGAATGAGCAACTACAATGACGGGGTGATCTAATTCACGTAAATTAGGGAGCTGTTTGCCTTCTAACTCTGCTAAAACCTGATCTTGAATATTTTGAAAATCAGTTGCTCGCTCTTGCATATATTCATTTCCAGTCATTGCCTGAAGGGTTTTGATCATCTTAGTAATTACTTCTGCAAAAGCTGATTCTGCATTTAAGCGTTGATTGGTAATCCGATTTTCAACTTGTTTAATCATTTCCGGATCGTTTAAGATTGCAATATGAGTATCAAAAATTGCCAAATCTTCTGCACTAAGTTTATCAACAAGTTTCTTCTTGGTCTCCTTTAATTTCTGAATAATCTTATCAAAAGCATGATGCAATCTTGCTTTTTCACTATCAGGATCACTAATATGATATTTTTCAAAGTTAAGATTAGGCTTCGTTAATAAGTAAGCAGGTGCAATTCCTACTCCATCACTAGCTGCGATTCCATTAATTTGGGTCTCCATTAATCAATTCCCCTTTTCTGGTATAGTACCTATTATAAGCGAAAGCCTTTTCAACACAAACAAAAAATAAAAGCAAGATTTGCGAAAGCTAAAAAGTTTTCTGCAGATCATGCTTTTAATCCTTAATAATCTACTTAGTACCAAAAAGACGGTCACCAGCATCGCCTAATCCAGGAACAATATATCCATCTTCATTAAGATGATCATCAAGTCCTGCTGTATAAATATCGACATCTGGATAAGCGTTGCGCACAGCCTTAACTCCTTCAGGGGCTGCAACTAAGCAAGCAAATTTCATATTCTTTTCTGAACAACCGCGCTTCTTTAAGGCTTCGATTGCCATCATTGCTGAACCACCAGTTGCCAGCATTGGGTCAACGATGAATAATTGCCGTTCTGTAATATCATTAGGTAACTTAACAAAGTATTCATGTGGCTTTAAGGTTTCTTCATCCCGGTACATTCCGATAAAGCCAATTTTAGCTGCTGGGATAAGGTCAGTCATCCCATCAACCATTCCGATTCCTGCCCGCAGAATTGGAATAATCGCTACCTTTTTACCAGCTAATTCTTTCTGGGTCGTTTTAGCAATTGGCGTTTCAATTTCAACATCCTTTAATGGCATATCGCGTGCAACTTCATAAGCCATTAAAGTTGAAATTTCCTTGACCGTTTCCCGGAAAAATTTTGTCCCAACATTTTTATCCCTAATCATTGTTAGCTTGTGCTGAATCAATGGATGATCTAACACTTCAAGTTTACCCATGCCTATATACACTCCTTTAAATTTCTTCACTATTCTACCAAAAAAATCAAGTCATGACAAAGGATCTTAACAACTTTTTACGTTCTAATTTTTTAGTTAATCGGATACTTTGTGGTTAGCTCATGCACATCTTTTGCTACTTCTTGTAAACGCTCTTCATCGGTAGGGTTAGTTAAGGCTGTACTGATTAATTCCGCAACCCTTTGCGCGTCTTCTTCTTTAAATCCACGGCTGGTAATAGCAGGAGTACCAATCCGCAAGCCACTTGTGATAAATGGACTTCGTGGGTCATTCGGAATGGCCTCCTTATTAGTTGTAATGTGAACACGGTCAAGGAGATTTTGCGCATCTTTTCCTGTTAAACCAGTCTTAGTAAGATCTAGAACGAGAAGGTGATTTTCGGTTTTTCCTGAAACCACCCGAATTTGTTTACTAGTATTAAATACTTTTTCCATTGCTTGAGCATTTTTTACAATTTGTTGGATATATTCCGCATATTCCGGTTGCAAGTCCTCATAAAGTGCTTGAGCTTTCCCCGCAATTACATGTTCCAGTGGTCCGCCTTGGATTCCAGGGAAAACTGCTGAATTAATTTTCCGTCCTAACTCAGTCGATTTAGAGAGGATCATACCTCCCCGCGGGCCCCGTAGTGTTTTATGAGTAGTAGTAGTAACGACATCAGCAATTGGAAGTGGACTTGGATGGGCACCAGTTGCTACTAATCCGGCGATATGAGCCATATCAACCATCAAGTAAGCCCCAACTTCATCAGCAATCTTACGAAATGCCTGCCAATCAATAATTCGACTATAGGCAGAGGCTCCCGCAACGATCAATTGTGGTTTTACCTTCTTAGCTAAAGCCATAATTTCATCATAATCAAGCTCTTCAGTATCTGGATTTAAGCCATAGCCATACGTCTTATATAATTTTCCACTAAAATTAACTGTTGCACCATGAGTTAGGTGCCCACCAGCATCCATCCCCATCCCTAAAATCACATCTCCAGGTTTGAGAAGTGCTTGGTAAACTGCCATATTAGCTTGTGATCCGGAATGAGGTTGAACATTAGCATATGCTGCATTGAATAACTTTTTAGCATAATCAATTGCTAATTGCTCAACTTGATCGATAAACTCACAACCACCGTAATACCGCTTATTAGGATATCCTTCAGCATACTTATTTGTTAGAACTGACCCTTGCGCTTCACGAACAGCATCTGAAACGATATTCTCGGAGGCAATTAGCTCAATCGTATCTTGCTGGCGTTGTTCTTCATTTTCAATGGCTGCCCATAATTGGGGTGATTTTTTACCATAGTTCATTTACAACATCTCCTCTGGTTATAAATAAAGAGGCTGGGAAGCTACTCAGTCTCTTTATTATTTTATTGAGATTTTAATTAGGGAGTGGTACCTCTTCCACTATGTTCCCTTATTATTTTACCGCATTCCTATCAAAGTGCATACCACCAGCAGACTTATTTAACCGATTCATGTATGCGCCCCCTAAATCATGAGCTGGAAATGCTTGAGTGACAATCGCTTTAACATTAGGCTGGTCATCAAATTGCCGTAAGCCATCAAATAGACGAGCACTGGCATCTTGAACATTTTTTCCTAATGAAAATTGAATAGCGTTCATTGGCAATACTTCTTGTTGGAGGACCTTTTCTTCAGCCATCATCCCAACGTCAAATGGCTGTTGTCGTATCCATTCAACAACTTTATCCCAATCAGTATCTTCATCAACAATATATACTTGGGCCTTAGGTGCATAGTGCTTGTATTTCATTCCGGGTGCTTTAGGAGTTTCATTTTTGCCTACTTTATGATGATTAAGGTCAATGGATCCAATCACTTTTTCAATGTCCTTCTTCGTAACAGCACCAGGACGTAAAATTACAGGGTGGTCTGTTGACATATCAAGGACAGTGGATTCAACTCCTACCCGTGTCGGACCATTATCCACAATTCCAGAGATCTTACCATGCAAGTCATGATAAACGTGTTGGGCAGTAGTCGGGCTCGGTTTCCCAGAAGTATTAGCAGATGGTCCCACCATCGGAACACCAGCTTCTTCAATTAAATCAAGGGTTGGTTGACAGTCAGGGTAACGAAAGGCGACAGTTTTTAAACCACCTGTGACGGTTTTTGAAAGCGCGCCCTTCTTAATCTTCAAGATAATGGTTAAAGAACCAGGCCAAAATGCATCCATCAACTTTCGGGCATTATCAGGAATCTCGGCAGCATACTTTTCAACCATTGTGATGGAGTTAACATGAACAATCAATGGATTATCACTTGGCCGCCCTTTTGCTAAATAAACATTCTTAACGGCTTTTTCATTGGTCGCATCAGCCCCTAATCCATAAACAGTTTCGGTTGGAAAAGCCACTAATTCACCGCGCTTAATTTCAGCTGCTGCTTGGGCAATCTCACCATGTCGAAAAATCTTCGTATCCATTCTTACTATCTTCCTCCTGCGTTTGAAAAATCCCATGCGTGTATCATCCTCATTTTTCCTGCCACATCATGTCGTGGGCATATCTGTGTGTGTGCATCGGTTTGATGTAGTAATTCTTGAATTGACTCCTCTTGATCATAACCAGTTTCGCCAAATATTTGACCAGTCGTAGTTAGGTACTGCCCTGCTTGCTTGAATAAGCGATGATAAAATCCTAACCCATGTTCACTAGCAAATAAGGCTAGGGCTGGTTCATTTTCAAGGACCGCTTGATCAATTTTACCAGTATCGTCTGGGTCAATATAAGGCGGATTAGTCACTATTAAATCATATTGCTGATCAATATTTTCAAATAAATCGCTTTTAATTAACGGCAATTCCAGGTTAAACTTAGTCATATTTTCCTGAGCAACAGCAAGCGCAGCTGGTGAAATGTCACTTAAACTTACATTCCAGGCTGGCCGTTCAAGCGCAAGCGTAATACCTATTACCCCACTCCCCGTTCCTAAGTCAAGAACCCTTAATGGGCGAGATGGCATTTCTTGCAATACCCAATCAATCAATTCTGCTGTCTCAGCTTCTGGAATCAAAACATTTTTATTAACCTTAAAAGTTCGTCCATAAAATGGGGCCTGCCCAACAATATATTGAGCAGGCTCATGATTAAGCAATCTTGTTATAGCATCCTTCCACCAGTCTACTTCGTCAGCCGGCATCTCATCACGATTGTGTAAAAGTAAGTGAGTCGCATCCCAACCATGTGATTGCTGAAGCAAAAACTGGGGGGCACTTGGATCAATATCTGTTCCTTGTAATTGTTCTTTTGCCCATCGCTGAGCCATAAAATAGTTGGTCGGTACGAAACTACTCATTCCGTAATTGCTCCAACTTTTGCGTTTGGTCAGCAACAATCAATGCTTCAATAATTTCATCGAGGTCACCAGCCATAATCTTATCAAGCTTGTTTAATGTTAAGCCAATTCGGTGATCTGTTACCCGGTTTTGTGGGTAGTTGTAAGTACGAATCCGTTCTGAACGATCACCTGTCCCAATCGCGTCTTTCCGCTTTTGATCATAGGCGCTTTGTTCTTGTTGTTGGTAATAATCATAAACCCGTGACTTCAAAATCCGCATTGCCTTAGCCCGGTTTTGCTGTTGTGAACGTTCATCTTGCATTGCAACAACAATCCCTGTTGGCAAGTGGGTCATTCGAACAGCTGATGAAGTCTTGTTAACGTGCTGACCACCGGCACCGCTTGAACGGTAAACATCAACCCGGATATCTTTTGGATCAATGTCCACATCTACGTCTTCAGCTTCTGGCATTACCCCAACTGTCGCAGTTGACGTATGAACACGTCCAGCAGATTCAGTAACAGGAACCCGTTGAACACGATGCGCACCGTTTTCAAATTTAAGCTTGGAATAAACTTTATCCCCAGTAATCATTAAGGCAATTTCCTTAAAGCCACCGACTTCAGTTTCATTTCGATCCACAACTTCTACTTTCCAGCCTTGCTTTTCAGCATAGCGAAGGTACATATTATAAAGGTCAGCAGCAAAGAGGCTTGCTTCGTCTCCTCCAGCAGCTCCACGGATTTCCATGATAATATTTTTATCATCATTAGGGTCTTTCGGAATTAGTAGGACTTCAAGCTCTTTTTCTAACTGTGCTTGTTCTTCTCGTGCTTCTGCTAGCTCTTTCTTAGTCAAGGCAGTTAAGTCATCATCATTCGTTTCACGTAATAGTTCTTCATCATCACTAATCGTTTGGGTGACTTTTTTATATTGATTATATTTTTCAACCGTTTCACGTAAGCTTCCTTCTTCTTTTGAAAGCTTCATAAAACGTTGCGAGTCGGCAATCACTTCTGGATCACTGATCAATTCATTTAGTTCATCATAACGATCAGCAACCGCTTGAAGCTTATCGAAAATTTCTTCCATTTCCATTCTTGGTTATTCCTCCTATTGTTTTAATTGGGGATGAAAATAGTGCTTCCGGCATACTGGGTAATATGATTCATTTCCCCCTATCTGGACTTGTTCTCCCTCATATACTGGCTTACCATTATGAATCCGTAAATTCATCGTAGCTTTGTGAGGACAGAACCAACAAATTGTTTTCATCTCTTCAATTTTGTCAGCATAAATCAGTAAATATTTTGAACCCTCAAATAATTCATTTCGAAAGTCATTCTTTAGTCCAAAAGCCATTACCGGAATATTTAGCTCATCAACAATTTTGATTAATTGTAAGACATGCTCTTTCTTTAAAAACTGTGCTTCATCGATCAATACACAATATATCTTACGGTCCATCTTATTAACGTAATCGTAAATATTGGTGTCATCCATAATTGGTTTTACCTTACGCTCTAAGCCAATTCGACTAGCAATGATCCCTCGACCAGAACGGTCATCAACGCCGCTCGTCATTAAGACAACCGGCTTCCCTTGTTCTTCATAGTTATGAGCAACCTTCAAAATATCGATTGACTTACCAGAATTCATCGCGCCATATTTAAAGAATAGTTGTGCCACTACAATTGCCCCTTTTTGTTTGCATAGTACTCTTCATTATATCCAAAAATTTGTGTCATTTAAATACTTCCACATTAGGAAAGAGTTTTTTACATTGAATAACTTTAATCTTATAATAATTTCAGTTTAATAACTTTCTTTTTGTTATCGTAAAGTTTAGAATTAAACGGTAATTTTAATCATCACTATTGTATCACTTACAATTGACACGAAAGGAATACATATATTCATGACAGTTCGAAGTTCATTTGCTGAATTTGCCGGGCGGTCAAGCTATTGGTTCCTCCATACTTTTATGAACGGAGGAAGTTCCCTTCCAGGAAAATTAACCTTAAAGCTTGATCCAAATATTCTCCAAGCCTTTAGCAAAAAGTACGACCTTGTTATTGTAACAGGGACCAATGGAAAAACATTAACCACCGCATTAAGCGTACGAGTTTTACGAGAAAAGTATGACCAGGTTCTTACTAATCCGACTGGTTCCAACATGGAGCAAGGAATCGTAACCACCTTTATTACGGCTCCCCGTCCAAAGAAAAAAGGGCTGGCCGTCCTCGAAGTCGATGAAGCAAATGTAGTTAAAGTATGTAAATACATCACCCCAATTGCCTTTGTCTTCACCAACATTTTCCGTGATCAAATGGATCGTTATGGTGAAATTTACACCACTTATAACAAGATCTTAAAGGGGGTTAAATTAGCACCAAAAGCAACCATCATTGCTAATGGGGATGAGCAACTCTTTAACAGCAGGGACTTGCCTAATCCAATCATCTATTATGGCTTCAACCACGAAGAAAAAGAACCCTTTAACGCCCCAGCTAATACTGATGGTCTCCTCTGTCCTAAATGTCAACACATTCTAAAGTATCGAATGCGGACTTATGCAGGTTTAGGAAACTACTTCTGTCCAAATTGTGGTTTCCATCGACCAGAATTAACGTACGCTGTTACCAAAATTGATAAGCTTACTCCAACGCATTCAACTTTTGAAATTGATGGGCAAAAATACACCATCGGAATTGGTGGTTTATATAACATCTATAATGCTCTTGCTGCTTACTCTCTTGGCCGTTTTCTCGGAGTGAGCCAAGCACAAATTAAAGATGCTTTTGAATCAGATGAACGAGTATTTGGTCGCCAAGAAGTTATTAATATCGACGGAAAACAGGTTACTTTGATCTTAGTTAAAAATCCAGTTGGCCTTAATCAGGTTTTAGATATGATTGAGACGGATGACAAGCCATTTAGTTTTGCTTTCTTGCTAAACGCTAACTACGCTGATGGAATTGACACTAGCTGGATCTGGGACGGTGACTTTGAAAAACTTACCCAACATCAAATTCCGCAATACATGACGGGGGGAGAACGCTATAAAGATATTACCACCAGATTAACAATGGCTGGAGTAAAAGATATGTGGCATGAACCAGACCTTACCCAGGTAATTGATAAGATCAAGGAAATGCCGACTGAACATGTCTATATTCTAGCAACCTATACAGCCGTTCTACAATTGCGGAAACAACTAGCAGAAAAAGGCTATATTAAAGGAGGAATGGACTAATGGCAAAATATCACTTACACCTCGCCCACCTCTACGGCGATTTATTAAATACTTACAGTGATGTCGGTAATATTATTGCCCTTCAATACTACGCTAAGCAGATGGATGCCGATATTGATGTCAAAGTCATTAGTATCGACAACGACTTTAATCCGCAAGATTTTGACTTAGCTCTTTTTGGAGGTGGTCAAGATTACGAACAACTTGTCGTTTCCAAAGATCTTCCAAACAAAAAAGCGGGGATTGACAAGTTTATTAATGACGGAAAGCCGCTGCTTGCTATTTGTGGAGGTTATCAACTTCTCGGCCACTATTATATCGGTGCTGATGGCGAAAAGATTCCGGGACTAGGTATCCTTGATCACTATACTTTAAGTCAAGATAATCATCGGTTCATTGGAGATATTACCATCAAAAATGAAGAAAGCAATCAAGAGTACCATGGTTTTGAAAATCACAACGGTCGCACATTCTTAGGGAAAGATGAGCGTCCGCTTGGTAAAGTAATTTCTGGTAATGGAAATAACGGTGAAGATCATACCGAGGGAGCAATCTATAAAAATACTTATTGCTCTTATTTCCACGGTCCCATTCTTACAAGAAATGGTGAGATTGCTAAAAAGATTCTTTTAGCAGCTCTTGAGCATAAATACCCCGATGCCGACTTAAACAGTCAAAAAGCCCTAAAAATTAAACCCACATTTTAATTAAGGTGACAAACAGTGAATCAAACCATAACATTTGTATTTACCATTATTTTTTTACTGGAAAGTTTTTGGGAAGTCCGTCTTTTCTCCCAACTACAAGCACTAGCCATCCAAAATCCAACTAGAATCCCACCACGCTTTGCCAAAGTTATCCGTCTGGAGCGTCGTTGGAACTGGATATCTTGGATCCTAATCATCTTACTATTTCTTACTTCATCGAATTTCACGATTTTATGGGTAAGCCTAATCACATTGATTGAAACCTATGTCGTCTGGCGAATGGATAACATGAAAAGTAAGATGACTAGCGAAGATTAGAATACAAAAAGGGATGAGATTGAAGGAAAATAAAAATTCCTTCTAACCTCATCCCTTTTATATTTTAAAAATTAATCTTTCCAGTAATAATCAGCATAAGCGCAATCACAGCTGCTAAGGCGATAATTGTTGCCAACCACTTTTCTTTCTTGCTCATCTTATTAGGAGCCCCGGCAAATAACGGTATTCCTAGGGCAAAAATAATCGCACTTGCAAATACATATTCAAGTCCCGAAGCAACTAACATATAGACGGAATAAATGGAAGCTAACGTGGCAATAATCTTAAAGCCAAGGCTCATTTTTTCGCTAATTGCTAACTTCAACCCATATAACGCAGAAAGCAAATAAGCAACTAGTGTCATTGTCGCAGCCAAAGTATAGGCAATTGTGTAGGCCATTTGAAGTTGCGGAAGCAGTAAAACGAGTAAACATACTTGCATAATAATTGTATATACAATTAATGCAAAACCAGGAACACCATGGCGGTTAACAAGTTTAAATGCTCGCGGCATATCCCGATCATAGCTGGTTACGTATGCAATTTCTGGTCCAATCATAAACCAACTCAATAATGCCCCTAATAGAGAAATCAGTAAGCCAATTTTAATAATAAGGCTTCCCACTATTCCTAATGCTGTATGACTAAGCGCTGCTGCCAGTGGAACTGAAGTCTGGCTAAGTTCTTTAGCAGGTAGAATCCCCATTGGAATAATAGAGATTGAAATATAGAGGACCAATACAATTACAAAGCTAATAATCGTTGCTAATCCCACATCACGTGGCTGTTTTGCCCGACGTGACATTGAAACAGCTGCTTCAATCCCAACAAAGCACCACACAATAGTACTCATCGCACCACTAATCTGGTCCTTAAATGGGACATGCGTTTGATTAACGGCAAGAATGCTTGTCCAATCAGGAACATTAAAAATATGCGGCTGGAATGCAAAGACACCAACAATAACAACTAATAAAAGCGGTAAGATCTTAATAATCGTAATGACGGCATTAAGGATACTTGCCTCACGAACACCAAACCATGTAATCGCAGTGTATCCCCACAGAATAATCGAACCTCCGATAAAACACATTAACGGCGAAAGTTGATGCGTCCCGAGCATACTATTTAAGGTCTTAAAGAAAAGCGAGATAAAGGCAATGTTGCCAAAGACTGCTCCCATCCAATATCCCCAAAAGGAATTAAAACCAATATAGTTGCCAAAGCCTTCCTTTGCATAAGTATAAATTCCACCGTTCATCTCCGGCTTAATAACAGAAAGCTTATAAAAGACTAATACTAACATCAAAATTCCGAAGCCACCAATTAGCCAGGCAATTAATGCGGCCATTGGATTTGCTTTCAAAATTAAATCGGTCGGACTATTAAAAATCCCACCACCAATAATCGTTCCTACAATTAAGGTGATTAAGAGGAAGAGATTTAATTTCTTTTCCTTCACCTTAATCACCTCACTTATAAATATTCTTAAAACGTGGAATAATTATACATTATTTACCTAGCCAATAGCAATAGTTCCATTAGCAACAAGCCAAATTGCAACGATACTTAAGATTAAGATCAACGCCATTGTCCACTTTTCAGCAGTTGTAACTTTACGATCATTTTCTTTACATGCTAAGTAGTAAATGTAAAATCCAGGAATAAAACTAATTGAAACTAGTAATACTTCTTGCCATCCAGCAAGGAACATACATGCGAACATGAATGCAGCAGAGAGCAAACCAATTGTAAATTGTCCCCATTCTTGGTGTGCAGAACTGTATTTCATTTGGTAAAGTCCAACAAATAAGTATGAGAATAAAATTGCTGCACTACATAAGGAATATGCGAATTCATAGGCTTTATCAGTGAAAAGTAATGAGAACAAGAAGATTGTTTGCAATACCGCTGTTATCATCAAGGAAGCAGTTGGTGCTTTTTTAGCATTAACCTTTCCCCAGATTTTTGGCATTGCCTTATCATCAGCAACTAACATTGTTGTTTCAGCTGGAAGCATTGTCCAAGAAAGCCAGGAAACAATTGTTGAAATAATCAAACCAACATTAATCAAAATTGAACCCCAACTACCAACTGTTGCTTGAAGAACATGACCGATAGCTGGTTGACCCATTCCAGCTAATTCTGCCCGAGTTAATGCACCATAAGGCAAAATTGAAATTAATACATAGATAACCACTAAGAGGCCAAAACTAATAAGAGAAGCTTCACGAGCGGCTGTAAGCGACTTAGCCCGACTTGCCATAACAGAAGCACCTTCAACACCGATAAATACCCAAATTAATGTCATTAGGGTACCTTTCATTTGTTCCCAGACAGAACCAGTTGCGGTACCGCGAGAAGCATTATTAGCAACTCGTCCCCAGAAATCTGCTGTAAACATTCCGGCCTTGAAGCAAACAACCATCATAATAATAAAGATAACTAATGGTAAGACCTTGCAGATTGTTCCAATCATGTTAACAAAAGAAGCACTTTCAACACCATTGTTAACTAAGATTGTCAATAGCCAACAGAAGATGATGGCAATAATAATCGATGGTAAATTTTGACCACCTTTAAATGTTGGAAAGAACGTTCCGATTGAGCTCATCAACATGGTGGCAAAAGCAATGTTTCCAAGCCATGCGGATAACCAGTAAGACCATCCAGAAATAAATTCACCTAATGGCCCGAAACCGGCACCAGCATATGAGAAAATCCCTGAAGTAAGATCTGGTCGCTTTTCAGATAAATTGTTTAGCGAGAGAACCAGCATTAAAAAGCCAATTCCAACAAAGATCCAGGCCAATAGTGCAGGACCTGGCGCTGCCGCCGCCGCTACATCACTAGTAATACCAAATATTCCAGTACCGATACATGAACTTACAATTAAAGCGATCAATTCGCCTCTACCGATACCTTTCTTTTGTTCATCCATAAATATCCCTCCTATGCAGTTTATGAATGCATGTGTTGAATGATTAAATCATAAACCATTTTAGCATCATCATTATCTTTACTAATGATAATCAAGGTGTCGTTTCCAGCAAGTGTACCCACAACTTCCGGAATATCAAGTTCATCAAACATTCCAGCCAAAATCGTCGCATAACTAGAATTTAGTGCAGTTTTGATCACGTTCATAAATTGAACAGTTTCAATTGTCCGCACATTATCATGAATTCCTTGATATAATCGTTCAAAATTATATTCGGGTGTCACATGAAGTTGAACATAATGGGTATGACCATCGCCATCATTTGCTTTAACGATATTCAACGCATGAATATCTCTTGAAATTGTTGCTTGTGTCGTCTCAAAACCCGCCTCAGTTAACAACTTAAGCAATTCTTCTTGCGTTTCAATTTTACGATCATTAACCACTTGTTCAATATATTTTCTTCTTGCCTTTCGATCCATTCGTGTTCCCTTCTTATCATGTTGATTACACTAAAATGATACAAGAAAAAGCAGCAAAATTATACCCTTTCTAGATTACTCAGATAAATTTGCTGCTTTTACTATCTTATTTATTTCTTGAGATCTTCACGAACAATTGGACATGACATGCACCGTGGACCACCACGACCCCGTGATAGTTCGCTTGAACGGACCTCGTGAACGAGAATACCATGTTTACGCAGCAAATCGTTTGAGACATAGTTCCGATCGTAAGTTACAACTACACCAGGGGCAATTGCTAGCGTGTTAGAACCGTCATTCCACTGTTCACGTGGAGCAATAATTGGATCGCCACCACCAGTAGGAATCAAATCAATTTCCGGCTTATCAAGTGCCTTCTTCAAAATTTCTTTAAAATTTGTTTCATGAGTAATTGAAATTTCACCATTGTTACCTGGGTGCATAATGTATGCATCAACATGTCCACCATCACGTAAAATTGCTGGATGAACTGTAAATTGATCATAGTTAATCATTGTAAATACAGTATCAAGGTGCATCATTGCGTGATTGTGAGGAATATGAATTGCAATTACTGTATCATAATCGGACTTTTCGAAGAGACTTTCAGCTAATTCTGTAATAGCCTTAGCAGATGTTCGTTGAGAAATACCAATTGCTAATACATGATCACTGAGAACTAATTCGTCTCCACCTTCAATCCGGCCTTCAGGGTAACGGTTCCGCCATACCTCAACACCTTTGTCAGCAAAACGCTTATTATGCTTAATGATGTACTCAGTAAAGAGAGATTCACGTTGACGAGCCTTAAATGTCATATGGTTAATGGTAATTCCATCCCCGATACATGCTTGTTGGTCACGAGTAAAGTATGCATTTGGCATTGGATCCATATAGAATGGGTAATCCTTGTCTTCTGCTAATTCTGCAAGAGAAGCATACTTAGTTTTAATCTCATCTTTACGTACACCGGCAATAATCTTATTAACCATGTCCTTAGTACTGAAACTAAGCAAGAATTCCTTTAAGCCGTCATGGATTGCTCCAGCAGCATAACCAGATTCAGCAATGATCTTTTCAAGGAATTCATCTTTGATATTATCATCTGCTAGTGCGTCTGTTAATAAATCTTCAAGATACAATACCTCAGCGCCGTTATCGCGTAATGTTTGGGCGAAAAGGTCATGTTCTTCTTGAGCGATCGGTAAGTATGGAATGTCATCTACGAGCATCCGGTGAAGAATTTCAGGATAAACATTTTCAATTTCCTTACCTGGTCGATGCAACATAACTGTCTTAAGCTTTCCAATTTCTGATGTAACGTGAATTGGACTTTGCATACAATATCACTCCTTTTTGAAGTATCACTTGACTACAACTACATCATATTAGTTTATGTAAACGTTGTCAAAAGCCATCAAATCAATATTTAGTGAATTATATAAAAAGAAGTTATTAATATAAATTATCAACAGTTTTTATACATTTTTCACCCATAAAGCGCATATTCTGTGAAAGCGGTTATTCAATTAATTGCATATAAATTTCACAAAGTTTTTTCTTTTAAATATATTGCCAAAAGTTGGTCACGAGCATCTAAAAATTCTTGATTTTTGGCACTTGGATGAACACGATTGGTTAATACAATAAAACCTTGGTCATTTTGCCGGTCTAACACCATCCAGGTTCCTGTAAATCCAGTGTGGCTAATCATAAGGTGGCCATCTTTAGCATGAAATAATTTCCAGCCCAGCGAACGACTATGTGGACCAGAAATTCGTGTTTGGTCTGTAAAAAGAAGCTTAGTTGTTTCAGAAGTAAGAAGGCCATTTAAATTATTTTCAATAAGCGCATGACTAAAAATCTCTAAATCTTTTAATGATGCAAAGAGACCAGCACATCCACAATTTTCTCCCAAAATATACCCTTTAGGATCGTGAGTTTCTCCTCTAATTAAGCCCCGTTTTTCTTGTACTTCTGTTGGGACACAGTTAGCTGGTTGAGGCCTAAATGTCGCAGTTGGCATTTTTAATGGTTTAAGAACCTGTTCTGCAATAACCTTTTGAACTGGTTGATTATAAATTCGTTCGATAATCCATCCTAAATATAAATAGTTTACATCCGCATATTTGATTTGACGATTCAAACTATCCTCCACATTCATTTTCGTCAAAAAAGCCTTCTTTAGCTCAACGGCATCCAACTCATTACGATGTGGAATATAACCAGCAATCCCCGAAGTATGGGTAAGAAGATTGCGAATAGTTGGTCGGTCATCATTAAATTTTGGCAAAAACTTCTTTATCGGATCATCTAAAGCCAATGCTCCTTTTTGAATAAGCATGGCAATAACTGGAACTGTTCCTATTACTTTTGTTAATGAAGCAACATCATAGAGCATGCCGGGTTTTAATCTTTCAGTTTCAGGGTACACTTGAGCCATCCCTGTTACTTCCTTAATTGTATGTTGACGGTCAAAAATCAAATAGCTAACTCCTGGAACAACTCCTTCTTTAACCATTTGGTGTAATTTAGTAATTGTTAAATCGTATTTATTCATCGTTTTAATTCACTTCCTCAATAGAGTTTATTTTAACGTAAATCAGACAAAGGAAAAATATCCAAAAATTTATTAAACAAAATCAATCAATTGTGACAAATAAGTCAAAAATGTTACAAAACAATTTCAAAAGGCGGTATAATATAGGTGTAATGATTTTATAAAAATAAGAGAGATTGAGGGGGTCATTAAAATGATGAAGATGACAAATAAAGTTTTAGCAAGTTCATTAGTAATTTTAGCAGCCCTTGGACTAGCTGGGTGTACCAATAGCGCAGCAGCTCCAACAAAGACATCTACTTCTGCGACAAAAGTAAGTCAACAAACAAGCAAAAAGGCGGCCTCCTCCACTAGTAGCAAAAAGGCAAAGGAGCAACCCTCTACATCTACACCTACTAGCGTACAGTCCACTTCTTCAATAAATACAAGCTCAACAAGTGCAAGTTCAAAGGCCACAATAACTAACAGTTCAGCAAAATCAACTAATCAAACGGTAAAAGCTCCTAGTTCATCAGTAACTAGTAATCCTAGCAGCCAATCAGCAACTACTACTTCCTCATCACAAAATGATCAACAAGTCCTAACGAGTTTTGTCAAGACAAGTGGCATTCAACAAGATGGCAATCATTATTACATGACTAAGAATAATCAAAACAATAATTATCAAATTGAAGTTCGCAATAACCAAGGCGGCGATCCAAATGTAGCTCATCTTACTGGTACCTATCAATATGACCCCGCTACAAACCAAATCCATGAAATGAACCCAATCACCGGCAATTATGACAATTAATTTTTTAACTTAAAAAGGAGTACAGAAGGAATTTACCATCAGCGGTTTATTCCTTCTGTACTCCTTTATTAATTTCATTTCGTCGTTTGTAAAATTAAGTTAGAAAAAGTAAAAAGCCATTTGTGATAGACTTTTGAATATCCCTAATCAAAAGAAAGGCAATCACAAATGACCTATAAACATCTTACCACACGTGAATTAACTCTCATAGCTGATTTTTGGTATCAAGGTACTAAAGCTTATCGGGCTGCTAAATTACTTCAGCGTAGTCAAGAAACCATCTATCGTGTTTATCGTTTCCTCAACGACGGTAAAACCATCGACCAATATCTTCAGACTTATCAGCGACATAAGCGTCGTTGTGGTCGGAAGCAGACCCAACTGCCAACTATCGAAGTTAACTATATCCATGCGCAAATCAAGGCAGGTTGGACTCCTGATACTATTATTGGTCGTCATGAACACCCAATTAGCTGCAGTATGCGCACCCTTTATCGCATGTTTGCCCGCAATCAGTATGGCTTTTCCGTTAAACAGCTACCGATGAAAGGAAAACGCCATCCCAATGGCTATGTGGAACATCGTGGTAAAGCTGGCCAATTAGGACGCAGTATCTATCAACGATATCGTGATTTTCCGCATTACCAACATGAATTTGGGCACTTTGAAGCTGATACAGTTCAAGGTAAAGCTCACCGCGGAGCGGTAATGACGCTAGTAGAGCGACAATCCAAAGTAATGATTGTCCTTAATATTCATCATAAAACAGACGAAGCAGTGAATTGTCAGCTTGATCAATGGCTCGCTAAACTGCCACGTCACTTTGTTAAATCAATTACTTTTGATAACGGGAAAGAATTTGCTGGATGGCGAGAAATAGCCAATAAGTATGATCTTCACACCTATTTTGCGGAAGTCGGTGCTCCCAATCAACGAGGGTTAAACGAAAATAATAACGGCCTCTTGCGTCGTGATGGTCTTAGTAAAAAGCTAGATTTTCGCGATTTACCAGACGAACTAGTCACTCAGCTAATGCATCGTCGCAACAATATCCCACGAAAATCTCTTAATTATCGTACACCATTAGAAGTATTCTTGAGTCATGTCACAGAAGAACAACTTTCACCTTTTTTCTAATTTAAATTGACATTTCAGGTTTATTTAAAATAGCCTTTAAATGCAGCAAAGATTCCCTTTTTATTTTCAGTTTTATCATCATCGTTATCGTTCGACTTAATTTGTTCGATTGTTGATTCTGCCCCACTATTGCCATGAGGGGTTACTGCTACTAATTTCTTTAAGGTAATAGTATAGGTCTGTTCCCCGGCCGTAAAATGATGATCAGCAGAGAAACTATTTTCATCAAGCACATATCCCTCATCTTCAAATGACTTAATTTGAGGAGTTGGATCGTAGTTAAATTCTTCACCGGTTACCCCAGTAAGTTCCTCAGATGTTAATTCTGCACCAGCTTGGTCAATAAATTTAACCAGAATTTTAGCTGGTTGTGGAGTGTAACTGATCTTTTCATTTCGATCGCTCGCATTTTCATCAACCTGTTCAGCTGGAATAGTAGGTGCATCATACCCCGCGATTGGTGCTGGAATATATTCAGGAATCATTGCTTTGCTCCACTCTTGCCAAATGTCACTACCAAGCACTTCATCATGAACGTCAAAATGAGTAGCAATTGCTTCCTGAGTTACAACTTGTTGTGTTTTATCAGGCATTGTAATCTGAATAGTTCGTGTTACGTGATGTTCCTTCTTTAGGGGAGTAGTTTGGTGAGTGAGGTAAACATAATATTGTTGTTCTGGACTACCAGCAAAGTACTTACCCTTTAATGCCCCTTTGTCAGCCTTAAACAATTCATACCCGTCATCTTCAAAATTCCATAATTCATTACTATATGTTTGTCCTTCTGTAACATTTAATCTTTGGGTCCGATTATCAATAATCCGCCCAGAAGAAGGCTTGACAATTGGTAATCGATTATCAGGGACATCAACATAAAAGACGGTAATTTGTTGTGTCTGTAAATCTTGCTTACTAATAATAACTTTATATTCTTTTTCTTGATCACTGTCTTCAGCCATTAAGCGAGCATTTTGCGGCAATTCATTATCAACAATCACGTATCCTTCATCAGCAAGACGGTCTGTTTCAACTGTTGGCTTATGACTAATCAAGTCGCCAGCAAGTCCAGAAACTATTTGTTCATCAATTACATCCCCAGTTTCATCAACATATTTAATCTTGACACTAACTTGCTTTGGATGGTAGATAACATTAATATTGCTATCTTTTGACGTTAATGAAATTGGTTCAGCGTCAACGTTCTTACCCGTGTATCCAGGAACATGGGGCGCGGTAACTGCGGGAAGAGTAGCTTTACTCCAATCACTCCATGTTTTTTCATTAGTCGTTTTATCAGTAATTCCAAAACGCTGAATTTTTCCAGCTTGCTTAATGATCTGCTTGGATCCATCTGGCATATTAAAAGTAATTGTCCGTGTTACTTGATGATCTTCATCGATTTTTTCAATTTTATGAATAAGGTAAACATAATAATCTTTAGTTGGTTGTCCACCGACATAGGTCCCTAATTTAGCACCTTGGTCATATTCATAAATCTCAAAGCCATTTTCTTCACCCCAGAGTTCATTATGATAATCTTCATCACCTTGACCGGTAAAAGTTTGGGTTTGATTTTCGAGAATCTTTCCGTCACTTGGTTGTAAATCATCTTAAGTTTTATCGGGGATATTAACCAAGTCAACATAGTAAACATTAATTGTCTGTTTATTTTCAACCATCTTTACCTTTGTCGGTGCAGTGATTAACATATCATTGTCCTCACTCCCATTAAGGAAATAACCAATAATGACATTATAATCACCAGGGGTTGCATCGACTAATTCAGAATCATCCACAATAAATGTTTGCTCAGGACTAACCAGAAGTTCCTCATTCGTTGAGGAGAGGCCACAAACTTTTTCAATCCCGCCAAATGAATTCCAATCATCTTTTGCCTCTGCCTTAAGCGTAAATGATTTAGTAATAAGAAGTTGATGAATGACAACATAAGGAATGAAGTCAAAACTTTCAAAATCAAGATAAGTAGGTTGAACCATAAAGGCAGAGGCCTCCATTAACTTTCTCCCTGTCTTATCTACATCGACTGAAAATCCTTTTTCTTGAATCGCACTTTGAATAGCGGCCAGCTTAAAGAAGTATTGACCGCCTTGCCACATTACATTATCTTCATCAATCTCAAATGAAACTTCATCGTTAAAGTTACTGATTGCATATGGTACTTCACCCAAAGTTGGCATCATTGCTTGAACATCTTCTGGAAATACCGCATCACCGTCTTCAGTTTTGCTGAGTGCCATGAATGGGATATTTTGATAGACATCATGAGCGAAAACAGGCGTGCTTAAGCGGAAGTTTAATTGTGACGTTGTGTGCTTATTAACTGTTAAATCGTAAAAGGCATATTCATTTAAATTAAATTGCTCTTGAGTATTAATATTTTCTAAATTTGTAATCTTAAAAGGAAATTCAACACGGTAAGAACTGTTTGGCAATAAAGAACCAAATACCATAACCGCTGTTACTTTTTCCCAACTAAAATCATCACGCTGCTTAAGAGTATCAATCGTCGAATACTCTCCTTCGTGTCCTTGGTAACTATAGGTAATATCAAATCCAGGAATTACATTCCCCTTTTCGTCCTTATATTCAAGACCGTCAAATTCATTAATCCGGGCCCCATCAAGTACAATTTGTGCCGTTCCTTGCTTCCCTTCAAAGGTAGGCAGCGTATAGACAACTTCAACTGATTTGGTAGTTTCTGTATTATTTTTCAAATGACCATATCCACTAAAATCAGTAGCTGCGCGATAATTAACTAATGATGCCGTTTCACTCATTGAATTACGACTTACAAGCGAACGATCTTTATCCTGACTATCACTATTAGTTGCCTGTAAGTAAGTCCCATGCATTAAGCCACCTAAATCATCAATTAGTTGATATTCACCTAATGCTGGATTATTTTTTATTACCGGTTCTTGGTCGCTCAATTTTTGTTGTTGAGCCACAAAATTTGGCGCTGCTTTAAGCATTTTTTCCAATAATGGCGTTCTACTGAGTGAAGCAACGCTTGAAGCAGATTTCCCTCCTAATTTTACTTGTCCGCCAACAGTTTCAATCGGGGCAAGCTCAACACCAAGTACCTCATTTTTTTTGATCTCATCTGTATCAAGCATCTTTTTTCTCCCCCCCTTAAAGACTTTTATAATTCGATAACTATTATTCAGTATTGAGTATAATATACTTCATTCTTATTACAATACTGATAAATTATTTAGGACTATATTTTTAATATTTTTCGCTTTTCATCCTTGATATATCAACAATTTCTGCCGTTAATGATAATAAAAAAAGAACAAAAGAATAATTTTTCATATGAAAAATTATCTTTTGTTCTTTTAAAAATAGTTCATTCTTTTATCATTAGATATTTGATTATAAATAGAAATTAATATTGCGGACTATCGCCATCGTTTTCTTGACTATAGGCAGGAGTACTTGGTTCTTGTGCAGGAGCAGTCGGCGTACTATTATTAGAAGTCCTATTTCCACCGCCATTGCCACTATATCGTGGACGAGAAGTATTGTAGTTTCTTGAGCTTCCTCCATTATTCGATGAAGCTGCTGTCGTGCTGCTTGAACTTTCGCTGTTACTTTGCACCGTTGAAGTAGTCGAGCTTGAAGACGAGGAAACTGTACTACTACTTGCTGAGGAAGCGACTGAAGAAGAACTAGAACTTACTGAACTGCTACTTGATGAACTTTCTTGGGTATTATCATTGTCCTTAACTTTTAACTGCTTGGTTACCTTTTGATCACCGCGTTCTGCAATAATATCATAAGTGCCAGCTACATCAAATGTATAAGTATGGTTAACTAATGATTCGCCCTTACTTGCTTTAAACGTCTTAACAATCTCTTTACTCTTATGTCCCCGGATTGTCAAAGTAGTTTGTGGAGAAACCTTAAACTTAACTTTTGCTTCTCCATTATTATTTAAAGTAACTTTCCGATCAAACTGAACTGAGACCTTTCCCAAATTATCACTGTCGGAAGTAGCATATTCAACATTTTCGGTCTTATCAGTTTGAGCTGGCTTTGCTTCTTGGCGATGTGAATGAATGCTACCAAAAACTATTCCCCCAACACAAATTACCAAGACAGCGACCAATGTCCAGTTAAAAAAGACACGGCCCCCACTTACGAAATTATTACCGTTGCGGTTTTTCCGTAACTGAGAAAAATATTGAGCAGCTAAAATAATAATCGCAATAACTGCTAATACTATCATTAAATTCATTACTCGCATAATTAACTCACCAAATCCATCCTATTCTTTTTCTATTTACACAAATCCATCATAGCATCAATTAAACCTTTTCTTAACGCTTTTACTAAATTTGTAATATAAATAAAAAAGTCTGTTACTAAATGAGTAACAGACTCAATCATATTCACCCGCACGAGGATACTAACCCCTTGATGTATCAGCGTCTGCACTCTGTTTTTCCGCCATTTTTCCGCAACTCTTATAATTCCGCCAATTTATCAATGATTAAGGTGTCATTTTTAGCCTTGTACTCATCAATCAAATAAGAATAAGTATTTAAGGTTACGGTAATATTTGAATGTCCTAGCCGTTTACTAATAGCGTATATATCAACGCCTTTACTCAGCAAAAAGGCTACATGAACGTGGCGTAACGAATGAAAGTGAAAACCTTGCTTATTGATGTTACTATCATTCATAATAGAGTGTAAACACTTATTCAATGCGTTACTTGTAGGGATTGTTCCTAATACGTTTTGAAAGACCATAATACTATTATTAGCTTTTAAGTCTTCTAATCTTTTGAGCAATTGTCGATTTACCTTCACAACTCGCTTGCTTGATTCTGTTTTAGTGGATTTAAAAGCTTTTTCTTTTTCATCCCACGACTTAGAAATGCTAATTGTCGAATGTAGAAAGTCAATATCATTCCACGTAAGCGCCTGTATTTCACTCTTACGCATTCCAGTATAAATTGCCGTGAGTATCATGTAACGGCTTGTATTATACCTTTCTAGCTTAGATATTACATTCTTTTTTAGCGTTTGAAGCTCACTAGTTGTTAGGTAATCAACTTTTCTCTCCAAAGTTTTATTATATGTGATATTAACATTATGCGTAAAGTCCTTATTGATAATATCATCATCAATTGCATAGCCAACGCATGACCTAATAGCACCATTTAACTTACTAACTGATTTATAAGCGTGATTGCTACCGTACCAATTAATAAACTCTTGATAGTCTGAGCGCTTAATTTCTCGTAGTTTCGTATCAGCGAAATACTCGTTAATAAACTTTTTCATTATGCGGTATTGGTTTTGAGCGCTTGCACTTTGAGCTTTGCTACTCTTATATAGGTCAAACCACCGCTTAAAGTAATCAAATAAGGTTACATCTCTTAAATCTAAGTTAGCCTTGTTTAATTCACGTTCTAACTCATCCCCTGCTTGTAATGCTTCACGTTTCAGCTTGAAAAAGCCTGCTGATTTTTGGTGACGTTTTCCGTCCTTGTCCTTAAACTCTGCTATTCCGTAATAGCCCTTTTTTGCTTTCTTTGCATAACTCATAAAATTACCTCATTTCGCACAGCTTGCCAGCATGGAATATTGGAGGTATGTATTTGAGTTTTCGTGGCGCAATTTTGCACTGTCAAAAGGGGGGATGAACTGAGCCGACTTTTCGGCTGAGTGATATCCACTCCGCAATTTTGCTGAGCGTAATTTTGCGCTGAGTAAAGATGTGCGCAATTATGCGCAGATGTACTTACCCCAAAATTGAGGTGAGTAAGATGTGTCCAATTTTGGACGGATGCAATCAGCCGAGTTTTCGACCAATCGAACATAGGCTCAATTCTTAGCAGATGTCCCCAAAACTGGGGAAATATAGCAGTGGCGCTATTAGTGTGTATATTGGTTTTGCAGGATAGAACCTTACAAAACCTAACATTAAATCGCTATATATTAGCTTCAACAACTATTAGAGATGTTATGAATTGCGTTTAATTTTTAACGCTTTTAACATCCCCAGTAACGGGGCGAACTCGGTCAATTTGATTGACCAACTTTGAAGTGGGATTAACTCACTTTGAAACACCATCCCCCCTACCCGTTAGCCTAAAATAACTCGGATTTTCAAACAAGTGCATTGTTCTATGTGATGCGCTCATTTTGGTTCTCACGGGGGCGGGGGATGTTTCTAAATCAATCTAGTGGATACATAAACTATATTCAGCTATCTAATCAGCTAAGGAAGCACGTTACACAGTATTTCTATAACAATATTTGAGATGGTATCGAATATAGTAATAATAAAGTTTCTCATAGTGTCTATCCTAGTAGCTTTTAATGTCAATTGCACTTGGATGTAGGAACACTAATCTTCATCTAATTTATTACCCTGTTCATCCGCTTTAAAAGCGTTGATAAAATCTAGTAATGTTTGTTGAAGTTGCTGTTCATTTATGCCACCCGTAATAAAAAGGACAAGGCAAACTAAAAAAGTATTAAGTTCCTCAACGCTGTTTTGATAAGTTGGCTTGTCTTTTATGGACGCATAGGCGCTTACTAACATTTTTAAATCCGCACTAGATAACACAACGGGCAAATCATTTTTGACAAAATTTTGATCAGCTTCTTTTTTATTTTCGATACTTTCAATGGTTAATTCGCCGATTTTTAAGTTTTTTCCTGATTTAATATTCATCCCTTTTTCAAGGGCGTTTTTTAGTTGAACTGCATTTTTAAATTCGTAAGTATTTTTGTTATTGCTGACACCCTGTATATAAGAAACAGGCACATCAAAGAAATCAGCTAATTTTATCCATGTTTCTAATTTAGGCTCACGTATTCCTTTCTCGTAGTGAGCTATCGCTCTATCAGAAAGCCCTACTGCTTCCCCAACCTCTTTTTGAGTTTTATGTTGTTCTAATCTCAACTGCTTAATACGATTTTGATTAGACAAAACCTCTTTATTGCCCACTTAATCACCTCCCTAGTTTTCAACAATTATAATACTACTTTACACTTGACACTACAATATGTACGGTGTATTTTAATTATAAGCGAACAAATTGGACGCTTTTATTTTTGACTATCAACCGTACATTTTGGAGAGAAAGGATGAAATAAATGTATTTATCAGAAAAACAAGTAACAGCTATCAAACGCAAACGTGGAGAACTTAATTTATCCACCGTAGCGCTTGGACGTGAACTCGGTTTAAGTCGATGGACGCTAGACAACATCTTCAAGCGTAACCATCGTAAGGTAACGCCAGCAACTTATAAGAAGTTGAGCGATTGGCTCATTGACGAGTACGCAACGCAAGACTTGAAAGATAGCCAAGCAGTAGCAACACAAGACAAATAGAGGTGACAAGCAATGACAGAAATTACTAAGCAAATGGCAACAGCACCACGTGAAGAACGAGAAACGATTATTTCTTACGACCGTCAGACAGAGACGGTTCAGTGCATGGGTTAATCAGAATTTCAAAGATTTTATTGAAGGTGAAGACTTTACGAGTGTACCCGGAGGTACGACCGTTCCAAACGGTGGTAATGGCGCACTTCGCCAAGTTGATGACTACGCCGTCACACTAGATATGGCCAAACAGCTTTGCATGATGAGCCATACAGAACTAGGCAAGAAAGTACGCCTTACGGAAAAACAAAAAGAAAGGCGGAAACAAGTATTACAGAATGCCCTTATTTCTCACAGAGCTAGTTCACGATCGAAGAAAACAGGCATCAACTAATTAATTCGATAAATTATCCACATCAATAAAAGAACTCTCAAAAACACAGTACAAGTAAGGGGATGGATTGAATGAACAATTTAGTTTTCATGCACGGTCTAAATGAAGAACCATATACCACAGATAAAATCATTGCTGAATGTAGTAATAATAATCTTCATTCTGTAAAAGTGATTATCTATAACCACAAAGAGGACTTAGAAGACTTTGGAGTTTTGTCATTTGAAATGACTAAACCTCTTAAAGGCTCAAAAGGGGGACGACCACAAAAGACCTACCACCTAAACGAACAACAAGCAACGCTCTTAATTACCTACCTAGATAACACACCAGAGGTTAATCAATTCAAGAAAAACCTTGTTCATGAGTTTTACCGTATGAGAAAAGAGCTTAATCAACGACAGATTAACCGAGCTATTGAAAAGCCACAGCGTAAATCATTAACGGATGCAATAAAAGAATGGCCACAAGCTCCTGATTACATTTATATCAATATGACCCGTCTTTTATTGAAGCGTGCTACCGGTCTAACAGCACAGCAAATTAAGAAACAAAGACACGTCAAAGTTGCGTTAGATGGTCTAACGCTCAAAGAACAAGAACGATATAAGCAACTAGAGAATATCGCTATTGGCCTTGTTGGCCTCAATAAGACATGGGACGAAGTAAAAGGCGTTTTGCTATTGGCTTAATGATTGGAGTTAATTACATGGAAAGTTTACAAGTGCAGTTGCCAAATGATTTACAAGAAGCAACCAAAGCAATGATTGGGGAGGCACTCAGTGAAGCTATTAAAGATGTGCAAAACAAAAACAGCTTCCCGCCTTATCTAAACAAGGGAGAAGCTAGCGCCTATTGTGGCGTATCACGGGGTGTCTTTAATTCATGGATTAAGAAGTACGACATCCCCGCTATCCAGATCGATGGCGTAAGTCGTTTCAGACGAGAAGCCTTAGACGAGTTTTTAATCCAGCACGAAAAATAAATAATATCAGCTTGCCAGCGTGGATATTGGAGGAATTAAACATCATGAAGTTATTATCAACGATTGATAAACACATATTAAGCTACTGGGACACAGCACCAAGCGAACGGCTATGGGCTTACCTTGCTACCTTGCCCGTTGTACTTGTAGCAATGAATTTAATCGCTCAGTTAATCAAGTAAAGGAATGAAGCTAATGGAACAACTAGACCAAGAGGAAAAGAAGATTTTACAGCTATTACCTAAAGGGATTGCGCAACCTAAACCGCTTAAAGAATTAGTTAAGCTGTCGGGGTTAAAAGAACGTGAAGTGCGTGGAATTATCTATCGCTTAATCGTGCTTCACCATGTACCAATTGGAGCGCAGTACAACCGCCCAAACGGCTATTACATCATTACCAATAATGATGAGCGCCAACAAGCCTTAGCACCGCTTACCTCACAAATAACGATGATGAGCAAAAGAGCAGAAATAATCAGCAATGCAGAATTAGAAAGTGAAGAATAATGTTTCGACAAAATAAAAAAGCCGTCAACGCTGGATAATTACCACACCAAACAGCGCTAACAGGCTTCACAGTAAGCACAACGGGAATAACCCCCGTTGCTTGCTTATTCTAACATAACAACACATGAAAGCGGGGAAACATCCCCAACAAATGGAGGAATAAGACAATGAATAACGATAATTATAAATTTATTTTGGCGGATGACCACAAGGGAAATAAGGCGCTCGTAGTAATTAAAGGCAATTTTACTAGTGAGTTAGTTAATCAAGCAAAAGTGGTAGACGACAGCCGTTTTATTAAGACCGCTCAACAGCTTCAAAAGATTATTGACTCATCAAGCATTATTGAAAAGGACAGTGATACAGAATGCAACTAGTTACTCTTACCGCACCAGACGGACACCGTGAACGTTGGGACATGAAAACTACTTACCTCGCCCTGCTATCGTGGTATTCATATCTTAAAGACACCGAGAACAGCAAAGAACCAACGGAACTCGCCACCCGTATTAGTAAGTTCGTTGGGGATGATATTAAGCAAGTTCACACCTTTTTAGTTTACTTAGATGGCTTCAATGGTGACTTATATT
Organism: Limosilactobacillus reuteri; assembly: GCF_034259105.1. NCBI lineage: Bacteria > Bacillati > Bacillota > Bacilli > Lactobacillales > Lactobacillaceae > Limosilactobacillus > Limosilactobacillus reuteri. Next base: position 536,666 of record NZ_CP139478.1, on the reverse strand, counting down.
CTAAGTTGTCCTTGCTAACGAACAACGATGATAAAAACACCACTCGCCTTTATTTCATTATGAAGTCAATTAACAATCATGACTATTTATCACACAACAAAAAGAAAGAGCGGGAACGTGAAAAGATTATTGATCGTATCGAACAAGTAACGAGCAACGATGAAAATACACTTAAACGGCTCATTAGATTAACAAAGTTATTTGTTGATGGTCAATTAAGCTATAAGGATATGGAGGTATGTAAGTAATGGCAGAAAGAAGAATGATTAGTAGAAAAATAGCTGAGGATGATCGCTTTGTAGATATGCACCCAGTAAGTAAATTATTGTATTTCTATCTAGTCCTAAACGCTGATGATGATGGCTTTGTCGGTAGCGTCAAAATGATTAACTTTCTAACTAATGCAGACCAGAGCAACTATGACGAGTTGCTCAAAAATAACTTGATACTAGAACCAACTAAAAATGGTGTCTATGTTATTACTGATTGGTACGCCCAAAATAAAATTGAACCCAAAATCTATAAAGCGACTGAGTATCTTTCTGTTAGAGCTTTGCTTTTTATTAAAACAAATTTTGCTTACACCACTAACCCAGATGAAAAAGACATCATTTCCCCTGTTGATTATTGGGTAAAACAAGGACGAGATAAAAAGACCCCTCCAGAAATCCAAGCACAGCAATACTTAGAGCAGTTCCAAGAAACTTCTAAGAAAGTTCCAAGAAGTGTCGAGGAAACTTCCAAGAAAGTTCTTGCACAGAATAGATTAGATAAGAATAGAGTAGATAAGAGTAGACTAGAACAGAATAGACCAGACCAGACAAAAAAAGAAAAGATAAATATAGATAAAGACAACAGCACTTCTACTTCCTCTATATATAATAATGCTACTACAGAGAATAAAGGCAACAGTGGAGAAAAAGGTGGAGTAGATAATAGAGTTAATAATCAATTAGATACTAACAACAACCAAGATAACATTAACAGTCTATTCAACTACTTAAACGGTATATCACCTACTGACATCCCCAAAGACAATAAAAGGCTCGCTGATGTTTTTGATATGTTAATCCATAACGGCTATGAAATTGAGGACATCCAATTAGGAGTTGATAACATTATGAACGTTGCTAATCAAATGCCACAATATCAAGATAAACAATCATTAGCCAAGCTATTAATACAGCACCTACCCGAATACACCAAGCAAACATTGGAACAATCTTCTAGTAATGATTAAGACACAGAGATGATGCATTCATGAACCTAACAGAATTTGAGAGAAACCTTTCTAACTTTAGCGCTGGATATGAAACCTATACTAAATTGATGAGTGATATTAAACGATTAGACAACATAATCCAAGCCAACGAAAAGCAATTAAACAATAGCTTAATCAAGATACCATTTACCCACTTGTATTTTGTTGATGGTCTAGGTATTTTCAAACATCAAACGCCTACCCTAATCAAGCAAAACAGGCAATTAATAATTAAATACAATCGAAAGCTAATAAAAGCCAAGAAACTTTCTAGTTCGCTTCATAAGCAATTAAAGACCATTAGAAGCGATTATCTAAGAAGCAATAGTGAGGAAAGCGAAGTAAAAGATAAATTAGTCAATAAATATTTGAAGCGGTTTTGACAGATTGGACACCCTTAAAAAGAAAGGACAGATAAACAATGAATTTTAATATCAAATACCCGCCGTTAGTTGAGCAAGCCTACAGTCATTTTCTTTCTATTGGCTTGCATCCTAACAAGGACAAACTCTATAAAATGCTAGTTAATGAGGGGATGATTGATGAGCTAGGCAATCCCACTCAACGAGCAATTAACGAGGGCTTAGTAGAAGTAGCTGGGAACAATCCAATTGAACGTTTTAAGGCTGAAAATCCTCTTGTGGCTCATATTCCAGATGAACATTTCAAGGTACAAGGTAATCAAGTACTCATGGACTGTTACGCTGTAAAAGTGACAGCTACTACAATACTAAATGACCCTACTACAACACAGGAGCAGAAAGAAAACGCTCAAAGTCTATTGGATAAAGTGAACAGCCTAGACCATAACGAATGGCATTAATTAATAAGCATTTTTAGCCTTATCGGCCTCCTTAAAAAAGTATGACCTACGAAAAATAACATCCCCTCTTTGCCGTTAATACAGCGATATAGAGGGGATATTGTCATTTACTCGGAGGAAAAGGAAACAAAAAGCGTGCAATGCTTTACTAGCCCAAATACTGATATATCAATAGCTCAACTGTAATTTCTCATTATCAATTGCACGGAAAAGCGAAAGATATTGGATTAGCAGAGAGGTTATGCGTCAACACCCGTTTATTTTCCAGAGAGCTACATCGTGACCGTTGCTATTTATCGTTAACTACTTTTTAGGGTAAATCATCATCTTTCAGTTAAAGCTTCTTAAAACGCCTTACAGTACACGAGAATACTATCTAAATTTGGTGACTTAAAATTCAGCTATCAAAAATTGGCAGCCTAAAATCTGACCGCCAAAATATCACTCGTAGGATCATAGCAATAAATATACTAATCAGATTTAGAATAGTGTTTATTTTTAATTTAAGGGCAGTTTTAAAAGCGATAATTAGTTTTAAATACAATTTATCCTTTACAAGCTAAAGCGGCTCAGACGGCTTTAAAACGAAAAATAGAGCATATAGAAAAATGGAGTTGATTCTAAATGAGTTGGTATCGTGGTAGATATGTTACAAGTAGACACACCCTAGCCCAGTGGATGACTGACAGCAAGAAAGATTATCATTTCAGAGTTAGAAATAAAGACAAAGCAGACCCAACAGTTGTTAGTTTTGTATTCTCTGATAACATCCAAAAGGATCGACGCTTATACAGCACTAGTAAGACTATCTATAATCACTACTTAGATTATTGCTATCAGCAGGACTTAACACCGCTAAGCAATCGCCAATTTAAGCACAACATGGAATTGTTAGGCTTTGTTTATCAAAAGCACCACCGCTTTTATGTTGGTTATTACGGTAACAAGGTAACGACTGCATACAAAAACATTGGAATTGTTAAACAATAAATGTTCCATAGGGTGTCCAATTTATTAAAGCCTCTTAAACGCTGATATAACAGCAAGCTAATATGTTTTTATTGCCCAATATTGTACATTGGTGGGGATGTTTGTAGTTATAAGAACGTTAACAAAACCTAACCTTTTTTATTGATTCGTAGTTAAAGCACTAATTAAACTAAATTGGAGTTGGTAACATGATTTTATTCTTTGATAGCACCTACTGGATTTATGAGTTATTGGCAGTAATCGCAGTAATTATCATTGCTTTACTGGTTATTAAGCGCAGACACTAGAAACTTACAAAACTACACTCGTTAGCTAATTCGTAGTTAATTGTTATTACTTATGAGTGATTAGCTGTAATCGTTGATATAATCACATTTAACGTCAAAACAAGAAGCAAGAAAGAGCAATAAAAGCCCCTCTTTTGTTATCAAAATAGGACATACTAAAAAGCCCCCGTTCTCTTTCAACGGGGGTTAGTTTATTGATACTTTGGGAACGCACATTAACTTTTTTTCACGATAAATTCCAACAATTATTTTTTATTCATGATTCCGTTTGTCCTTTCTTGTTAATTCTTCATACATTTTGAAAAGATGTTGCACAATTTCTGATTCACTAGCAGATTGCTTTAACCCGTACACTTTCAATACGGCTTTATCATTAGCTTCATGCGCTTTTCGCAATTCAATTGGCATTGTTAACGGGTCATACAAATCTGCTAATGAACTATCCGGATAAAGATTTCGAGCATCAAGGATTGCTTGTGCTGTTTTTGAAATCTTTTTCTTTTGCTTATCATTAACGTTAGGCCAAGGAAAGTTATTATAGACAACACCCGCTGAATATCTGTAATCACTTTTCAATCTACCACACACAGTTTTGATCCAGTCCATATGAACTAGTGAATTTAGTAGGCCAAATTCATATAGGTCAGTGTTAGGAACTATTAATAATGCGTCAGATGCTATATTACTATTGCTCATAAATCCTATTGGAATATACTTTCTTCGTTGTGAGCTAACTCGTGGAACAACAAGAAAATTACCTTTTGGCATATTTTCAACGTGAAAACGTGTTGGATGATCAGCAAGTTTCCTGGTTCCTGCGCTTTTACTTGACAGCCTAAAATCTTTAACACTTTCAATAACTTTCATTACAGAAGGCATTTTCCTTAATTGGCTTGGTTTTGCATCCCCTAACCACAAGCAATATCTTGGTTTTCTGTTAATAAATTCACGTGCTCCCCAAAATTTTTTAAAATATTCTTTTGAAGAAGGCTCGTTTTTTACAAAATCATTCTTTTCAGCTTCTTCAAAAAGATAATTACCACCATCAACTGGTTTGTTCCCAATGCCCATTATTGGGTGATTGATATCCAAAGGTGTAGTTCTTTTGGATATTAAAATGTTACTGGCATCAACAAGATACGGATTAATATTATTAGCTCTTTGTATCTTATTTCTATCATAAATAACGTTCTCTTTGATCTTACGTTGACCAAATCCAATAATTACTACATGAACATGCGCTTTATTTTTCGCCTCGTTATTCCAGACGAAAGTTTTATATGCAAAATTAATAGCCACTTTGTATTTTTGTAGAAGTGTTTCCCAGATAATTGATACTTGTTCCCCTTGAGTTATTGAGTTTGTAGAAACAAATGCGACCTGAATGGTTGTGTCTTGTATATATTGTGCTGCTTTAAAATACCATCCTGCAACGTAATCAATATTACCAACGCCCTTTAAAGTTACCTCAATTTCTTGCAGGTCTTGCTTTTGGCCTTTATTTTTCATTCTTGCACCTACAAACGGTGGATTCCCCATAATATAGTCCAATTCATATGGTTTCACTATATCTTCCCAATTCATACGTAGGGCATTACCCTCATAGATTGAGTCATTGCTATCTAGCGGTAAGAAGTCTTTATTGGCAAATGTAATATCTTTCGTTTGTTCCCACATTTGACTTTCGGCAATCCACATTGCTGTTCTGGCAACTGAAACAGCAAAATCATTGATTTCAATTCCGTAGAAATTCTGGATTTTAACTTTTGGATCGCTATCGTCTGTAATTGCTAACGTTCCTTGATCACCAGTAATAATCCGTAAACATTCATTTTCCATCTTTCTCAATGACAAATAAGTTTCAGTGAGAAAATTACCAGAGCCACAAGCTGGATCGAAAAATTTTAGTTTACCTAGTTTTACCCTAAATTCACGAGCTTTAATTACTCGTTGATTGTTATTTCCCATATTCTGGATTTTATCAAATTCATCATGTAAATCATTTAGAAACAATGGATCTATCACTTTATGAATGTTTTCGATACTGGTATAGTGCATCCCCCCAGAGCGTCTTGTTTCAGGGTTTAACGTACTTTCAAATACTGAACCAAATATTGTGGGGCTGATTCCCGACCAATCGAACCCTGCACCCGCTTCTTCAACAATCAACCTTTTTAATTCATCAGTAAACTGGGGGATGATTACATTTTCATCGGAGAACATCCCACCATTCACATAGGCAAATTGGTTAAATTCATCGTCAAGGTATGGATCACGTTCACTCTCTGGTTGATCTAGCACCTTAAACAAAGCTGACAGGTCTCGGCGTATATCACGGGGTTCTCTTCGCTCAATAAAAGCTTGAAAAATATTATCTTTACCAAACAGGTTGCTATCATCTGCATAAAGCAAAAAAACCAAACGGACGATTAACATGTTTAAACTTCGCTGGATTTCTGGACTATTAACGTCAACGCCCCGTCCTTCCGCATAGGCGTTAGTTAATTCATGGTATATTTTTGCCACTAGGTTACCGGCATCAACTGAGAGTTTCTTTTCGTCAATTACCTTTTGCTGACTGGCATTAACAATAAATTCTAGTAATTTTACTTTTTGCGGTAAATCACTAAGTTTTATTACTGTCGGTGTCGCCAACGGCTTTTCCATATCATGAATATCAATCTCGTTGAAATTAGAAACTAATATCCAACGAGGTTGCTCACTGTTGGGTAAGAAATTAGCATAGCGCTTGGCTTGCTCAAATGGCGTGAGGTCGCCACTCCCCCCCCCCAGATTGTTTCAGTGGTTTGGTAAGGTCTTTAATCTTTTTACCTTTCATTTCGATCATGACTTTAGTTGATGGAATATAGCCATCTATTCGCCTAGTAGTGACCTTGCCACCTGCTTTTACTTGAACGTCTTTCTCATACGTAATGTAGTTATAATAATCATTAATTCCATATACTCGCTGTAATAAATCGTTCCAAAAAGTTTGCCGATCCGCATCTTCACGTCCCTTGTTAGAAGATGACCAAGTTTTAACAAACTCACGAGCATTTTGTTGTCTAGTTGCCATACATACAAAATCCTTTCTGAAGTGATGATTTTATTATCTCGCCTGCAAATAATGATTTAAAGGATATATTTATAATACATACTAAAAAAGCCCGTTGTCTTTATCATCAGCAACGAGCGGAGCAGTTTAACTAGCAGTATTATAACAAAAAGACGCTCTGCTGTGAGAGCGCCCCTTGTACAAAGATTTTAAAACACATTCATTATATCATATGATTTTATTTACCCCTCAAAGGGTATGAATAAAATGTTTGTATTTGTAGTTGTTATTGCAATCAGCCTACTAAAAAAGCATTAATAGCTACTAACTACTAATGCTTTAAAGTAAACCTGTCTAGCAAGAAAATGTCGGGCGTTAGGTTCTTACCCAGCCTAGCGCCTTTTTACATAAACAATTATAACGTGTGTATATAACTATACAAGTTATAACTTTACACTATAAGACGCTATATTACACTATTTGCAATTTAAGGGGATGGTTTTCATGGTTACACAAGCACAAATGCGAGCTACAAGACGATACAAGAAACGACACCCAGAGAAAAACAAACTATATCAATATCGCTCAAATGCTAAAACGTTTATTAAACACTATGCAGATAAAGACGACCTAGACAAATTAATATCACTAGCACAAGAGCAAAAAGCCAAGTTAACTAACTAAAGGACGACCTAGATAACTAGACCGCCCTTTTATTTTGTGCCACTCAATAATCTAATATTATCACTTTGGATATACTGAATGTTAGTAAATGTAAGTATTAAAAAATACTTAGTCCCGTTGAGATTGATGGTATTAAAAAAGAGTAGCCCTCACAAGCTACTCTTGGTATTGTTGAAAAATTAACAACTTTACTTTTCGCGCCCCATAGGTATTTTAGCATATTATCTTGTATGTAAAATTAGTGTGTATCCCCTTAAAAAGTATGCGTACAAAGCAGATGAAAGGATGCAGCCAAAGAAAACCTTGATGTGCTACTAGGCTGTGTTAAAGAGCGACAACAAGAATTAGATAACTAAGGGAACCACTAGTTTAGCAGTTATCTTTTTGTGTCCGGACAATTAATACACCCTAAAGAGAAACACCCCCGCCCCTATCTTTGAACAAAAAAGAGCGCACACATTTCCGTATTTTTATTTGCGAGGGCTGTTTTGAAACTTTTTAGGTAGGGGGGGCTATTTTAATTGGCTGTTGATATATAAGCAATTACATTAACTAGAATAATTAAATCATCCCCGTTTTAGACAAAAAATATTGTTGGGGATGTTTAATTCTAAAAAATTCTGACAGCAAAAATAAAAAGACTACTAGATTAGTAGTCCACCATGCTGACAAGTTGAATTATTTTTCCGCAACTTTTCCGCAGAATTGATTAAAAATAACGTTTTATAGTGTAAACCTAAAATCAAGAATGCTGATTTATCAATGATTTAGACGCTATATTAGATTAATTTAAAATAAAAAAATCACCCGCACGGGGATCGAACCCGTAACTCCGCCTTGAGAGGGCGACGTCTTAACCAATTTGACCAGCGGGCAATAACGTACAAATAAAAGTATACGTTAATTTTAATTTTTCGTCAACTTAAAATCAAATTAATTTAATATTCATTTTCAGTGTCAAGTAAAATTGACTCAGTTGCAGTAGTATCAGTTGGTGTACTTAAAGCGCCCATCAGAAATGCCAGGGCTAGCGGAATTCCCAAAAGCGATACACTAAAACCCGCAAATACCGTTCCGACAATTACTAAAAGAACAGCCGTTTCAAGGATTTGTCGTAATCTTTTTCCAATCAGATTAATTCTCGTTGATTGCCCCTCAAAATAAATCAGTGGAGCTACTATATACATAAATATTTCTGTGTGGAAGGGAGGAATCCGACCATTCAAAAAAGGAACTAAGCCAATAATTAAGCCGACGAAAATACTAATATAATTAATTGAGAAGTGCGGAAAGAAGCTGGAAATAATACTACTTAAAACTGCCGCTACCATTAAAACAATCGTTGCAACCAGTACTACAAAACTCTCCCTTTATAGCAAATAAGCTGTGACACCTTTTGTCGCAGCTTAAATCGCGTTATTCAAATGATAATTCTAATAAATATACTTTCTTTTCTGGAATAAGACAGCTCGTCGCCCAAACATCATGGTAATTTTTCTTCGTTCCATTGGTCATTGAAAAATAACTATCAAGAAGGTCGCCATTCTTTGCCACAAAATCATTTGACAAACGATTGACCATAAAACGATCAACAGGAAAATAAAATGAAGCATCGGCTATCTTTAAGGAGTCATCAAAAAGAATCAGAACCGTATTAGTAAAACGTGGCCTAATGCTTTTGATTAACTCTGGATGATGCTTTAGTTTTGTTAAAACATAATAAATTGAATCAGAATTACTAGCCATATTCGTCCCCTCACTTGACTGTAATTATAACAAATAACTTTCTTATCAACAAAAGACCTGCTAGATTAGCTAGCAGGCCTTTTGTCAGAAGTTGGGCATACTGGTCTCGAACCAGTAAATTATGGATTCAGAGTCCACTGCCTTACCAGTTTGGCGAATGCCCAATAAAATAAACTTACAACGATATATACTATACATGGAAGTTGCTTAATAGTCAACTCTTTTTTATCATTTCTCTTCAGCACGTAATTGTTGGTGTTGACGGGCACAACGCCATTTTGTAATCAAATCGATAACCGGATGTTTTTTAGAGTTACACCAATAATCAACATCGGCCCAAATTTGTTTTTGCGTCCACTTGTCATAATCATGATGTAAGAAATTATAGTTTTTTAAAGCTGACTGTTTTTTCCAGATAGTTGCCATTATAAATTGGCTTCGTGTCCGTTGCATAGTTTTTTTAACCTGTGCCGGATCAACTGCTTCTACCCCTATTACTTTTGCCGTTCCAATTGGCGGAATGGGCTGACCACTTGGCAAGTATGGCGCTAAGGGAACATTTATTAATGCATCAAGAATCACCTCTTGCCAATCTTCTCGTGTCTCATAACGATGCATTAACCCCGGCTCAACATCATTAGCAATTAAATAATCACATGTTTTTCCCCAGCTTATTTGAGTGTGAACCAAAAATGCTGTTGCCATTTTAAATACTCCTCCATTACTTTTATTAATATTTTACCGCAAAATCCTTTTACTTTGTGCAAAATATAACAAAAAAAAGAAGCTAAGAATTATATTCCTTAACTCCTTACTATCCGATTTACGCTTGAACAACATTCTCTCCTGCAATCTTAGTTTTATTTAATAGCAAAGAAGAACTAACAACAGAAACAGAACTAAAGGCCATTGCCAAGCCGGCAAGTTCAGGACTAAGAGTAAAGCCCATAAATGCAAATAGCCCTGCAGCAATTGGAATACCAATGACATTATAAATGAGCGCCCAGAAGAGATTTAATTTAATCCGGTTAAAGGTCTTCTTAGAAATATCAAGTGCCCGCACAACTCCTCGTAAATCATTTTGAACGAGGACAATTCCACCAGAGTCAATTGCAATATCAGTTCCGGATCCCATCGCAATTCCAACATCAGCTGTCGATAACGCAGGGGCATCATTAATTCCATCACCAACAAAGGCGACTTTTTTACCCTTGTCCTGAAGTTCCTTGATTTGTTGAGCTTTGTCATTCGGCATTACTTCAGCGATCACCTTATCGATACCAACTTCATCAGCGATTGCTTGAGCTACTCGCTTATTATCACCAGTTAACATCACGGTCATTAATCCATGCGCTTTTAGCTCCTTAATTGCATCTTTTGAACTCGGCTTCGGAACATCTTGAATAGCAACTAAGCCGATTATTTCCCCATCAAGGCCCACATAAACAACTGTTTTAGCTTCATTCTGTAACTTTGCAGCACGTGATGCCATTTCCCGGGAAATATTTACATCAACCAGAAGCCGACTGCTACCAACAAATGCTACTTGACCATTGTAATTTGCGCGTACACCCTTACCTTCAATTGCTTCAAATTTCTCTACCTTTACTGGTGAGATCTCTTTATCTTTCGCTTTTTGAAGGATCGCTGATGCTAACGGGTGCTCAGATGATTCCTCAAGACTAGCAGCTATTGTTAATACTTTTTTTGCATCGCCAACAATATCGGTTACAACTGGTTTGCCGACCGTAATTGTCCCCGTTTTATCGAACACAACAGTATCAATATTGCTTACTTCTTGAAGAACTTCACCATTCTTAATAAGAACACCCATCTTGGCACTTCTTGCAGTTCCAACCATTAATGCCGTTGGGGTTGCTAAACCTAATGCACACGGACAAGCAATCACAATTACTGAAACAGCAAATAATAATGCTTGAACAAATGTTGCACCAACAAAGGAATACCAAATCATAAAGGTTAGAATGGCAATTATCATTACTGCCGGAACAAAAATATTTGAAATTTTATCCGTTAAGTTCTGAATAGGAGCATGACTGGTTTGCGCTTTTTTTACTAGGTCAACAATTTGGGCGAGCATCGTATCGGATCCAACCTTTGTGGCTTTAAAAGTAATCGTCCCATTATTATTAATTGTTGAACCAACAACAGTATCGCCAACTTTTTTCATTACTGGCATACTTTCACCAGTAACCATCGACTCATCCAAGGAAGTTACCCCTTCTAGAATCGTTCCATCTACGGGTACCTTTTCACCAGGCTTGACCCGAATAAGGTCACCAACTTGGACTTGATCGAGTGGTACTTTGACAAATTTACCATCTTTTAAGACTTCAGCATCTTTTGCTTGAAGGCCCATCAACTTACCAAGAGCATTGGAAGCATTGTTATGCATCTTCTCTTCCATCGCATCCCCCAGTAAAACAAAGACAGTAACAAAAGCAGCACTTTCAAAGTAAACCGCCCTATCAGTTATCATTGCAAAAATACTATAAAAATAAGCGACAGCTGTTCCTGTGGCGACCAGAGTATTCATATTTGCACTATGTTTTTTAAATGCAACGATCGCACTTTTCCAATATGGAAATGCTGAAATTGCCATAATAATAGTGGTAGTAATTAATGCTATCCAATTATAGGCAGGCATCATCCAGTGAAAAGGCATCGCAAACATTTGTATTAACATCGGGATTGATAATACAAATGAAATCCAAAATCGCTGAATGTTTGTAAGCTTCATTACTTTACAACAACCTTTTCATGAAACATATCCATTCCACAAGCGTAGTTATAAGTTCCCGGCTTATCAGTTGGAATATCAATAGTAACTTCTTTTTTACCGTCTAACTTCTCATCAATCCCAAGTTCCTTAAATACGACTTCATTCATGCATCCCATGTTATCAGAGGGGATAAATTTTAATTGCGCTGGCTTTCCTTGTTTAAAAGTAACCGTTTCTGGTTTGTAACCATGATTTTCTGCATTAACAACAACTTTTTTAGTTTGATCTTTTGAAAAAATACTCATTATTTAACAATCACCTTTCCATGAAACATATCCATCCCACAAGCAAAGTTAAAAGTCTGTGCTTTATCTGTTGGAATATTAATCGTCGTAATCTTTTGCTTTGTTAAATCCTTATTAACTCCTAGCTGTTCAAACACCACATGGGATAAACAAGCCGTCGAGTCATGCATATCAAAGTTAACTTGAGCCGGAATTCCCTTTTTCAAGATAACAGTTGATGGAGAATAACCACCATTAACCACAATTGTTGCAGTTTGTTCATCATTAACAATAGTTGATTTTCCCGCTGACTCTGTATGTTTTCCAAAGAACCACCAAATAATAAATGCAATTAAAATCAGTGCAATAACTATAGCGGCAATTCTCAATATTTCCACCCTCTTTTAGTTTACAACTGTAATCATATTATAGGTACAGCATACTATTAAAGTTTACAATTGTCAACAATAAAGAAAAAATATTAAATAATGGACGTTTTACTCTTTTTTAATTAGAATTTGAATACTGGGGGGTGTGACTGATTAAGAAGTCTAATTTCTTATTAACCTTATTTTATTTATTACTCTTTGGCGGAATCATTTGGTTTTATCAAAATAATTCTACCTTTCAAGAACAATTTAATATTGGCATTCATAATGCACAAGTGCTTACTCAATCGTGGTTACACCGAATAACTGGTAAAGAAGTTGCAACTCCAACTAAACAAAACGCTGACCAGCAAACCGGGACTCAAGATACACCTGCTGATGCACGCTGGGAACAAAACTCTGCAACGATCTATATTAATATCAGTAATCCAGTATTAAAGAATGCAACAGAAACCGCAATTGCCCAATGGAATAACACGAAAGCATTCACATTTAAAATCGTTAATAATAAGAATGCAAATATTAGCATTTCCGCTGTTAATGATCCAAATAACGGGGCAGCGGGGCTTACCAATACAAGCATGAATTCCGCAACTGGATATTATCTGCACGCAACAGTAGAGCTAAATTCTTATTACCTATTAAATCCTGCCTTTGGCTACTCACAAGAACGAATCGTAAATACTGCTGAGCATGAATTAGGGCATGCAATTGGTCTACAGCACACGAACAAGATTTCTGTGATGCAGCCAGCTGGATCATATTATCCCATTCAATCACGAGATATACAGGCTGTAAAGGCTTTATATTCACGAACTCCACAACCAATCATCGCTGAAGATAATTCCAACAGATAGTCATAATTAAAAGGTCGAGCTCACTTTTCATAGAATTGGTATGGTAAAATAAAATAGCAAATCTAATTGGAAAGAGTATTTTTATGTCAAATAAAAAAGTTTTAGGTACGGCGATGATTATTACTGCCTGTACCTTTTGGGGTATTTCAGGGCTTTTTGCGAAGGCCCTTTTTAATGTTAGTAGTTCGATTACATCGATGTGGTTAACGCAGGTTCGAATGGTTTCAGCTGGAATTATTTTAGTCTTATTAAGCCAAATTCGTGGGGAGCATCCCTTTCAAATTTTTAAGGACCTTCACGCTGCATGGATTATCTTTGCATATGGTGTTTTTGGGTTAGTTCCGGTTCAATATGCTTATTTTATGGCTGTCCAATATGGGAATGCTTCGATCGCAACCATCCTTCAATTTATCGGGCCCTTTTTTATCATTGCTTATCAAGCTGTGTTTCGACACCTGCCACCGCGACGAATTGAAATTATTAGTGCAATTATCGCCTTTTTAGGTGTTTTTATTATCGCAACTCATGGTCAATTTAACCATTTAGCAATGACGCTTAGTGTTCTAATATGGGGATTAATTTCTGCAATTGGTGTTGCAACAAATACCTTAATTCCACAAAACATGCTTCGCGAAGGTCGAGTTCCCTCATTAATTATTACGGGGTGGGGGCTATTATTTGCGGGATTAACCTTAATGCTTATTCACCCTAGTCAACCACATATTCCTAACGTTCCCTCAGTTTGGTTATATGTGTTAGGCATTCTAGTAATTGGGACCTTAATTCCCTTCCAATTAGCTAATAATTCATTAAAATATATCGATGCAACTACATTTAGTTTAATGGATGCATTTGAACCTTTATCAGCAACAATTGGTTCAGTCCTGATTTTTCATTTACAAATGACGGGAGCAGACATTCTTGGATCGATTTTAGTTATCGTTGCAGTACTTGCGATTAATATTCGTATTCCACAGAAAAATTAAAGAGTAACTAAAAAAAAGAAGGTGGTCAGGATTTTATTTTCCTAACTATCTTCTTTTTAGTTATCACGAATAACTGTCCCGACTTTACCGGCAAGAGCATCATCAAGACCATCTAATGAAGTAATTAATGCTTCTCGTTCTGGATGACCTTCAACAAATGAAAGACATGCTTCAATCTTAGGTAGCATACTACCAGCAGCAAACTGTCCTTCCTTCATGTATTTCTGAGCTTCTGCAACGTTTAACGTCTTAAGGGCTTTTTCATCTGGCTTTCCATAGTTAACATAAACATGATCAACGGCAGTTAAAATAATCAACTTATCGGCATCGATCTTGTCGGCTAGCAAGGCACTGGAACGGTCCTTATCAATAACCGCTGGAACTCCTTCAAGTCCTTTATCAGTGATGATTACAGGTACACCACCACCACCACCGGCAATAACAAGCTTGTCAGCGTCAATCAATGTTTTGATGCTATCAAGTTCCATAATCTTCATCGGTAGTGGAGAAGGAACAACTTGACGGTATCCACGTCCCGCATCTTCTTTAAAAGTGTAGCCCTTTTCTTTGGCAATTTCATCAGCTTGTTCTTTAGTATAGAAGTCACCAACTGGCTTTGATGGATTTTTAAAAGCAGGATCATTAGGGTCAACCGCAATTTGCGTTACAATCGTTGCCACACTCTTATTCATCCAACAACGGTGTAATTCATTTTCTAAACTTTGTTGCAAATGGTAGCCAATATAACCTTGACTCATTGCACCACATTCTGGGAAAGGAAAAGCAGCAGTTTTACCGTGTTCAGCAGCAAAATTCATCCCTAAATTAATGGCACCCACTTGTGGACCATTACCGTGACTAATAACTACTTGATTTCCTGCAGCAATTAGCCCAATTAATGAGGAAGCAGTATTCTTTACTAACTTTAATTGTTCTTCAGGTGATTTGCCTAATGCATTTCCCCCTAAAGCAACGACTACTTTAGCCATGGCAAATGCCTCCTAATTAGTTTTGTTCACCCAAAGTTGCAACCATTACAGCCTTGATAGTGTGCATCCGGTTTTCGGCTTCACGGAAGACAACTGAATGTTCACTTTCAAATACTTCGTCAGTAACTTCCATTTCCTTTAAGCCAAACTTCTTTTCAATTTCCTTACCAACTTCAGTGTCGAGGTTGTGGAATGCAGGAAGACAGTGTTCAAAGAGAACATTAGGGTTTTCAGTAGCCTTCATAACATCCATTGTTACTTGGTAAGGCTTAAGAAGGTTGATCCGCTTTTCCCACATATCATCAGATTCACCCATTGATACCCAAACATCAGCATAGATTACGTCCATACCTTTGACACCTTCTTTGATGTCATTAGTAACAACAATCTTAGCACCAGTCTTGGCAGCAATTTCATTAGCCTTATCTAGAGTTTCCTTAGTTGGTTCCAATTCCTTAGGAGTAACAACGTGGTATTCCATCCCCATTACAGCGGCACCAAGCATTAATGCATTTGAAACATTGTCTTGACCGTCACCTACAAAGGCAAACTTGATGTCCTTGTAAGGCTTCTTCAATACTTCGTGAGCGGTTAAGAAGTCAGCAAGTACTTGTGTTGGGTGGTCTTCGTCAGTTAAACCATTCCAAACTGGTACACCAGAGTACTTAGCTAAAATTTCAACATTGCGTTGTGAGAATCCACGGTATTCGATACCATCAAACATTCCACCAAGAACTCGTGCAGTATCCTTAACAGATTCCTTGTGACCGATGTGTGAACCTGATGGGCCAAGGTAAGTTACATGAGCACCTTCATCCTTAGCACCAACTTCAAAAGAACAACGAGTACGAGTAGAACTCTTTTCAAAAATTAAAGCAATGTTCTTACCTTCAAGATTCTTGCCTTCATAACCAGCATATTTTGCCTTCTTTAAATCTTCAGCAAGATCAAGCATGTATTCCATTTCGCGAGTGTTAAAATCTGCAAGAGTTAAGAAACTACGATTACGTAAATTAAAAGCCATTTTTATTTCCTCCTAAGGTCTTAATACAAGTACTATAATAGGCTAAAGTTTCATAATGCTTCAAAAAGACTCCATAAATAACAGAAAAAAATTCAGCGTTTTTTTGCAACAATCTCTTTATTCACAATGATGTAAGCGGAAACAGTTACACATTTGTAAAACAGCAACTCTATTGTCTATTATCTTCACAAAGAGTAAAATTAAATAGTGTTTCAAAATACTTCAAATAACATCAAGAAATCGGTGAAAATACATGAATTTTTATATTTTAGATAATGATAGTAAAATTATTCATTTATTATCCAATATTATTGAAAATGATTTCAACAATACTGTCGTCGGAACAACTTCTAACCCGCAACAGGCCTATGATGATGCAATGCGCCTAGGCATTGACATCATGTTTATTGATTATGCAATGCCAGCAATGGATGGAGTTCAACTTATTCAAAAAATTCAGGACAGTCATCATTATCCACACTTCATTATGACTGCTCAAGCAATTCTGCCTTCTGTCAAAACAAGTGCATATCAACATGGGATTGATTTTTTTATTGAAAAGCCACTAAACATTGCAGAAGTTAAGTCAGTTATTAAACTAGCAGCGCAAAACATTAATATGTCTAACCGTCTTCTTCAAGTTTTGGACCTTGTAAGTGGTGCTGCGACGAATAATAATACAGTTACGATTAGCGGGAAAAACAAGAAAAAAGAAAATGCTCAGTCCATCTTACGTTTTCTCGGTATTACAGCTGGAAATGGCGCTCCTGCAATTAACAAACTTATTAATACGATGATTGAACGGGAAATTAGTTTTGATGAGGTTAATTTTGAAGAATTTTTCCAATGTGATGAACATGGTAAAAAAATAATTTTCCAACGGATTCGACGCGATATAAAAACTGGTCTTAATAATCTTGCACATATGTGTATGGATTATCCAGAAAACGACATTATTTTGGAATATGCGAATAACTTATATGAATATAAAAATATCCACAATGAAATTTCATTTCTCAAAGGAGAGCGTACTAATGGTGGGCAAGTGTCACTAAAACACTTCTTTAATGGATTGATTCAAGAAATAAATTAACAGTAAAATAACGGAGAAAATGACCTTAAGACGGTTGTTTTTTCCGTTATTTACATTATCTAAGTTCTTTTAAAATTAATCGATCAATTGCAATCGTTGTTCCATAAAGTCAATCTTGCGGATCTTGGTCGCTGTAGCCAAGATGAGGCGGATGGAGATCATAGCCATAGCTTTTGTTGCGCAACAATCTTGCCATTCTTCTCTTCACAATTTACAACCATCGATTATAACTTAAATTATGTTATACTAACAATAATATTAATAATAAGAAGGGATAACCATTATGATTGCATATAAAAATTGTACCCCTAACGAACTTGACTACACAGTTGGGAAGGGCGGGAAAACAATAATTAGTGTTAATGGTAAGAATATTATTCTCACTTTTGAAGATATTCCCGTCGAAAACCCTAAATACATGGATATTAAAATACTTTCTGTTCCTAAACATGTAATGGCTTCAATCATAATTAATGCCTATCTTAAAGATGATACCGATAATTTAGATACCCGAAATGTCAATTTAAGTTAGAAAGAAAATAGTTGCTCATCAGTGACGTAAGACATGAATACTTCATATGGAGTTCGATAGCCTAGTGATTTACGGGGCAGGTTATTTCGCTTACTCATCAGTTGGGTTACCAATTCATCAGGAAGATTGCGGAAATCTAGCTGTTTCGTTAAGCCATCCCGGCGTAAAAGACCGTTGTTGTTTTCGTTCAGCCCTCGTTGATTGGGAGCACCAACCTCGGCAAAGTAAGTGTGAAGGTCAAATTGATTGGCAATCTCGCGCCAGCCGGCGAATTCTTTTCCGTTGTCAAAGGTAATCGATTTGAAGAAGTGCCGCGGGAATTTCCGAAGCCACTGACTTAAGTGTTGGTTAATCGCATCAGCCGTCTTTTCGTGCACATTGAGTACAATTTCGACCTTCGATTGGCGTTCGGTCAGGGTCATTACCGCCCCTTGGTGCTTTTTGCCTTGGACGGTATCAGCTTCAAGGTGCCCAAATTCAGTGGCATAGTGCGGAAAGTCCTTGGCACGCTCGTGAATACTTTGCCCCAATTGGCCAGCCTTCCCGCGGCGCTCGACATAGCCATTCGGGTGCCGCTTACCTCGCATCGGCAAGGAACGGACATCGAAGCCGAACTGGCTACGTTCAAACATCCGGTAAAGAGTTCGCAGGTTACAACTAATTGGGCGCTCAGCGCGCCCAATAATGGTATCAGGCGTCCACCCCTGGGCAATTTTGTCGTTGATATAAGTGAGTTCAGCCAGTGACAACTGAGTACGTTTTCGGCCACAACGTTGCTTATTGCGCATATAGTGATCTTGATAATCGGCAATTGAGGCACCGGTTTCCAGGTAACGATAAACGCGATAAACGGTTTCGGCACAACGGTTAATCATTTGGGCCACTCGGTACGCTTTAAGCTTTTGCGCGAAAGAATGGGCGATGATTGTCAGCTCGTTTGTGGTAAGATGGGTGTAAGTCATTTGTGGTTTCCTTTCTTTTATTTAGGGGTATTCAAAAGTCTACCACAAATGGCTTTTCTATTTTTCTAACTTAATTTTACAAACGGCGATATAAATAAAAAGGTTAAAGAGAAATTAGCAAACTGTATTAATACAGCTGTAAGAAATCGTTTTGGTCTTATTTAATAGGAAGGAGAGGCTGGGAAAATAATCCAACCTCTTTACTATTTTAAAGTGTAAACTGCCAAAACGCAGTAGATGGCTGGATTACGAACGTTGATAAATCAACATCCATAATGCCCCAATAGGCTAGCTTCACGTCGTAGCCATCCTTGCACGAGTGGGACTAAAAACTCGAAGCATGTTTATAGTCCCACTCCTTTTATTAAATTATTTTAAATGTAGGAGTTTAAATTCTAAATAACACCACAAGATAATTAATAAAATACTATAAGCGGCAGAAAGCCATACTACATATTTTAAGAACGCCAAGATATGAAAAACAGTTAATATTTGCAGACAAATTGTTAAAACAATCCATACTACTAAATGGTCTTTTACCCGATCCCGATGTTCAATTAATTCTTCTTTTTTCATAAAATACTCCAGACCTAAATTTCAAGAATAAGTTAGCCACTGGACTCAAATAAATAATACTGACCAATTGATTATTGGTTGATGGAGCTGTGATATCTCTTGGTAGAAGGCCTTACGATAGATATCCATTGACGAATGTCCATTAAACATAGCTCGTGGATAGTGATTCATCCAATCATTAGTCGCTATGATCTGAGCACTACTATAGTTATTTATAGCTTCACCTTTGGTAATCTCCTTGCGGAGAAACCGGTTATTGATCTCATTGGATCCACGTTCCCAAGGGGAATACGGATCAGCATAGAAAACATGATCGTGAACTTGTGTTAACTCACTAAATTCTGAACCGTTGTCAGAGGTTATTGTCTTAAAGATGCGATAGTAAGCATCTGTGCCCATTTTCTGGCGTAAATTTATAAAGAACTGATTTACTGCATGCGCAGTTTTACCAGCAATTTTACTCGTGATATTAACTCGTGAAAGGCGATCAGTCATTACTAGTACAACACTGTCATTACCGTTTTTCTGTCCCTGAACTGTATCTAGTTCCCAATGGCCAATTTCGGACCGTTGGTCCGCAGTTTGAGGTCGTTGAGCAATATTAGGCCCTAAGCACCTTTTAGCTTGCGGATGAGTTCGATGATGCTTACGTTTAGGTTTTTCAAAGAGGTCTAAATTGGACGTACGAAGCACACCCTCATTAATCCATTGATATAAAGTTACAACCGACTTTGGGATCAGGGTGCCATCATTCATTAAATCTCGAGCCTTATAAATAACCGCTTGTGGGGAGTAATGGTGGTCGTCAAACTCACCAAGCATTAGCTGATCAGCTAATCGTAAAAATTGCTTTGAAGAATAATATAAGCGACGACGACCAGAATGGCGGTGATGTTCAAAATATGTGGCCTGACCAGCTTCATAACTATAGATGTAGTAAGAATATTCGTAAATCTTACCATTAGATTTTTGACGACGAAGTTGGCGGACCGTACCACGGTTGAGCTCGTTATTAATTGTTTGATGATTAACTCCTAATTGGCGACCAATTGCGCGATTGGAAAGTCCTTGCGACTTTAAAGTCGCAATCATCACACGTTCTTCTTTAGTAAGATGAGCATTCTTTTTATGAGTAGTCAATAAACTAGTAGACATGGTATCATTTAAGTGCGTCATTTGACGGACATCCTTTCATATAGGTTTGGTTCACTTAATATGATACCTGATGTCACGCCGAATGGCGTTTTTTATTTACCACCAACTGGGTGGCTAACTTCATTCTATAATCCACCAAAATACTCCAGATAAAAGGAGAGAATAGCTATGTCGTAACAGCTATTCCCCTTCTTGATTATATTTAATTTATCCTAATCGTTCTTATCCATTTTAGCTCGTAATTCTTTACCAATTTCTTCATATCCTGGCTTACCAAGCAATCCAAACATGTTAGTCTTATAAGCTTCAACACCTGGTTGGTTAAATGGATTAATACCGTTTAAGTAACCTGAAATTCCCATCGCAACCTCAAAGAAGTAAATAAGGTAACCTAAAGTGTATTCGTCTTCTTGTGGGATATGAACAGTCATCACTGGTACTCCACCATCGGTATGAGCAGCAACCACCGCTTCATAAGCCTTGGTGTTAACGTAATCCATTGTCTTACCTTCCAAGTAGCCTAAGCCATCAAGATTATCTGGTTCTGTTGGAATTTCCATGTCATAATTTGGCTTATCAAGCTTAATAACGGTTTCCATTAAGAAACGGCGACCTTCTTGGATGTATTGACCAAGTGAGTGAAGGTCGGTTGTGAAGTTAGCTGAAGAAGGATATATTCCCTTTTGATCTTTTCCTTCTGATTCCCCAGCTAATTGTTTCCACCATTCCGCAAACATCCGCATGTTAGGCTCGTAGTTTTCGAGTAATTCTGTTTCATAGCCCTTACGATAAAGAATGTTCCGGTAAGCAGCGTATTGGTAGGCTTCGTTCTTGGTTAGATCAGGATCAACGTAATCCTTTTCTGCTCGTGCAGCCCCTTCCATCAGCTTATCAATGTCCGCACCAGAAGCAGCGATTGGCAAAAGACCTACCGCAGAAAGAACTGAATAACGTCCTCCAACCCCATCAGGAATAACAAAGGTTTCATAGCCATGAGCATCTGCTTCAGTCTTTAAGGCACCCTTAGCCTTATCAGTAGTAGCATAAATCCGCTTATTAGCTTCATTTTCACCATACTTCTTAATTAAAAGGTCCTTAAAGATTCGGAAGGCAATTGATGGTTCAGTGGTTGTTCCTGACTTTGAAACAACATTGATTGAAAAGTCTTTGTCACCAATTAATTGAATCAAGTCATGAACATAGGTTGAACTCAAGGAGTTACCAGCAAAGACTACCAATGGAGCTTTCCGGTCTTTTGCCTTTTGAGCTTGATAGAAAGTATTGTGTAAGAAGTCAATTGCCATTTGGGCACCAAGGTAAGAACCACCAATTCCAATAACAACTAAAACATCTGAATCACGTTGAATCTTATCAGCAGCCTTCTTAATACGGGCAAATTCTTCTTTATCATATTCGGTTGGTAAATGGAGCCAATCACGGAAATCGGCGCCAGCACCAGTCCCATTCCGTAATTCATCATTAGCGGCGTTAACCATTGCTTGCATTTCACCAAGTTCGTTTTCATGAACAAATTGCTTTAATGCGCTACTGTCAAATTTAATGTGTGTCATTCCAATAGCTTCTTTCTATTTTTATTTTTTAGACATTTAAATGATAGCGAATAATGAAGTCGGTTTCAATCAGAACTAGCAATTTTTTCTCATTAATGAAAATTGACAATTTAAGGTTAATTAGGCATACTGGGAATATGCAGTGTATCCGCTTACATAAATTGAAGGGAATAATTATTCATGGATAAAAATACTGAAAATATGTTAGCTGGGAAGCCTTATCGTCCTGGAACACCGGAATTAGATAAGTTTTCTCACCTTGCTCATCGTCTTTGTCGTGACTATAACTTAACAACTGATGAAGATACTGTTGAACGAGGAATGATTATTGATCGCCTATTTTCTCAGCATGATGATGGAATATATCTTCAAGGACCTATTCATATTGATTACGGTCGTTTTACCAAAATAGGTAAGAATTTCTATGCTAATTTTAACTTTACCATTTTAGATACATGTCCTATTACTATTGGAGATAACGTAATGTGCGGTCCAAATGTCTCAATCATTACAGCCATGCATCCCCTCATGTATCAGCAGCGTAATATTCGGCAGCAAGCTGACGGTCGGTTCGATGACGTTGAATATGGCAAACCAGTTACAATTGGTGATAACTGTTGGCTTGCAAGCAATGTAACAGTTTGTCCAGGCGTAACAATCGGCAATGATTGCGTTATCGGAGCAGGTACTGTCGTTACTAAAGACATTCCTGATAACTCCCTTGTCCTTGGAGTTCCAGGCAAAGTGATTCGCCCTATTACCGATAAAGATCGCTTGGAAAATTTTCCTTATTAAATAATAATTTCGATATTAAAAGACCTTCATCAAAATCCAATGAAGGTCTTTTTAAATTTAGTTTTAATATAATTTAAGCAAAAATAGTTAAAATACTTCCGGCCACAATAAAGATGATTCCGGCAATTGTAAATGACATTTCCCGCCGAGTCTTGTGTTCATGAAGAACTAAGATACCACCAATTGTTGCAATGATAACGTTCATTTGTGTGAAGACAAAGGCCGTATTAATTCCTAATGCCCGTCCAGCAAAGATATAAGCTAGGGCCGCAATTCCCCAAGAAATACCACCCCAGATATTGAGATATTGTTCCTTTTGCTTGAAGGAATCAATATTTCCTGAACAAATAGCATAAATAATAGATCCAAGTAAAATACCAAGCATTTCTGGAAGGAAAATTCCTAAAGAACTATCATTAGCAACCATTGGCATCTTTGGGAATGCTGAGTAAACCCAGTAACCAATAGAAGTAATTAATAGAAAAAGGAAATTCTGGACAGTAACTTTCTTTCCGCTGCTCTGATCAGTAACAGAGGTCATCAAAGCACCAACAATAACAATTGCTAAGGCGATGAAACCAATAGTAAGGGCACGTGCTCCACGCCATTCTCCAAAGATAATAACCCCAATCAAAGAGTTACCAACTAATTGAAGTACTGTTGATAGGGGAATCGTGTTTGAAACACCCATCCGCTTAAATGAAACGAATTGTCCAATCTGACCAATTGTCCACAAAGCACCACACAGTACTGAGAACCAGAATCCGGTCGTTGTAACCGTTGGATGACCAATAATGAATGCAACCAATCCAACAATCGTAGCACCAGCACCAATACCAAACATTTGGTTAATCGTTGAACCACCGATTTTACCAGTGATCAGTGGCATAATCCCCCACCCAATCGCAGGGATTAAAGCAAGTAAGTAGTTCATAAAAAAATTCTCTCCTATCAATCCATAATATTATTACGAGATATAAGTGTATCATAAGGTAAACGCTTCCACAAGCGCTTTCTTTAAATTTTTTTGGATTATAAAAATTGGTCTATAAAAAAGAAACGCTTTATTATCAGTGTTAAAGCGTTTCACTCAAATCATTGGCTTACTTTTTATCTTTATTATTTGTAAGTTGAATGTTATGAGGAGCATATTCACGATCAGGGAAAAAGATTGTAAATGTTGTCCCCTTACCATACTGACTTTTTACGGCAATTTTTCCTCCATGAAGGAGAACTAACTGCCGCACAATCGCAAGCCCTAAGCCGGATTCCCCGTACTTAGTATTCATCCGTGAACGATCAGCCTTATAGTATCGTTCCCAGATATTTTCAAGTTGTTCAGGGGTCATCCCAATCCCATTATCTTGAACTTCAAATTGGCTTCCCTTTTCCACACGTTTTCCACGAATGTCAATAATTCCGTTATCAGTGAATTGGATTGCGTTTTGAATGATATTGAACATAATCTGTACAAACCGATCATAGTCTGCATATACCCGTAAATTCTTTTCTACATCCAAGTGCAGAGTATCCTTTTTCTCTTTGGCTTTTTTTGCTAACTGCTCTCGTAAATTTTCGAGTACTGCCGATGCATCAAATACTTTTCGTTCCATCGCAATTTGGTTAGTGCGAATCTTTTCATAATCCAAATTATCATTAACCAAGCGAATTAAACGGCGAGTATCGTTCTGCATTAATTGAATACTATGCTTTTTGTCCTCTTCTGGAATCGCATCATACTGTAACCCTTCAAGAATGCCATTAATAGTTGTTAATGGCGTCCGCATTTCATGGGCTGCATTGGCCATAAATTGGCGTCTCCGCTCCTCTTGCCGGCGAATTTCTTGTTGCGATTCACGTAGCGAAGCGGTCATTTGGTTAAAACTCCGACCAAGGTCTGCCACTTCATCACGCCCATTATCATCCACTTCAACATTGTAATTTCCTTGGGCAATTTGATGAGTAGCCATCCGTAATCGATCAATTCGTTTGTTAATTGACCGTGCCAAGAAGTAGCTAACTGCAAGCGTTACAAGACTAGCAGTCAGTAACGCCATTATTAAGTTAATCTTTATTTGATGCATATTTTGCTCAATCGTCGATACAAAGGTTGCAATTGAAACTACCGCAATCATCTTCCCTTTATAAAAATATGGTCGTGAAACTTCGGTCATTCGTGGAGAAGCCCCCTTCGATACTCGTGAATTAATTTTAGGAGTAATTAGTTTAGTACAAACGGTTTCTCCCTTTTTTAATTTTTTCCAATCACTTTTACTCATACTCGGAGCAAAGCCGTTACTGGCAAAGATTTTCCGGTGAGTTGTATCATAGATTGCAAAGTGAACATTTTGACGTGTTAAAAGATTGGCATTGCTATTTAATGATTCTGTAGCAAACCCTTCAAAACTTTGGGTTGCCATATTGTAACGAATAGAATCCTGAATTAAACTATCAGAATAACTTTTCAATTGTTGCCACGTATTGTGATACATAGTGTTGTTAGTCACATTGATAAACGAAATACTAACAATCATCATTAGCGTCAAAATAATCGCAAAAAATGAAAGCATCAACCGATACATTAATTTCATTAGTTGTTACCCTCATCATCAAACTTATAACCGACCCCCCATACAGTCTTAATCACTTGAGGTCCAATATTTTCTAGCTTCTGCCGTAACTTTTTAATATGGGCATCAACGGTTCGTTCATCACCGTAATATTCATAATCCCATACTAACTGTAAAAGTTGTGAACGGGTGAATACTTGACGTGGTTTCGAGGCAAGTGTCTTTAATAAGTCAAATTCTTTAGGTGTTAAATCACCAACAGGCTCTCCGTATAAGAATACTTCCCTTGTCTTAGTATTCATCTTAAAGTTCTTTGTTTGAATATCAAATGTATCGTCACTATCAGTTTCTTGAACATCCTCAAGCTTGTTTAAATGTGTTCGCCGATAAAGAGCTTTGATCCGTGCAATCAAAGTAATCGTACTAAACGGCTTGGTTATGTAATCATCCGCACCAATTTCGAGTCCTAATACCTGATCACTTTCAGTATCACGAGCTGTTAGCATAATTAAAGGAACTGTTGGTGATACCCGTCGAATGTCAGCTGCGACCTGCATTCCGTCCTTTTTAGGAAGATTAAGGTCTAATAAAATAATGTCCCATTTATGAGGATCCGCATTAAACTTTTCTTCTGCTTCAACACCATCATAAGCAAATTCATATTGCCATTTTTCTTTTTTGAAAAACATTGCCATCATTTCACAGACAGAATGGTTATCCTCAATCATTAATATTTCCATTTAATTCATTCCTTTATATTTTATCTGAACTCTATTTACTAATTTTTACATGGGAATAACTTCTTATGAAACTCCACTAATTATCCTAATATTCTTAGCATTAAAAAAGACTGCCATAAACCAACGGCAGTCCTTATAGGCATATAGTGGAGATGACGGGAGTCGAACCCGTGTCCAAGCATATCGCCATTTCAATCTCTACGTTCATATCTCAACTATTTAGATTTCACTAACCAAAACGCCGTTGATCAGGGCAACCATGGTTAGCTAGCTTGATTAATCTCTTCTTATTACTTCAAACGGGAGCAATAAGCGTAGTCCACTAAGTATAAAACCCATTGCCGCATCATGGACGAACCCGGAATGGATCTACGCGCGCTACTTGTTAGGCAGCGTATGCGTAAGAGTTTGAATTATTGTTTGCAGTTATAATTTAAAACTGAGCGTTTTTACGAAGACGCAACCTTCGAAACGCAATTGAAACTCGACCTATACCTGTCGAATCCATAAACATCCCCATAAGAGGTATACCTATTATACCACATTTGGGCTCTTCGTCAAGAAGTACTGATGAGAAAATAAAATAATTTTACTAAGCAGCTTGTGCCTGGACTTTGGCATGAGCTGTTTGTTTATTTCTCCAGTTTATTGCAATGTAGGTATTTGGTAATGCAAGGAGGATTCTAATTCGGAAATTAAAGAAATTACGAAAGCCATAAGCAGTTCGTTTAATAACTTTAATTTTATTGTTAGTTCCTTCAACGGGACCATTTGTATAGGTATCATATTTAAAACTATTGTAAATTTCTTGTTTATGTCTGCGAAGAGTACGCTGAACTTTTTGCAGTGCTTGGGGAAGCTGCGTCCATTTAATCGCGAGTAAGTTTTTTAATTCTTTCTTGCTACGATGAGCAATCACCAGAATTAAGTTTTGATAGTATTCATAAGCCCTTTTTAGTTCATTATCAAAGCTTAGAAGACGATGAATGACTTCCACATCGGTTAATTGAGCGTAACTAAAGTTACGCCTTGACCAATAATTATCATATTTAAGCTCATTAGCAGGCGTTAGGAGTAATTTCCAAAAGTGCTTAAGTGCACGCCATTTATGAGTGCCAGCACCGGCACGATTCATTACTTGGATCCTAATTTTGTTAAATGCACGATATGCTTGAGCAACAATATGAAAATGATCAGCGATAATTAAAGCGTGGGGGAAAAGCTCATGAATCAAATGGCGGTAAGGAGTGTACAAGTCAACCGTTACTGTTTGAACTGCTAAGCGTGCTGAACGGTCATATCGAAGAAAGTATTTTCGCAGATAGCTATTTTTACGTGACAAGATAATATCAAGCGTCCGCTTATTTTCAATATTCATTAGAATCATACTCATTCCGCTGGGGGCAAAGCGACCAGACTTAAAATCATCAAAGGCAATATGGCGAGGTAACCAATGATAGTTAGGCTTAAAAAACTGATCAAGATTTGTAATGACTCGTCTAATTGTCCAGTCAGAGACATTTAATTCTTTGGCTAAATCACTTTGTGATTCGTTTTTTGTTAGAAGCATCATTGCCCGTTGTTTTATCGCTAAAGAGATATGATTACGATAATGAATATCTTCAACGGCTGCTAATTTAGTAACTACTTCAGGACAAGAAGAAGAAGCTTTACAGATATATTTTTGCTTTTTAATCGACCAGATTGTTGGCTTAAAGTGAAGCTCTGGTCCCAAGCAATTAACTGTTTTATAGCCATTTTTACACATTAAGTGTCCACATTTTGGGCAACGTATGGGGTAAGTTTGAATAAGATGGACAATGATTTGATTAGGTTGATCTTCAATTGGGTTATCAAAATTCTTTTCATCTAGTTTGAGGTAAGGATCTTTAATTCCTAAGATAGTTTTGATAGAATTGTTCATGAAAGATGGTCCTTTCTTAGCGAAGACGGGGTCCAACCATCTTTCGCTTTTTTATTTTAAATTTTAAACAAATAAAGCCCTGATGTTAAATCCATCAGTACTTAAAATTGTAAAGCCCACATTTGTACAAAAAAGCGAGACTATGAAGATCAGCTTCTTAGTCTCGCTTTTGCTTTTTAGTTTAAATTTTAGTACCAGCCGTTAGCTTGCCAGTGAGCCTGAGCATTTTGCCATGAACCGTAACGACTTGCAACGTATTGGTCAGCAACCCGTTCTTGGTTAGCTGCTGAGTAGTCACCATTAAGGTATGATGCTGATAATTGGTACTTACCAATGTATTGACCGTTAGTAGCACCGTAGTTACCACCAGATTCACGAGCGGCAATCCAAGCCTTAGCAGCAGCTTCTGAACCTGAAGCATTTGAAGTATAGCTTTGGCTAGCTTGACTTTGAGCTTGTGCTTGTGCAGCTTGTTGTTGAGTAGCTTGAGTATTGTTGTCAGCTACATTTGCATTAGCTGCGTTTTGAGCGTTGTATTCTTGAATTTCACCATCGCTCTTGATGATTAACTTTTGACCAACGTAAATCTTATTAATATCTTGAATATTGTTCTTCTTAGCAAGATCGTTGACCATACTGTTGTCTTTTGCGAATTTGTAAGAAATACCTGAAAGTGTGTCACCACTTTGTACGGTGTAGATAGTGTCGGCATTAGCAGCAGTAGCCGTTGCACTAACACCTAAGGCCACTGCACCAAGAGTAGCAGATACTTTAGCAAAGTTTTTCTTAGAAATCATAAATTAAACAACCATCCTTTATTATTTAGCAAATTATCTTTTCCGTTTCAACACCCTATATATTACACTCTTAATATTACTAAGCTGTAACAGCACCATTTCTATTTACTACTCTTCGTTGGTTTTTTGTAACATTTTGTAATATAAGCTGTCAATTAATATGATTATAAAATTTGCAATCCCTTGTGTTAGTTAGCTTTTAGGGAGCCATAACTTTTATCGAAAATTCATTAAATAATAAATAAAAAAGAGTATTTTTTTAGCAAAAAATTCATATTTGCGCCAAAAACACTCTTTATTTTACTTTTTATAACAATCTTTATTACAAAAGTGTTGCAAAATAACGTTCACAATACCTTGCAACCCCATCATTATCATTTGTATCTGTGATTGCTGTCGCCACTGCCTTAACGTTAGGAAGACCATTTTCCATTACAATTCCTTGAGCCGCGGCTTCGATCATTTCAAGATCATTATCAGCATCCCCAAATGTCATTAAATTACTAAAATCATCACCAAAATGATCCAGTAAGGCCTTCAATCCAACCGCCTTATTTAATTTTTTAGGTAAGAATTCCATTATCATTGGTTGGGATTGAACTGCGTGATACTGTGCTTTAAGCTCAGCTGGAAGTTCTTTTATAATAGAGGATAATTTTTCAGGTGTAATCGCCATTACAGCTTTACTATAAGTTATTTCAGGCACATCACTCATTGGTAAAGCCCGAAATTCAATATTTTTTAAAACTGTCCGATAAATGGACCCAGGATAATCGTTTAGTTCATATACCCGTTCAAAATCTAGAATATTGAGCGGAATCTTTTTACTCTTAACATAAGAAAACAGCGGCATTAAATCACTCTTTTTCATTCCCCATTCAAAAAGATGTTCGCGCGATCCATTATTAATAACTAACCCACCATTAAATGTAATTGTATAATCTTCTGGATCAGTTAAACCAAGCTGTTCAATATATGGCCAAATTGCATTGATAGGCCGGCCCGTACAAAGCACTACCTTAATTCCCTGTTGGTGTAATCGCTTTAAGACACGTTCATTACGTTGACTAATTTCTTTATTACTGTTTAAAAGCGTATTATCGAGGTCTAACGCAACCATCTTAATCATTCTCTTATTCCTTCTTTCGGATTTCCCCCTGAATTATTTGTTGATTAAAGTCTTCAAAAAGTGTTAAAAACTGATCAGCACGATCTTCACCATAAATTTGAACCCAATTAGCAAACCGGTGATTAATCCTCTGCCAAATCTCACTTTCGACATCCTTACCTTTTTTAGTTGCAACTAAGAACATTCGCCGTCGATCGGCTGGATCAGCTTTTTGTTCAACATATTTTTGCTGAAAAAGGACTTTTAATTGGTGAGAGACAGCACTCCTTGTTACTTGCCGCTGCTCGGCGATATCCATTAGCTTGATATTAGGATGGTTAATGATTTTTCGTAAAATCAAAAATTGTTCAAAAGATAAATTATATTCACTCGCCGGTTCAGAAATAAAGCTTTCGATGCCCTTTAGTCCCGTTAAGTAAATATTGATAGCTTTGTCTAATAATTGATCTTCATGTGTCATTACTAACCTCCTACTTTTTTGTCAAGATCGTCTTTGCAATTAACCGTGCAAAATGATCATTTCCGCTTGGTCCCATATGCACATTGTCACTCGCAAACCAGTCAGCATGTCCTTGACTTGCTTTATTCCAATCGACCACATGGATATTCTTATGCTTCTTGGCTAAATCTTTAATTTCGTTATTAACTGTTTGCTGCCATGGCTTTGTTGGGACATGGGCAGTTACCCAATAGATTTGGTGTCCAGAGCCAATTGCACTTAAAATATCATCCAACGTATCTTGAGTCATCGGGCCGTTTGTTCCCAAATTTAAGACAACAATCTTATTTAAATGCCCATCTGCCTTTAATTGTTTGATAACATCAGGAGCCGCAGAGCCTTGACGCCCAACTTGTGCATCAACATAAGCATTTGGCATTAACTTCTGAATACTATCTGCGGCATCTGCCATCACCGAATCACCGATGGCCGTTACCTTTAACTTCTGTGCTGCTTTTATTTGTGCCGGGGTTAAATCATACTGTTTCTGAAGCTTAGAAGTATTACCACTAGCTTCTGCAACATTATCACCCTTTGCAATCTTCTTATTGTGTTCTTCAGCAGCCTGATGATTTTGCTCTATCCGTTGCTGAACCGCTGTTTTCTTTGGTACACGGTTTGGCTGGCAAAAACCGATAAATGAAATAACAACAACCAATGCACTTACCATCATTTTAGTCCCACTTTGCCAACTAAAATGATGCGTTTCTAACACGCGCTGCAGATCAGCCGGTAATTTTGACCACTGATACTGAGCAAATGGTCGTTCAATTAACCGGTAAGAAACTTCACTTACTACTAAAATAATAATAATTTCCACGAATGCATTGAGAAGTGGATGATTGCCGACATTGATCAATCGTTCATAAAAGACCATAACGGGATATTGATAAACATAAATCCCATAAGAACGCTGCCCAACCCAATGAAAAACCGGATTTGTAAACCACTTGTTCATCCCCGCACCTGGATGAATGATAGTAGCCATTAATATCATTCCAATAAAACTATAGAGAAACATTCCCCCGCGGTAGGTAAAGGTGGACTGCCCATTCAATGAGAAAAAGCCAACAATGGTCAATACTGTTGCAATAATTCCTATAATATTAAGTAAACGGCGACTATTTGCCTGTAAATTAGGCCGAAGTCGATTTAATGGCCAGGCAAGACCTAACCATGAGCCAAGTAAAAGTGAAAAGGCCCGTGTATCAGTTCCATAATAAACCCGATTGATATTTGCTGGGTCATAAAGAACAGCCATTTCTATTGCTGACAATACAGCTAATATGAAAACTACTCGTCGTACATTCTGTAGCTTTTTAAAAACCACAAACAATAACGTAATAATTAGGGGCCACAAAAGGTAAAATTGCGCTTCAACCCCTAATGTCCAAAGATGGGTAAAAGGTGAAACACCACCAAACTGATCAAAGTAGGACTGCCCATGACTAATTTCCCACCAATTATATATCCAAGTTAAATTAGTAACAATTACTGCCCGAATGTTATGGAGTAGCTCTCGTGCAAATAATGTAATATACGCTGTTGTTAAAATTAACATCGCAATTAATGTCGGATATAGTCTCCGAAATCTCTTTAGATAAAAATGCCCTAAATTAATATGGCCACCATATTTAAGCTGCCGACTAAATTGATAGGTTACAAAATATCCAGAGACTAACAGAAAAAGTGGCACTCCTAAATAACCACCCATCAAAACATTGGGCAATAGGTGGTAAATAATAACTCCTAAGACAGCTAATGTTCGTAAGCCGTCAATTCCTGTAACAAAATAGTGCGACTTCATCCCCTGTGATGGATTAAAATTTGGCTTCATTGCTTAACCTCCACATTTTTATATCCATTTTTAGTACTACCAAATAACTCAGCTTCCTGATTTACCCAATATGATTTTCTTTTAAGATCGTTTGCACAACCTCTTCAATCTCTGAGGGACGCTTCCATTCTTCCCAATGATCCATTGCTTCAGTTTGCATCTTATAGTGAGTATTTATAAAGTGCTCATACTTAATAACATTTTTAGAATGAGGAATATTTAATTCTAAAATACGAACCTCTTTAATAAAATTCCGTTCAGCCGCTAATTCTGCACGACCATTTTGAACCATATTACCAATTTCATAATATTTTGAGCCGTCATTACGGGTAATTTCTTCAATTAACGTTAACGTTTCGTGTTGTTCTTCCACGTTGTTCTTCCCCTTTCAACCCTTATCATTATAGCGAGTTTAAATAAAAAAATCACCGTCTAAAAGACGATGATCGGCATAAGAGAGAAAGAGAATTGATTAGAAGGTAATTACTTTATACCTTGCAACTATTATGATAGCGCTTCCATAAATGTAAGTCAACCCTTTTATTAAACAAATTTAAATAAAATATCAAATTACTTTAAAAATAAAAAGAAGTTAGGAAACAAACTAAAGCGTTTCTAACTTCCTTTATAATTTTATTGAACTGTAACAGACTTTGCGAGGTTACGTGGTTTATCAACATCAAGTCCCTTACCAAGACTAGTGTAGTAAGCCAATAATTGAGCCGGAATTACACTAAGAAGTGGCGTCAACACTTCATCGACATCGGGAAGAACGAATGTATCGTCTTCTTTTGCAAGGTGCCGTGAAACAATTGTAATTGCATTTGCCCCACGAGCTTGCGTTTCTTCAAGGTTACTCCGTGTTAAACCAGCAGTCCGATCTTGGGTAATGATCCCAATCACTGGAGTCTGGTCTTCAATTAAAGCAATTGTTCCATGCTTTAATTCACCAGATGCAAAACCTTCCGCTTGAACATATGAAATTTCCTTTAACTTCAAAGCAGCTTCAAGTGAAACTGACCAATCCATTCCCCGGCCAATGTAGAAAGCATTTGGTGACTTAGAGAGGTAGCGGGAAGCAATTTCTTCTACTTTCTTCTTACTGTCAGTGATTGATTGCATACCATTAGCAACTAATCCTAATTGGTGCTTAACATCAAAGTCTTTAGCTGCTTGCTTATCCATGTAGACACCCAATGCTTGAGCAAGAATAGCTTCGACAGCAATTTGGGCAGTGTAAGCCTTTGTTGAAGCAACGGCAATTTCTGGACCAGCGTAAAGTAATTCAGTGTAAGTTGCTTCACGAGAAAGCGTTGACTTATCAACATTAGTAATTGTTAAGCTTGGCCAGTTATGCTTATTAACATTAACAAGTACTTCCCGACTATCAGCCGTTTCCCCACTTTGACTTAAGAAGATAAAGAACGGCTTCTTAGAAAGAAGTGGTTGTTCGTAAGCAAATTCTGATGAAATATGAACAGATGTAGGAATTCCGCAAAGTTTTTCAAAAATGCGCGCACCTACTAAGCCAGCATGATAACTTGTACCGGCACCAACGATGTAAAGATGGTCAGCATTTGCCATATCTTTTAACATCTCTTCATTAATTTGTGCTACATCATTGTCACCAAAGTATTCTTGAACTAACTTCCGCATAACAGCTGGTTGCTCATCAATTTCCTTTAACATGTAGTATGGGTAGGCACCTTTATCTGCAGCATTAGCATCCATATCAACCTTAAATGTTGGCCGGTCAATCTCATTACCATCAAAGTCTTTAACAGTAATGTGATCTGGCTTAACGATTACCAACTCGTGGTCACCGATTTCCATAAAGGTATTAGTTTCTTTAATCATTGACATTGCATCAGAACCAACCATGTTGTAACCATCAGCAATCCCAACTAATAATGGACTCTTGTTTTTAGCAACAAATAATGTATCTGGCTGTTCTTTATCCATCAATACAAATGCATATGAAGAATCAGGGCTGATTAAACGAAGAACCTTAAGGAGGGCTGCTTCTGTTGACATTCCAGATTCAACAACAAATTTATCAACTAATTGAACAATTACTTCTGTATCAGTTTGACTAACAAATTTAACGTCAGATAAGTATTCTTTCTTTAAGTCAGCATAATTTTCAATTACACCGTTGTGAACTAAGTAGAACCGTTCGTCTTGAGAGTATTGAGGGTGAGCATTGGCTTCGTTTGGTTCACCATGAGTAGCCCACCGGGTATGACCAATACCGGCTAAACCATGAACTTCTTCCCCAAGGGCCGCTTCTAGATTAGCAATCCGACCTGGCCGCTTTACAAGGTAATCATGTCCTTGCTGATCATTAACATAAACTCCTGCAGAGTCATATCCACGATATTCAAGACGCTTTAATCCATCAATTAGAATTGACAAACTCTTGTCAGTTCCTGTAACTCCAACAATTCCACACATAATTAAATTCCATCCTTTAAATAAAATTGGTATAGATAACTAGTGATTATCACTAAATCTAATCAACTGTATTGTATAGTACAGTTTTTAGATTATCTTGTCAATTATTTTATTAGATTGGTCTATATGATTTAAAATTTATTAAAAGATTAAAAAGCGAGGCTAGAAGAATAAATTTTCTTCCAACCTCGTTTTTTTCACTCTTCAAGTTATTCTACTTCTAATTCCGCGCGGGCAACATCACCGATCCGTTCAACGTATTCATGAACTAATTCTGGCGTAGCTGCTTCAGCCATAATGCGTAAAAGAGGTTCAGTTCCACTAGGACGAACAAGAACTCTTCCATCCCCGTTCATTTCTTTTTCGACTTGCGCAATAATTTCCTTTAATTTTTGATTCTCCATTGCAGTAGTTTTATCTGCTACCTTAATATTCAATAACTCTTGTGGATAAGTTGTTACATCATTTGCCAATTCAGCGAGTGTCTTCCCAGAGTCTTTAACTACAGACAAGAGTTGCAGTGCGGTAAGCATTCCATCCCCAGTCGTATTGTGATCTAAGAAAATAATATGTCCTGATTGTTCACCACCAAGGTTATAACCATTTTTCAACATTTCTTCAACAACATAACGGTCACCAACCTTAGTCTTAACACTCTTTAAGTTGTGTGCTTCTAAGGCTTTGTACATTCCTAGATTACTCATCACAGTTGTAACCACTGTATCTTTCTTAAGTAATCCTTTCTTATCCATGTACTTACCACAGATATACATGATCTTATCACCGTCAACAATATTTCCCTCATTATCAACAGCAATACAACGGTCACCATCCCCATCAAATGCTACTCCAAGATCAGCATCATTTTCCACAACTGCTTTTTGGAGGCTCTCTGGATGAGTTGATCCACAATTTAGGTTAGTATTTAAGCCATCTGGTTGATCATTAATTGGAATAAAGTCAACATTCATATCAGCAAAAAGATTAGAGATGAAGCCACTTGTTGCACCATTAGCAGCATCAACTACCACTTTTAACCCTTCAAGATCATTTGAAACAGTTTGTTCCAAGAAAGAAGTATATTTTAATGCTCCCTCATGATAATCAGCAACTGTTCCTAAGCCTGCATCAGATGGTCGTGGCAACGTATCTTCTTCAGCATCTAGTAATTGTTCAATTTCATATTCCAATTCATCGGATAATTTAAATCCATTAGCCCCAAAATATTTGATTCCGTTACATTTAATCGGATTGTGACTAGCAGTAATCATTACTCCCGCATCAGCTTCTTGTGCCCGAACAAGGTAAGCAACCCCGGGAGTAGTTACTACGCCTAGTCGTAAAACTTCAATCCCAACAGACAACAATCCAGCGATCAACGCATTTTCTAGCATTTCACCAGAAATTCGTGTATCACGAGCAACTAATACTTGAGGTTGTTTCCGTTCTGAATGCCGAGTAAGGACATATCCACCTGCGCGACCAACACGGAACGCCAATTCTGGACTTAAATCTTGATTTGCAACCCCACGAACTCCATCAGTTCCAAAATATTTTAACTTCATTTCACTTCTCCTCTATGTATATCTTTATTATTGATTCTGACTACTTGAACTTGAATCTTCATTACTTATGCTACTTGAAGATTGGAATGTTTCAGATGAAGAATCTGAAGAGTCATTTCGCGAAGATGTTCTTGAACTGCTCTTTGTTTCTTCACTCTCTTCACTACTACTACTTGATGAACTATCACTCGAACTGCTGCTCTGTGAGCCCGCAGAAATAGGAATTGAAACATTAGTAGTAGTTGGTGAAATCACAACATTAAGTGTTTGACCATTCCGATCAATTGCTTGTAGCGTTACCTGTCGTACAATATTATCCTTTGCATCATGTGGAATTGCTACAAAAGCAATAATTCGATTTACTTTATTAACTTCATCACGTGAACCAGTAACTTGGACAGTTTGAATATCACTATGTGGACGTCCAAGCTTATAGCCATTGTCCAAATCTCTAGTACTCAAACGAATAGTTACTTTCATTGTAATCATCTTGCGTGGTTGAATATTAACATTAATATATTGTGGCTCAATTTTAGAAGTTAATTCTGAATTTAACCCACTCGTTTTTAACTTTACTCGGTGTTTACCAGGAGTCAAGTCAGACAAATCCGCATACACCTTAAAATTTTGAGTATTAGAGGTGGTTGTAACCAATGCAGAAGGACCAGTTACCTTAACCTTAACATATTGAGGATACCCGCTGACAATATACTTATTATTATCAATTGTTACATCAAGGGGCATTCGAAGGGTAACGGATTTATTCGACATTAAAGCACTACTCTGGTTATTATTCCGAGTATTTTGACGAAGGAAGCCGCTTTTGCTCCCATTTACATACATGAATAGAAAGAGTGCTAGGATTAACGAAATAATTCTCAAAAACCATTTCCGGCGAAAGAAGCCTTTAGTGTCCTTGCCCATGACGGCCACCTCCTTTACGTTGAAACTTAGCATAAAGTTCTGTTACCAAGTTTTCGTGTTGAGGCTCATGCGTATACAACTGAGCACGTAAGAACTTTAGGTATTCATCTCGCGACATGTTTCGAATTAATTCATTATCTTTCGTAATTGAAACTTCGCCGGTTTCTTCTGAAATAACAAT
The DNA here is from genome assembly GCF_034259105.1 of Limosilactobacillus reuteri. NCBI lineage: Bacteria > Bacillati > Bacillota > Bacilli > Lactobacillales > Lactobacillaceae > Limosilactobacillus > Limosilactobacillus reuteri. The sequence continues at coordinate 499,244 of NZ_CP139478.1, read as the reverse complement.
TGTCAATGCATCTGTCACTTCACTAATTCCAACAGCAGCCCGATGTCGTGTCCCTAATTCTTTAGGAATCAATTTACTATCAGACAAAGGAAGATAAGCAGCCGCTACTGCAATCCGATTATTTTTTATAATCACTGCTCCATCATGCAAGGGCGTATTAGGAATAAAAGTATTAATAAGTAATGCCCCTGAAATATCAGCATCGAGTGGAATACCGGTTTCAATATACTCTTCTAGACCTGTCTTCATTTGAATACTCATTAAAGCACCAATTCTTCGCTTTGACATGTACTGAATCGCTTGGTCTAATTGCTTAATCATATCTTCTTCTTTCTCATTTGCTGTTTGATTATGAGTAAAGAAAGTTCCTCGACCAAGGTGTTCCAGTCCGCGCCGAATCTCTGGCTGGAAGATAATAACAATTGCAATAACACCCCAGTTGATAATCTGGTCCATCACCCACGAAACAGTACTTAAACCAACATACCAACTAACAATCTTAACCAAAATAATGATCAAAATACCGCGAAATAGCTGGACAGCTCTTGTACCACGAATCAACATTAATAACTCGTAGATTAAAAACCAAATTACTAAGATATCAATTAAGTGAATCAGATTCTGCCATGTTAGAAGCGAAATTATAAATTGCATCGCATTCACCATCCTCTAAATCACGTTCATATTATATCATTTCATTTCGTATTTAGCCTAATCTAGAAAAAATTACTTTAAAGTTTTGGAAATAAATAAGGAGCTGTGACATAAGTTAGGTCACTTCCATAAAATACGAACAGCGCAGTACAACAATGGCCTTCAGTGTCCGGCAAAGTTGAACGCTGAAGGCCTATTGTTGCTTGCGGGGGCTCGAAAACGAAGTCACGAGTGCCTTCTGTCTCGCTCCCTTATTATTAAATTATTTCCTGGGAAATTTTAGTGTTCTTGAACTTCATTTGGATGAGCCTTTTCCCAACGGTGCTCAGTCCAGAAGTAAATAGTGATAAGTGCGAAACAAATTGCTGGGACAATGAATGATAATTGCATTGAACCAGTTAAATCTGATACCCGTCCTTGAATTGTTGGAACAATTGCCCCACCAATTAAGGACATAACGATAAATGCACCACCAGTTTCGGTGTACTTCTTTTCATGAATTTGATCAAGGGTATGAGCATAGATCGTTGGCCATTCTGGTCCAAAGAAGAAACTAGTTGCGATTGCCGCAATTACCGCTGTGATGTTAGGAACAGTAAAGGTAATTACTAATGAAATTGTTCCAAGTAATGAGAACCAAGTTAATACCTTAGTAATTGAGTAACGGTCAAGGAACCAGTTTGCAACTAACTTACCAAAGAACCAAGCAATGTAACTGTAAATCATGAAAGTTGAAGCTGCTGCATCAGAAATATGAGAATCGAGACGCAATGCTAACCGAATAGTAAATGACCATACAGTCGTTTGCATACCGGCATAAACAAACTGACAGAGAACCCCTTTCATGTACCGCTTATTGTGGAATAAGTAGTTGAAAGTTTCACCAAGTGATGGTTGATCTTCCTTAGTTTCAGAGCCAGTTGAGAAGGCCTTAGCGCGAGGCATCTTAGTAACTGCTAAAACAATAAAGATAATGATTAAAACAATCAAGATGTACTTATAAGGTTGCAAAGTTAATTGAAGCAAGTGTTCATTGTAGGCTTCCGCTTCAGATTTTGACATCTTAGCAACCTTGTCGGCAATATTTCCACCTTCACCAAAAATAAGGTACTTACCAAGAACGATTCCCATGATATCACCAAGAGGAATCAAAACATTAGCAACGTTTAACCGTTTGTTAGCAGTTTCTTTTGGTCCAAACATCGTTGCATATGTATCACAACTAGTTTCAAGAAAACTCAAACCAATAGCAATAGCAAAAATAGCAACTAAAAACATACTATAAGTAGCAACATGTGAAGCTGGGAAAAACATTCCACAACCAATAATATAAAATAATAGCCCAATAAGAATTGCTAACTTATATGATGTCTTCTTAATAAGAATTGAAGCTGGAATTGCCATTAAGAAATAACCACCGTAAAAGGCACTTTGAACAAAGGCAGTTGCAGTATCATTTAAGGTGAAAACCGTCTTAAATTGTGTAATCAAAATATCATTAAGACTGGCCGCTGCTCCCCATAACGGGAAGATTAAACATAAAATAACAAATTGGAACATTGGTGTCCGACTTAAATAACCGTCTGAAAGTTGAACCCAACTTTGTCCATTCTCTTTTTTTACTTCATTTTCCATAAAAAACTAACCCCTAATATTAAAATGTTACGCCTGATTCAAGGATAATGTTTGAGTATGGCGTCATTTCCCCTGTCCGAATAAAGGCATGCGTCTTGGCAAGACTCTTCTTAAGCTCACTATGAGGCATAAATGCAACCTCAACATCTGGTAATGCCTTCTTAATATTTTCAAGTTGTTCTGGATTTTGATCCTTGATTTCTTCAGCTAAGTAAATCTTTTGGACCTTCATTTCCTTAAGAACGTTATTCAACACGTCCATAAAGCTTGGCAATTCCTTATCAACAGCCAAATCAATCTTCTTAGTACCAAATGGAACTGGCATTCCTGCATCCCCAATTGATAGCCAATCCATGTGTCCCATATTAGCTACGACAGCTGAAACTTCTGAATTAATAATCCCTGTTTTCTTCATGATAATGCTCCTTAATTTTCTGCTAAGGCTTCTAGAACTGCATCATGATTTGGAATAGAAGGCATTGCTCCCATTTGTTGAACAGTTAAACTAGATGCTCGTTGTGCGTAGACAAGGGCCTTATCAACATTTGACAAGTCCTTTTCTAATTGTGAACTCAATGCCCCAAGGAATGTATCACCAGCTGCAGTAGTATCAACTGCCTTAACCTTAAATGCTGGAACAAGTCCATGGGCTGTAGGTGTAGAGTAAAATACTCCTTTTGAGCCTAAAGTAATTAAAAGGTGTTTAACTCCCCGTTCACGGAAGTAATCAGCACTCTTTAACATTGATTCTTCATCAGTAATTTCAATACCTGTTAATAAGGCGCATTCACTTTCATTGGGAGTGATAACATCTGTATATTTTAATAATTCTAGTAAAATCTCATGAGCTGGTGCTGGATTTAAAAGAGTAGTAGCACCGTGTTTTTTAGCTTGCTTAAATGCATCTAAAGCAACTTCTTGTGGTGTTTCAAATTGACTAATTAAAAAGTCAGCATCTTCTAAAACATCATCAATGCCGTTAAGAACATCAGTGGTCATTGCTTGGTTGGCACCGCCATATACCATAATGTCATTTTGACCATTAGCATCTAAAGTAATCGCAGCACTACCAGTACCGTGTAACTCATCAGTCATGATGTGGCGTGTATCAATATGATCATCAGCCAATGATTCAAGCATGTAAGCTCCTTCTTTATCAGAACCAACTGCCCCAATAAAGGCCGTTTTGGCACCAGAGCGGGCTGCTGCAACTGCTTGATTGGCACCCTTACCACCAGGAGCAGAACTCTTACTTACTGCTGAAATGGTTTCACCAGGTTGAGGGAAGCGATCAACGTGATAAGTAGTATCAACGTTAATACTTCCTAAAACAACTACATTATTGCTCATAAATATACTCCTTACTTTGTGAATTTTTTCAAGGATGAGACTTAAATATCCTATCATATTTTGAAAGTGATTACAAAGTCGTTTTTATCAGTCAGTGAATCGGTATACTTCAAAACCCTTTGAAATCGCTTTTTATCTATAAAAATAATTTTTCAATGAGCAATTTGTGAGATTTTTTCATAACCTGAAATGTCAATTTAAATTAGAAAAAAGGTGAAAGTTGTTCTTCTGTGACATGACTCAAGAATACTTCTAATGGTGTACGATAATTAAGAGATTTTCGTGGGATATTGTTGCGACGATGCATTAGCTGAGTGACTAGTTCGTCTGGTAAATCGCGAAAATCTAGCTTTTTACTAAGACCATCACGACGCAAGAGGCCGTTATTATTTTCGTTTAACCCTCGTTGATTGGGAGCACCGACTTCCGCAAAATAGGTGTGAAGATCATACTTATTGGCTATTTCTCGCCATCCAGCAAATTCTTTCCCGTTATCAAAAGTAATTGATTTAACAAAGTGACGTGGCAGTTTAGCGAGCCATTGATCAAGCTGACAATTCACTGCTTCGTCTGTTTTATGATGAATATTAAGGACAATCATTACTTTGGATTGTCGCTCTACTAGCGTCATTACCGCTCCGCGGTGAGCTTTACCTTGAACTGTATCAGCTTCAAAGTGCCCAAATTCATGTTGGTAATGCGGAAAATCACGATATCGTTGATAGATACTGCGTCCTAATTGGCCAGCTTTACCACGATGTTCCACATAGCCATTGGGATGGCGTTTTCCTTTCATCGGTAGCTGTTTAACGGAAAAGCCATACTGATTGCGGGCAAACATGCGATAAAGGGTGCGCATACTGCAGCTAATTGGGTGTTCATGACGACCAATAATAGTATCAGGAGTCCAACCTGCCTTGATTTGCGCATGGATATAGTTAACTTCGATAGTTGGCAGTTGGGTCTGCTTCCGACCACAACGACGCTTATGTCGCTGATAAGTCTGAAGATATTGGTCGATGGTTTTACCGTCGTTGAGGAAACGATAAACACGATAGATGGTTTCTTGACTACGCTGAAGTAATTTAGCAGCCCGATAAGCTTTAGTACCTTGATACCAAAAATCAGCTATGAGAGTTAATTCACGTGTGGTAAGATGTTTATAGGTCATTTGTGATTGCCTTTCTTTTGATTAGGGATATTCAAAAGTCTATCACAAATGGCTTTTTACTTTTTCTAACTTAATTTTACAAACGACGTAATTAATAAATAATAAGATTAATCAAATTTCTTTTTCCTTTTTAACGGCACCTAACTATTAAGTTAAATTCATTCATTACTTCACTATCTTTAAAATAATAAAAGTGCAAGTTTATTAATAAACTTTTAATAAATTTGCACTTTATAATATTAATCTTGCCGACCGATAATCCGTACTTCGGTTTCAAGATCAACACCAAATTTTTCTTTAACTGTCTTTTGGACATGATGGATAACATTTACGTAGTCTGCTGCGGTTCCATGGTCAATATTAACGATAAAGCCAGCATGCTTAGTCGAAACTTGCGCCCCACCTGAAGTATAACCTTGCAATCCAGCATCATGAATCAACTTTCCGGCATAATATCCTTCTGGCCGCTTAAAGACACTTCCACAAGATGGGAGGTCTAATGGCTGCTTAGCTTCTCGCCGTTCATTCAGGTCATCCATCCTTGCTTTGATATCATCATACTTACCCGGTTCCAAAGCAAACGTAGCATCTAACACGACGCCATTATTATCTTGAATACTGCTATGCCGATAACCAAAGTCCAATTCTTCATTAGTAAGGTGTTTGATTGTTCCATCGGGAAGCATTACGGTAGCCTCGGAAACAACATTTTTAGTTTCACCACCATATGCACCGGCATTCATGAAGACAGCCCCACCAATACTGCCCGGAATACCAGCAGCAAATTCTAATCCAGTAAGTTCACTATCACGAGCTGCCTCGGTTGTTGCAATATAAGATGCTCCTGCCTGTGCAGTTACCTTATTATTATGAACTTCAATTTTATTAAGCCGCGTAAGAATAATTGTTAAATCATCTATACCGCCATCGCCAACAATCAAATTACTGGCGTTTCCTAAAACCGTTAAGCCCATTTCATGCTCACGAACATAATCAACCAATTCTTTTACCTGGTCAATCGTTTCGGGAAAAGCCAACCAGTCAGCTGGACCTCCTGTTTTAGTGTAGGTGTAATTCATTAATGGTTCATCTTGTTTAATTTCAATATCAGGAAATTCGTTCATCAAATTAGCCATTCTCTATTTCTTCCTTTTTTATATTTACTTTCAAGAGCTATTGTATCATTTTTCAAAAGTAAAAGTTTTGAAAAATGATTAGTTGATTGTAAAATAAAATTATCGACTTTTGCAAGGAGGATGTATGATGAATTTTATAGCAATGGACTTTGAGACTGCTAATGGCAAGCGTTACAGTGCATGTTCACTTGCACTCACAATCGTTCGGAATGGACAAATTGCCGACGAATTTTACACCCTAATTAATCCTCATACTAAATTCTTTTGGCGTAATACTCAGATCCACGGTATTCATGAGCGTGACGTCCAAAATGCTCCTGATTTTCCAGAAGTATGGGAACATATCAACCAATTCTACACTCCTGATAAACTGGTTATTGCCCATAATAATCGGTTTGATAATAGTGTTTTAAAGAATACGTTAGAACATTACGATATCGAAGTCCCCGCCTACCAGACACTCGATACTGTTGCTTCAAGCCGCCAGTTGATTCCAGGACTAACAAATTATAAACTTAATACTGTTTGTGACGCGTTAAATATCGACCTTCATCACCACCATAATGCTCTTGATGATGCTCAGGCTTGCGCTAACATTCTGCTTTATCAAAGCAAGCATTTTACCCCGCAACAAATTCAACCCTTTATTAATTTAATCGGCTAAAGGAGAGAATCATGACAGATATTAATCTTAAAGGTGGAAAACTAAGTATTGAACAACTTAATACTATTTTTGAAACCATCCCCGTAGAATTCGATTTCATTGATGAAAATGATATCATTCGCTGGTCATCAGCTAATCGACATCGTTTATTCAAGCGAACTGATGCAGATCTAGGTAAACATGTGCTTGAGGTTCATCCCGGGCATAGTCAAAATCATGTTAAACAAGTACTTCATGATATGCATAGCGGAGACCGCGATTCAATTAGCATTATGATCAAACATCATGGTCAACCTATAAATATTGCCTTCTACGCCTTACGTGATGATCAAAATAAATACCTCGGATGTGTAGAGGTAACGCAAGACGTTAGTAAACAGCAAACAAAGGGATCCTTTTGGCGAAATATTATGCAAGTACTACATAAAAAATAAATCTAGTATACAATCGAGTAGGAGATAATTGATTAGTTCAATTATCGACCTCTCACACCACCGTACGTACGGTTCCGTATACGGCGGTTCGACAACTTAATCACATTGAATTGACTGGAGCGTCTTGGACATATTCATAAGTCCGAGTTGTTCCAGTTTTCTATTAGTTAGAGAATAGCTCAAGGTCTTACTATGTGCAGTTCGCCAGTAGCCCTTTCGGGTACTAGCGAAGACATATGCATCACGCTGGGACAGCCCCAACTTCTGTAAGTTAGTTACCTTAGTTTTAAACTTTTTCCATTGCTTCCAAATATACTGCCTTATTCGGACCCTCAACCACTTGTCAAGGCGTTGAATAAAGTTAGTTAGTTTCCCAATTGAGTAGTACTGAAGCCACCCACGCATTTTTCGATGAATTTCTTCAAACATTCTTGTCAGAGATATTCCACGATTACGTTTAGTTAATAACTTCAGTGCTTTCTTTACTCGTTGTTGCGATTGCTTAGCTGGACGGGCGTAGGCCCCATTGTGGTCTACACCTAACGAAAAGCCAAGAAACTTCAACCGTAGCGGGCTACCGACTTTGGTTTTATCTGGGTTCACTTTAACTTTCAAGCGCTTTTCTAGAAACTGGGTAATGCTTCGCATTACTCGTTCTCCGGCTCGTTGACTTTTAACATAGATGTTACAATCATCCGCATAGCGCACAAAGTGGTGACCACGTCTAGTCAACTCTTCGTCCAACTCATTTAGATAGATGTTCGCCAGTAGTGGTGACAATGGCCCTCCTTGTGGGGTTCCTTTTTCACTCTTAGCGAAAAGCCCATGGTCTAAGACTCCGCTAGTTAGAAACTTACGAATGAGTCTTAGTGTCCATGGGTCATCAATATATTGTTGGAGATACTAATCATCAAGTCATGATTAACGTTATCAAAATAGGCTTTTAGGTCTAAGTCGACAACTCTTCGATAACCTTGATTATAAAGATCTACTACTTTTGAAATAGCGTCATGGGCCCCACGGTGGGGACGGAAGCCAAAGCTATTATCAGAGAAAATACGCTCAAAGATAGGCGTAAGAATTTGGGCTACAGCTTGTTGAACCATTCGGTCCACCACCGTTGGTATTCCAAGTCTTCTTACTCCACCATTAGGCTTCGGAATTTCTACCCGTTTGACTGGAGCTGGTTTATACTTGCCCTCACGCAAACTAGCGATCAGTTCCGTCTTATTTTCTCTGAGATATGGCAGAAGGTCATTGACTGTCATATCGTCAACGCCTGCTGCTCCTTTATTTCTCTTAACTCGCAAATAAGCCTGATTAAGGTTATTGCGATCCAAGACCAGGTCTTGGATAGTGACACTCATACCTTTACCTTCACCATAACCGGTACTACGCGCCCTTGTGTACTTTCGGTTTTCCAAGCCTATCCTCGACAAGCGGTCAGCTTGTTGTTCTGTTTTCTGCGATTGTCGCACCTGATTACACCTCCGATATAAGTTACAAGTTATTGTCGTTCAGTCCTTCATCTGATTATTCAAATTACTATGACCTCGGCTGACTTCTGGCTTACTCAACACTGCATCACTGCACCGCTTGTTTCTGTGGAAATTAAACTTATTCCTCTTGTCGGAAACGTGTAGGCCAGATCTCCCCGGGTAAGAATATTAGCTTTCGTACCATGTCATCGTTAGCTTTACTGAGACTAACTTCGAGTAGTATTGGACTTCAACTTGTCTAGCAGCCTTATCCAGTTAATTCCAGCCTTATAGCTACTTCTTGTTCATCGATGCAGTACTTTGCCTTAGACTTCCTTCAGATTCCACCTCACGGTGGACACCCTTGTCCTCAGCTCATGGTTCCGACTACTACGGCCCATAGCGGACTTTCACCACCTAGCTAATACCCATGCCGGGCGCACAAGAAAGAGGAAATAATGGCTTACCTTTCCATTGTTTCCTCTTTTTTATTATCGTATTGCATTTGCAAAACATTACGACCCTGCTCAACCGTTTTTCCTGTTGCAACAAAGTGTAATTGTTGATAAAGCTTAATCGCCGGAATATTATCCTCAAAAACTGTCAGGACCAAATTTTCTAAACTACTATAAGTGTTAAACCAATATTCTGCTTCATCGACTAATAAGCGACCGATTCCGTTTCGCCAATACTTTTTCCGTACCACTACTCCTAGTTCACCAGTTGTCGGTTGATGATCTAATACCATTACAGTAACCATCCCCACAATCTCTTCGCCAAGCATCGCAAGTAAAATAACACAATCATCAAACTGATTTATTAAATCGATATTTTTTGCTTCTGCCTTTTCACTAATCTCATTTAGATGGGGAACTAATACCGCGTCACTTTCAGTTGCAGCTGCCCGTAAAAATTGCAAAACAGCCCCGGCATCCTCACTCGTTGCTAGCTTTATCGAAATGTCATCTGCCATTATTCCACCACGCTTTTTACAATTTGTTCAAAATGCTGTCCATGGGGTTCAAATTCCAGAATACGGGTATTATCATCATCTGTTCGCTTAAAGTGAATAGCTAAAAAGTCAGCTGGCAGTTCATCTTCAACAAATTCAGCCCATTCAACAACTGAAACTCCATCACCATCAAAGTATTCTTCAAGTCCGAGGTCTTCTGCTCCCCCATTTTCTAAGCGATATGCATCCATATGATATAAGGGGAGACGGCCATCTTGGTATTCATGAATAATTGTAAAAGTAGGACTTTTAATGATATCAGGAATTTCTAACCCTGCAGCCAATCCCTTGGTAAAAGTAGTCTTGCCTGCTCCTAAATCACCGTCTAAGACTAGCACATCCCCGGCAACTAATTGCTGACCAATTTTCTTTCCAAGAACAATTGTTGCGTCACGATTCGTTAACGTTAAGCTCTCCATAGTACTCTCTCCAAGTTTAAAATACTAGCCTTATTGTACCCATCTCATGTTTAAAAAGCAAAGGAAGTGGGACTAAACTCGCTTGCGAGTTTCTAGTCCCACTCCTTTTTCATCAATATTTACAATGCTTGTGCTGCGGTAATCATTGCAACCTTATAAGCATCATCCTCACTGCATCCCCGTGAAAGGTCTGCAATCGGTGCGTTAAGTCCTTGAAGAATAGGACCAACTGCTGTAAAACCACCAAATCGTTGCGCAATCTTGTAACCAATATTACCTGCTTCTAGACTTGGAAAAATAAAGACATTGGCATGACCAGCAACTTTTGAATCAGGGGCTTTAAGTTCACCTACTGATGGGACAACAGCGGCATCAAATTGTAGTTCACCATCAGCTGGTAAATCAGGATCTAATTCATGAACTAGCTTAGCGGCATCCGCAACCTTGGTAACCATCTCGCCCTTAGCAGAACCCTTAGTTGAAAAACTAAGAAGCGCAACCTTAGGATCAATTTCAAATAAGCGAGCTGTTTCTGCACTTTGAATTGCCACTTCAGCCATTGTTGGAGCATCCAATTCAATATTAATTGCACAATCAGCAAAGATGTAACGTTGATCGCCTTTAATCATAAGGAAAGCTCCACTAATTCGATGGGCACCAGGCTTAGTCTTAATGATTTGTAATGCAGGCCGAACAGTTGCCCCAGTCGAATGAACAGCACCAGAAACCATTCCATCAGCCTTTCCCATGTAAACAAGCATCGTTCCAAAGTAACTCACATCTTCAAGCATCTTTTGAATTTCTTCAGGAGCATTCTTCCCTTTACGCCGTTCCATTAATGAGTCAAACATTGCTTGCTTATCGTCTTCTGGATAAGTTGCTGGATCGATAATTTGAAGGCCAGCAAGATCAAAACCATTTTTACTTGCAACTTCTTTAATCGCTTCTTCATCACCAAGTAAAATTGGCTCTACTAAATTATCTTTCTTTAAGCGGACAGCAGCTCCTAAAATCCGCTTATCTTCACCTTCAGGGAAAACAATTGTCTTGTTTTGTCCCTTAATCTTTGCAGCAATCTCATCAAATAATTCCATAATGCAAGTACCTCCTTATGGTCACTAAACATTTTAAGGTTGTGACTAACAATCACATCTTTAACGATAATTTAGTTCGGCAGGCAGTTGCCAATCAATTGGCTGTTCTCCCATTGCCTGAAGTGCTTCGTTTGTTTTAGAAAATGGTCGAGACCCAAAGAATCCACGGTTAGCAGATAATGGACTCGGGTGAGCTGATTCAAGAACGATATTTGTCTTCGTATTAATTAACTGTTTCTTATTTCGAGCAGCTCGTCCCCACAAGATGAACACAACTGGTTTAGGACGTTCAGATAAAGCATGAATCGCCGCATCTGTTAATTGCTCCCAGCCATGTCCACGGTGAGAATATGCTTGCCCTGCTCGTACTGTCAAAACCGAATTTAACAACAGGACACCTTGATCAGCCCATTTCTTCAAATAGCCGTGATTTACCGGTGTACAACCTAAATCACTTTGCAATTCTTTGTAAATATTCTGTAATGAAGGCGGGACCGGTACCCCAGGCAGTACTGAAAAACTACACCCATGAGCTTGGTTTGGTCCATGATAAGGATCTTGACCAAGAATAACAACTTTAACCTTACTAAAAGGAGTCCATTCAAATGCTTCAAAAATATGATGCATTTCTGGATAGATCGTTTGATGGGTATATTCTTCTTTTAGGAAATTATGCAATTGCGCATAATACGCACTTTCAAACTGGGGCTTTAAAACTTCCCACCAGTCGTTATGAATTAATTGTTTCACGATTATAAGCACCTCGTCTATTATTTTAGCATAATTAAACATCATCATGGGATAAATTGGAAGCGTTTTTTAACTTAGAAGTTTCTTCACCAAATTTGCTAAGAAGCTGGTAAAATAAAAGGTAGATTATCAAAGAATGGTGGTGGCAAAGTGCGACAATTATATATTCGCGATCGTTCAAGTGATTTACATGGAACGACCGTCATTCGCGATAAGAATGGTAAATCGTGCTATCTTCTTGTCGGTAAGTGGGGAATGAGGTACGATGCCCTATCATTATATGCAATTGATGGAGCCTTATTAGCTGAAGCAAAGCAATTAACTCTTGGACTGTTACCCAAATTCGCATTATATGTTAATCGACAACGCGTTGGAACAATTGGGAAAGGTCTTGGGTTTGTTCAACAGGTTATTTATATACGCGGTATTAACTGGATCGTTGTTGGTTCACCATTGACAAGCCGTTATCGTGTTTTTTCCGGTAGTCACTTAGTTTTTTCAATTCAACCTGTTAAACTATCAAGCGGATATTGTCATGAATTAAAGATAAATAAAAAAGATGATGAACCGTTAGCAATTCTAATCGCTAGTATTCTCAACCATTGGGCTCGACGAAGTGAACAAGAACCTTTATTAGCACGATTAATGAAGCGTTCCCCTAATCTTAATACCAGCATGTCATTTTCAATTAGCAATCAGTTAAACTTAAACTGTAAAGGACATAGAAACAAATAGATTTTAAAGTGAAAAGCCTAGGTGAAAATTTGTGATTTTCATCTAGGCTTTTCGTTTTAATAATGTTTCATAATTCGTTCAATTTCACGGTTTTGTTCACGACGCTTAATTGCTTCACGTTTATCGTACTGGTGTTTACCTTTGGCTAGTCCTAATAAAACTTTTGCATAGCCGTGTTTAATATACATTTTCAAGGGAATAAGTGTAACTCCCTTATCCTGTAAGGCTCCTACAAGCTTATTGATTTCCTTTTTGTGCAATAGCAACTTGCGATTTCTTAATGGATCTTGATTGAAATAAGTCCCATTATCATACTCACTAATATGCACATTCATTAACCAAGCTTCACCGTTACGAACTTGGGCAAATCCATCTTTCAAATTAACCCGGTGAGCACGAACAGATTTTATCTCCGTCCCCGTTAAAACTAATCCTGCTTCAACGGTATCCGTGACAAAATAATCGTGACGTGCTTTTTTATTTTGCGCAATTAAATTGTCATTATTTTCTTGATGGGATTTTTTTGCCATAATATCCCTCCCCGCTCTTAATGGTGGCGACGAACGCCTTCATGATCACGTGAATTATTGTGGTGACGAGTTTGTCCCCGATTTATTTGACGATTATTTTGATGTCCGTTTTCTTGATGAGTGCGACGCCATTTTCCTTGAGTATTACGGTAATGGTTACCATTATTATTCTCATGACGGGAATTATTATTGGTACGTCCCTTGCGACCACGATACTCATCATTACGTGGAACCCGAATCTTTGTCTTTGGTGCCTCTTCAGGGTTAACAATTTCAAAGTCAACTTCACGAAGATCTTTATCTGCTCGAACTAACTTAACCTTAATTGGTTGCCCCATTTGGAAAATTCGATGAGAGTTTCGTCCGATTAGCGCCATGTGTTTTTCTGAATATTCATAATAATCATCCTTCATGACGCTAATATGAACTAACCCATCAACTGTATTTGGCAATTCGACGAACAAACCAAACTTCATTACTGAACTTACGACAGCATCAAAGGTTTCACCAACATGATCTTCCATGTATTCGGCTTTCTTCATACTGTCAACATCACGTTCTGTATCAATTCCCCGTCGTTCGGTAACGGAAGTATGTTCAGCAATTTCAGGAAGCTTGTCATGCCAATGATCCTTAGCTGATTCGTTTTTACCATGTTCTTCATACCACTTAATCAAGCGGTGAACTGTATCATCAGGGTATCGCCGAATTGGTGAAGTAAAGTGAGTGTAGTATTTAGCGCCTAAGCCAAAGTGACCTAGTTCTTCATCCAAGTATTTAGCTTGTTGCATACTACGTAACATCATCACTTGGACCATTTGTTCTTCAGGAGTACCAGCCACATCTTTTAATACTTTTTGAAGCATCCCTGGTTTAACATTTTTAATATCACCATGAACATCAATCCCAAACACAGCCAAAAAGTCCACAAATGACTTAATCCGGTCACTATCTGGTGTTTCGTGGATCCGATAAAGGAATGGAACACGTTCTTTGAAGTAGTGTTCAGCAACTGTTTCATTAGCAGCTAACATAAAGGATTCAATCATCCGTTCAGAAAGTCCCCGATTCCGTAGTTGAATATCAGTTGGGTGCCCCTTTTCATCCACAATAATCTTTGCTTCAGGAGCTTCAAAGTCAATAGCACCACGTTTTTTCCGATTTTTAAGCAATAATTTGTGAATCTCACCCATTGTCTCAAACATTGGAACGAGGTCTTCATATTGTTTCATCGTTTTAGCATCATGCGACTCCAAAATCTTATTAACTGCTTTATAAGTCATTCGGGCATGTGATTTCATAACACTTTGGAAGATTCGGTGATTAACGATCTTTCCTTGTTCATCAATCTCCATTTCACAACTCATGGCAAGACGCTCTTCACCCGGATTTAAGGAACAAATACCGTTAGAAAGCCGCTTAGGAAGCATTGGAACTACCCGATCAGTTAGATAAACAGATGTACCACGCTTAAATGCTTCTTGATCAAGCGGTGTACCTGGTTTTACATAGTGAGTAACATCAGCAATATGGACTCCAAGGTGGTAATGTCCATTATCCATCTTCCATGCTACCACTGCATCATCCAAGTCTTTTGATTCAATCGCATCAATGGTAACAAGTGGTTGGTCAGTAATATCTACCCGTCCCTTTTTTTCTTCTGGGAGAACATGAAGCGGAATCTTATTAGCTTGGTCCATCACTTCTTTAGGGAATTCATGAGGAACATCGTGAGCATAAATTACTGACATAATATCAATGCCCGGTTCATCTTTATCACCAATCACTTCAGTAACGGCACCCGTCATTACTTCTGGTGCTTCATCACTAGGATAAGTCTCAACAGTAGCTGTTACTACTTGGCCGTCAAGCGGTTTTAATCCCTTGTCCGTTACATAGAAATGATACTGCGATAATTTCTTATCTTTAAGCAAAATTTCGCCAATGTAATCATCACCAACAGTCTCTTGCTTGAATTCACCAACTACATTTTCATATTTATGTTCAACAATCCGGGTTACTTGACCTTCTGGACCCTGATCACTACCTGCTTTTGCTGGTCGTAATATTTTAACTTCTACTTGATCTCCATTTAATGCATGCAAAGTATGATCAGGATTAATATACATATCTGGAAGATCCGGGTCATAGTCTACAAAACCAAAGCCCTTATCGTTACCATGGAAAGTCCCAATAAGTGGTTGTTGTTTAATAACTGCCTCGAATTCGCCACGATCAGTTACTTGAACTTTTTTCTCTCGTTCCAATTGAGCAAGAGATTGAACAATCGGTGTAAAGTGCTCAGCATCATCCATTCCTAATTGGTGAGCAAGTTTTTCTGCTGAGTAACTCACACCTGCATTATCTGTTAAATGTGTTAATATTTTTTCTTTTAAATTATTTGTTGTCATTAGAAGACACCTCGAATAAATTTTGTAAATATTTTTCTACATCGGCAAATAATTGACGATGAGCGGTATTAACTGTTAATAAGTGAGTAGCGGTTGGGTAGTAATGATAATCAACTGCAACCCCATTTGCTTGTAATCTTGCTTTTAATTGCAGGCCAGATACTGGATCAATCATTTCATCCGCGCCTCCCTGTGCAATAAAGAAAGGTTGATGAATCTGATCTAATTGGTCACAAATTTGATGCGCCATTGTTTGAATTTGTGCTAGTTGTTTAGGGAGTTGCTCAGTCAATTTAGCAACCTTTTCCTTAGTGATTAAGGGGTTAATTTTTTGTTGACGATAATACTTTGCCGCAATTTTAGGAAAGTATTTCGGAACATTTGATTGTCCCCAGGTGGTAATTGGGGATGCAAAAACACCACCACCTAATAATTGCGGATCATTCTCAAGAGCCCTGGTGGCAAGTAAACCACCGAGCGATAAACCAAAAATTGCAATTTGATCAATTCCAGCATCGCGTAAACGAAAGATTGCCATCCGGGTATCATCCCACCAATCATCTGGACCATTGCTTTCTAGTACTTTTCGTGGATCACCGCCATGCCCACTCAAAAGCGGTGCGAAGACTGTATATCCTTGCCAATTGAGTTGACGTCCTAACATTCGAACATCATTCGTATTTCCTGTATATGCATGAAGCAAAATAACTCCACGACGTCCACTATGGGGAAAGAAAAAAGACTCACCAGTATACGTTATCACTACATCATCCCCTACACTCCAACCGTAGCGTCAAAAAAGCCTCCTGGAATCACAATAATTTCAGGAGGCACTTTAAATTTAATGTGACGAAACGTAAATCATCGCTAATGCCAGAATAAAGAAGAGTGCTCCACAAATTGTTGTAACAATCTGCATAACAGCTTCAAATCCCCGCGCTTTACGACGTGAGAATAAGTCACCCGCACCACCTGTCAAAGCTGACATTGCATCATTATCGTTTTTTGCTGGTTGCATCATTACACACGCAATTAATACAACGCAATCAATTAAGAATAAAGTCATTAATGTGTTATACAAGGATTTTTCCTCCTAATACTTTCACGCTTTTATCCTAATTATCATATCATATTTATTGTTCTATTGCTATCCTTGTGCATAATGCGCGGCTCGACTTATCTCATGGTAAGCTTGTCTGGTAGTCGCTGAATTAGCACGTAAAATTAATGTATCGCCCGCTTGCAGCTTTGTTTGGCCATTCGGAATAATTTTTTCTTCTCCCCGATAAATAACCATCACAATACAATCAGTTGGCCATGGAAAATCTTTTATTTTACAACCATCTAACCGTGCTCCAGCATAAATGGTAATCGACATCGTAACATCCTCTTTATGGCGTGCTGGTTGCGGATTGTTTCCAATAAAAGCATTAAACATCGCTGTATATACTGGTTCGCCATGTAACGCATCTACAACGAGATAGGCTACCACGGCTACTAAGGCTAATGGCATTAAATGTGCAAGTGAGCCAACCATTTCAGTAATTAATAAAATAGCAGTAAATGGCGCCTTGCTAATACATGCAAAGTAGCCTGCCATTCCATAGATAATAAAATTCGGTAAATATCGAACTGGCATTAATCCCAAGCGAACCATTAACGCACAATAAACCGCGCCCAAAATAGCACCAAGAGTTAAAATTGGCAAGAATATCCCACCTGGTAATTGCGAACCATAACTAATCATTGAAAATACAAAGCGAAGGACAAAAAGCCCCACAAAAAGCGCTAAAGAAAATGGTAAGGAACGCAAAATAATAATTAATTTATTTCCTCCGCCCAGTGTGATTGGAAAATACCAGGCAATGGGAATAACCAGCAAAAACGGAATAATTGGGTAGGCGATCGGGGACAGTTTAGGAATCCGTGCCATCCAACCATTCAAATGCAAAATAACAACTTGGTAAAGGCGCCCTAAAATACCTAATAAAATACCAAGTGCGATCAAGTGCCAATAAAGATTATTAGGAAGCATATGATTATAGGGAACATTCAAAACCGGCCGTAAGCCAAAGAACTGCATTGAAACCATATTTGAACAAAGCGAACTCACAAATGTTGCCAACCAAATTACCGGTGAAAAATTATGATACACTTCTTCCAAAATAAAGATCG
This sequence comes from Limosilactobacillus reuteri, assembly GCF_034259105.1. Taxonomy (NCBI): domain Bacteria; kingdom Bacillati; phylum Bacillota; class Bacilli; order Lactobacillales; family Lactobacillaceae; genus Limosilactobacillus; species Limosilactobacillus reuteri. The sequence goes on along the minus strand of NZ_CP139478.1, from coordinate 481,596 downwards.
TCGCAGCGATTGGCGCATTGAAGGCTGCAGATAGCCCTGCCGCGGCCCCACTTGCAATCCCTATTTGACGATTAAGTTGTCCTACTTTGGCTTTTTCCTCTACTCCTTGCCCAATAGTTGCCCCAAGTTGAATTGATGGTCCTTCACGTCCGAGGTATAATCCGGATCCAATAGCGAAAATCCCGCCAAGAAATTTCCGCCATAACACTGGCCACCATTTTTCATCAAACTGATTAGTCAATTGTCCTTCAACCTGCGGAATCCCTGAACCTTTTATATCAGGATAGGATTGAGCTAACCATCCTAACAATAATGCTAAAATAATTGATCCAATCGTCCATGGTATTAGCCATAATGGATGAGAATGAAAATATACAAAACTTGCTGTTACTAATTGTAAAAAGTGTTGAATTATAAGCCTAAATACACTAACTACTAAACCAGTCAATATTCCAATAATGATCGCCCGAATTAGTTGATTGAACTGATTATAGCGATGAAATGCCTCTTTTCTACTCTCCATTGTTCTTCTCCAATTTATTAAAAGTCTACATGCAATTGTACTACATGAGCTTAGTGAGACGAAATTAATTTAAAAAGAAATAAGAAGACAGGGATTTTTCCTAGCTTCTTATTTATCTTATGCTTTTTCATTTTTAAAACCATGCCGAACAAGGTATACTGCGACTGCTAGAATCAACACTGCAGCACCAACAATAACCGAAACTCGTGTGTCAGGATTAATAAACATAAAGATGACAATCACAATCAGCATGATAAATGCAAAGTAATTCGAAAATGGATATAGCGGTAATTTAAATGGGTGATCAACCACTAAGTCTTTATTATTACGACGGAACCGTAATTCTGCTAGTAAAATTACAAACCATGGAATCATTCCAGGTAAAACAGAAGAACTGAAGACAACCACGAACATATCAGCAGTTGAGTGGTTATAAGTTGCCGAAATCATATCAATAATAAAGCCAATCAAAATACCACTGGAAATACCAAGGATAGCAGCATCGGGAACGATCCGTTTTGAAAGACGACCAAAAATCTTAGGAGCATCACCCTCATGCGATAACTTAAACAGCATCCGACTTGAACTATAAATACCTGAATTGGCACCTGATAAAGCAGCGGTTAAAACCACAAAGTTAATAATTGAGGCTGCAGCTGTAATTCCGACCTTAGCAAAAGTAGATACAAATGGTGATCCAACACTGCTTAATTCATTCCAAGGATAAATTGTTACAATTACAAAAATTGCACCAACATAGAAAATCAAAATCCGGAATAAAACAGACTTAACAGATTTGACAATTGCTTTTTGCGGATTTGCTACTTCACCGGCAGAAATTCCTAGCAATTCAATTCCCTCATAAGATCCAACAATAATTGACATTGAGAAGAAGAAACCACTCCAGCCACCAGTGAAGAATCCACCATGAGACCAAAGATTGCTGAAACCAGTTGGATGACCGCCATTACCAAATCCAAAGAAGATAATCATAAATCCAAGTAAAATCATAAAGATAATAGTAATAACTTTGATCATCGCAAACCAAAATTCAAGGGATCCATATGCCTTTGCACTTGCTAAATTAGCGAGGACCAGGAAAATAATAATAACAACTCCGGCTACCCAAGTATGAAGGTGGGGCCACCAATATTTAAGATATTCAGTCGCAGCTACTACTTCGGACATCCCGACAACAATATATTCAAACACGTTAGCCCATTTAGCAAGATATCCAGCTACTGGATGAACATATTCAGTTGCATAATCTGCAAAAGAACCTGTTCCAGGATTAATGTAAATCATCTCTCCTAATGCTCTCATAACAATATATAAAATTAAGCCAACAAACGCATATGCGAGGATAACAGATGGCCCTGTCCACTTGATTGTAGATGTTGATCCCATAAACAGTCCAACACCAATCGCTCCACCAAGGGAAATCATTTCCATCTGACCAGCAGTCATCGAACGATTAAGTTCTGGTGCCGATTTTTTCATTTGTATCAGTATCCTTTCATTGTATTTAACTCTTAAAGATTATATTATATTTCATACTAAATTCCAACGCTTCTTTCTCATTATTTTTTAATATAAATGATGTAATCGTTTTTAAGCTTAATTAAATAATTTGTAACTAAAAAGGGAATGGGACTAAGCTCACTTGCAAGTTTTTAGTCCTATTCCCGCAAGGATAGACAGGGATTCTGAGCGTTAATAAATCAACGTTCATAATCCAGCCAGCTACTGCGTTTTGGCAATTTACACTTTAAAATAACAAAGAGATTGGGGAATAACCTCCTCGACAAGGCGGTTGGCTAAGCTAGGACGATGATTAGCACGGCACGAGCTGATTATCGTTCGTACTTAAACTCGAGCCTTGTGGCAACGCGAAGCTAGTTCCACATTATCTTACTATTGTTCATAAAAGCAGTTGAGGCTGAGAGAAAACAAAAGTTTTCTCTCAGCCTCTTTTTTGCTTTTTAACTAATGCTTAAAATTAACGATTTTCGATGTCTTGACGAGCTTGTTGACTCAAGTTGTAGAATGAGTGAATACCCTTGTATTGAGCAACATCACCAAGTTGATCTTCAATCCGCATTAATTGGTTGTACTTAGCAAGACGGTCAGTCCGGCTCATAGAACCAGTCTTGATTTGTCCAGCGTTTGTAGCAACAACCAAGTCAGCGATAGTAGTGTCTTCAGTTTCACCAGAACGGTGTGAAACGATGGCAGTGTAACCAGCTTCCTTAGCCATTTCGATAGCTTCAACAGTTTCAGTTAAAGTACCAATTTGGTTAAGCTTGATTAAGATTGAGTTAGCAGCACCCATTTGGATACCCTTCTTCAAGTAATCGGTGTTAGTTACAAAGAAGTCATCACCAACAAGTTGAACCTTCTTGCCTAACTTATCAGTAATAGTTACCCAGTCATCCCAGTTGTTTTCATCAATTGGGTCTTCAACAGATACTACTGGATACTTTTCAATAATACCGGATAAGTAGTTAATCCATTCTTCAGTGGTGTATTCTTCACCAGTTGACCAACGAAGCTTGTACTTCTTGTCTTCGTCGTTCCATAATTCTGAAGCGGCAACGTCAAAGGCAATGGCAATGTCCTTACCTGGCTTGTAACCAGCATCTTCAATAGCCTTGATTAAGTATTCGAATGGTTCTTCGTTGTTAGCAAAGTCAGGAGCAAATCCACCTTCGTCACCAACAGAGGTTACTTTACCAGCAGCTTCCAATTCCTTCTTCAAGGCGTGGAAAGTTTCAGAACCCCAACGAATAGCTTCACGTACAGTTGGTGCACCAACTGGCATAATCATGAATTCTTGGAAGTCAACCTTGTTATCTGAGTGAGCACCACCGTTAATAACGTTCATCATTGGTGTTGGCAATACATGAGCGTTGAAACCACCAAGGTAGTTGTAAAGAGGTACTTGTAATTCGTCAGCAGCAGCCCGAGCAGCAGCTAATGAAACAGCTAAAATAGCGTTAGCACCTAACTTACCCTTGTTTGGAGTACCGTCTAACTTAATCATTGCCTTATCGATAGCGATTTGGTCAGTAACTTCCATCCCTACGATTTCCTTAGCAATAATGTTGTTTACGTTTGAAACAGCCTTTAAAACACCCTTGCCGCCAAAACGGTTCTTGTCGCCGTCACGTAATTCAACAGCTTCGTGTTCACCAGTTGAAGCACCTGAAGGAACGATACCGCGGCCTACACCACCGGCTTCTGTGTAAACTTCTGCTTCAACTGTTGGGTTACCACGTGAATCAAGGACTTCACGTGCATAAATATCTGTAATGAGTGACATTTGATGAATCTCTCCTCTGTCATTTATTTGGAAAGCAATTCCACTTAACATTGTATTATTTTACACAATTAAAAACAAGCATTTAACCGCCTAATGGTGAACTAATTGTAAAAATGTTTCTGGATTTAAGCTCGCCGCTCCGACTAAAACACCATCAATATCATTTTTTGCCATTAGTGCATTGATATTAGAAGTTGTCACACTTCCTCCATAGAGAATTCGAACATTATTTGCAACTTCATCGCCATACATATCACTAATTGTCTGGCGAATAAGGTAACAACCTTCCGCCGCTTGTTCTGGATCAGCACTCTCGCCTGTTCCAATCGCCCAACTTGGTTCATAAGCAACCGTAACATGACAAATTTCGTCATTGGTCAATCCATGAAGGTCAGCGAGAATTCGACTCACCACCCAATGAACTTTCTTTCCAGCAACTCGTCGACGCATGGTATCATCACAACAAACAATCGGACATAACCCATTTACTAATGCTGCCTTCACTTTTTTATTAATTAATTCATCAGTCTCATTAAAGTAAGTTCGGCGTTCAGAATGGCCTAAAATCACATGATGGATTCCTGCCTGGTATAAAGCATATGGACTTGTTTCACCAGTATAGGCTCCCTCATTCTTATAGTAGCAGTTTTCTGCCATTATTTTTAACGGGGATTCTTCAGCCGCTTTAACCATTGGTACTAAACAAAGAGTAGGAGCAGCAATTGCTGTTTCAAGTTGGTCGGCAGGCGGAAGCTGATTTTTTACTTTTTCGATAAAAGAGACAGCTTCTTGTACATCCTTATGCATTTTCCAATTACCAGCAATAATCGGTACTCTCATTATTGACCCCCCCCCCCTATCTACTATTTTATTGTTAATACCAAGATACGGTAAGAGGCTGAGAAAAGCAAAAGTTTTTTCAGCCTCTTATATAAGATTTATAACATAGTAGTTAAACATTAATTATTTGTCAGAAATTGCGGCAATTCCAGGCAATTCGTTACCTTCAAGGTAAGTTAATGATGCACCACCACCAGTTGAAATGTGAGTAAGCTTATCAGCAACACCCAATTCCTTAACAGCGGCAGTTGAGTCTCCACCACCAACAATTGTTGTAGCATCTGTTAATGTACCAAGGAATTTACCAATTTCAAGCGTACCCTTAGCAAAGTTTGGCATTTCAAACACACCCATTGGTCCATTCCAAACAACAGTCTTGGCATCTTTTAATACGTTCTTGAACTCTTCAACAGACTTAGGACCGATATCAAGAGCCATCCAACCGTCGTCAATATCACCTTCAACAACCTTTGTATCAGCATCATTGTTGAACTTATCAGCTACTACATTATCAATTGGCAATACAAGCTTGTCGCCAGCTTTATCTAAGATTTGCTTAGCAACGTCAATCTTGTCTTTTTCAACAAGTGAGTTACCAACTTTGATTCCCTTAGCAGCGTAGAATGTATAAGCCATTCCACCACCGATAATAATCTTGTCTGCTTTGTCAAGAAGGTTATCAATAACACCAATCTTATCAGAAACCTTTGCACCACCAAGGATGGCAACAAATGGACGTTCAGGATTATCTACTGCGTCACCTAAGAACTTGATTTCCTTTTCCATCAAGTAACCAGCTGCTGCTTTGCCTGGCATGTTAATAGCAATACCGACATTAGAAGCATGCTTACGGTGAGCTGTACCAAAAGCATCATTTACAAATACATCACCAAGAGAAGCCCAGTACTTACCTAATTCAGGATCATTACCAGATTCACGCTTTACATATTCGCCATCCTTAACATCTTCGTAACGGGTGTTTTGAACAAGTAAAACATCACCATTCTTCATGTTATCGATAGCATCTTCTAATTGCTTACCTTCAGTAACTGGAACAAATGTTACTGGCTTGTTTAGTAAGTTAGAAAGACGTTCTGCAACTGGACGAAGTGAAAGTCCAGGCTTGTCTTCTTCTTTTTTAATTCGGCCAAGGTGTGAGAATAAGATTGCCCGACCACCATGGTCAATAACATATTTAATTGTTGGTAAAGCCGCAACAATTCGATTGTCGTCACCAACAACACCGTCTTTAATTGGAACATTAAAGTCAACACGCATTAATACTTTCTTGCCTTCTAAAGGAAGGTCTTCAACAGTTAATTTAGCCATTGTATTATGTCTCCTCTTCTCTTGATAAAAAAAGCGGGCGGAGTAGTCCTCCTCCCACCTTAATCAAATTAGTTTAATTTTACTTCAAATTAAAGAGTAGCAAAGTGAAGTAAAGTCCGGATCATGTTGCTAGTGAAACCGTATTCGTTGTCATACCAAGCAACAGTCTTAACTAATTGTGAACCATCGTCACCCTCCATAATTTCAGTTTGGGAAGGATCGAATACTGAACCGTATGTTGAACCGATAATATCAGTTGAAACAATTTCATCTTCAGTGTAACCGAATGCTGGGTTAGTAGCCTTCTTCATAGCATCGTTGATTTGGTCAACAGTAACCTTCTTGTCTAAGATTGAAACAAGTTCAGTTAATGAACCATCAACAACACCAACACGTTGTGCGTGACCTGAAAGCTTACCGTTTAATTCAGGAATAACTAAACCAATAGCCTTAGCAGCACCACTTGAGTGAGGAATAGTGTTTACACTTGCAGTACGGTTGTTACGCATCTTCTTACCACGAGGGCCATCAAGAATAGCTTGAGTAGAAGTAAATGCGTGGATAGTAGTCATAGTACCAACCTTAACACCAAATTCGTCATTTAAAACCTTAGCCATTGGTGCCAAGCAGCTAGTAGTACATGAACCAGCTGATACGATAATGTCATCCTTAGTCAAAGTATCAAGGTTAACACCAGGAACAACAGTTGGGATGTTACCAGCAGGTGCTGAAATCAATACACGCTTTGCACCAGCGTCAATGTGTGCTTGTGACTTTTCAGCAGAAGTGTAGAAACCAGTACATTCAAGAACAAAGTCAACACCATCGTTCTTTACCCAAGGAATGTTACGAGCATCGCGTTCAGCGTATACAGGGTATTCCTTACCATCAACAACAATACCAGTATCAGTAGATGTAACTTCACCTGGGAACTTACCATGAGTTGAGTCATACTTAAGTAAGTAAGCCAACATAGAAGGAGTAGTCAAATCGTTGATTGCAACAACTTCAATATCATTTGTGTTAAGTTCGTGAATCCGACGAAATGCTAAACGACCAATACGGCCAAAACCGTTAATACCAATTTTTACAGTCATACTGCAAATTCCTCCTTTAGGAAAAAACATAATTAGTGTACTTGCTTAGTTTATCACATTACATCAGCATCGCAACTCTCAACCATTGTAAGTGACGCAGTGGTAAGGTCTAAGCAATAGTACAACTCCTACGATACTTATGATACCATCTTCAAAAAAATTGTCTATTCAATCACAACATTTTTCTGATGTAAGCGTTATTTTAATTAAATTTTTCAAATAATGCTTGCAATTCCTTTTTGTTTAAGATAACATAATATTTGTTGACGCGCCCTTAGTGTAATGGATCGCACGTGAGATTCCGGTTCTCGAGATCCGAGTTCGACTCTCGGGGGGCGCATTTTTTATGCGGCTGTTGAAATTTTTCAACAGCCTTTTTTCGTTTCTAAGATATCCCATTGCCACAAAGATGTTAATTTCCCCTCACCTTTTTGACAATTCAAAAAAGATCTCCATCATTCGAAATTGATCGAATAATTGGAGATCTTTTTATTTATAACTTTACTTTAATTTTGAATTATTTTCCATTACACCATCAAGTAAGCCGTAATCTACTGCTTCTTGTGCTGTCAAGTAATGATCACGTTCAGTATCAGCCTGGATCTTTTCGATAGGTTGACCAGAATTCTTAGCAAGGATACCGTTAAGCATCTTCCGTGTTTTCAAAATTTCAGTAGCAGCAATTTCGATTTCAGTCTGTTGACCTTGAGCTCCACCAGATGGTTGGTGAATCAAAACTTGTGAGTGTGGTAATCCAAAACGCTTACCCTTAGCACCAGATGATACTAATACACTGGCCATAGAAGCAGCCATTCCAATTACAATAGTTTGAACATCAGCCTTAATAAAGTTCATAGTGTCATAAATTGCCATTCCTGAGGTAACAACCCCACCAGGTGAATTGATGTATAAGTAAATATCTTTAGTTGAATCTTGCGCATCAAGGAATAAAAGTTGCGCAACAATTGAATTTGCCATTTCGTCTTCAATTGGACCAGAGAGCATAATAATACGGTCCTTCAGAAGCCGTGAGTAGATGTCATAAGCACGTTCACCACGAGATGATTGCTCAATGACAGTAGGTACTAAATTCATGATATGGCCTCCTTAATAAATTAGCACTCGTTAGTCTTATATGCTAACGGATAATAATACTATACTCGATTGGTCAAAAAAGGTCAAATGTTTTAACTATTATTTAACATTTTTTCGCAAAATATTTTTAACTATCATAAATTAAACCAAAAAACAAGGCTAAAAATTCTTTAAGACCTTGTTTTAGTGAAAATTTAATTCTTTTTGTCAGAATCGGCAATCTTTTCAGCACGACGCTCAGCAATAAAAATATAAACTAATAAGATAAATGCTAACGCTGAAGCAGTATATAAAACCATATTACTTGCAAGCCAGCCATATTTAGCTACCAAAATACCAATTAAAGCAGTTGCTAAAGTTTCACCAAAAATGTATTGGAAAAAGCCCATAAATCCAGTTGATGAACCTACTGCAAATTTAGGAACTGCTTCATTAACCATTAATCCAACCAATGTTAATGGGGCGTAAATTAAAGTTCCCATAATAAAAAGAACACTTACGATCAAAATGTGACTGGTACTAAAGAAATACGTTGTCAAGCAAATAAATAAACCAATTACACATAAAATACAAACAATAGCTCGACGTCCCTTTAATGCATCGGAAATCGCTCCCATAATAATTACTCCAGGGACCGCCGCAAGTTCAAAAATACCCACTAACCATTTTGCAAAATTAGTCGTAAAGCCCTTTGATTCTACAAGATAGCTTGGAATCCAACTCATTATCCCGTAGCGAACTAAGTACAAGGACATTGATGTTAGAGTAATGGCCCATACAACTTTATTCGTCAAAATATATTTAACAAAAATTTGTGGTAAAGTCAGACTCGTCTCTTCTGAATCAGACTCAGTTCCGTTTTCTAAAACAACTTCATCCCCAGTATATTCAGAAATACTTGGCAACCCAACACTAACAGGTCTATCAGCACCAACTAATAATACAAAGGCCGCAATAATCAACGAAACCACTGATGATGTATAAAAGACAGCAGAAATAGAACCAGAAAACATGAACGTTGCTAATTGTACAACGGCAACACAAGCAAAGGCTCCAGCATTATGTGTGGAAGACCAAATCGAGTAAATTGCTCCCCGGTGTTTCTTTCCCCACCATAATTGAACAGAACGTTGACATGCCGCTGCTCCCATCCCTTGAGCAATCGACATAATTAACATTAGAAGCATCATCATATATAGGCTACGAGTAGAGCCTAAGCCAAAGTTAAGCAGTGCAGAAATAACCAATCCAGTTGCTAAATAACGGTTAGTATTACTTTTATCACTTAATGCTCCCATAAATAATTTTGAAATCCCATAACCAATTCCAAAACACGAAAGCACCATTCCGATATCAGCCGTGGTAAAACCATACTGCTTCATAATTTCATTTTGTTCGGTTGTGAAAATTAAACGAATAATATAATAGCCAATGTAACCGATACAAATTGCAAGCAATACTCCTAACTGATGCCAACGATACGAACTTTCAACCTTATCAGCAGGAACCTTTTTCTTCGCCACTGGAGCTGGTTTTAAAAACTCAAGCATACTATCACCTCTTTTATAAATGACACCTTATGTAAGCGCTTACTTATATTTTAACATACAAAATATCGCATTAGTGTATAAAACATTAAAACGTTACTTTTAAAAGAGTCATCTTATTAATTGATGTTTTAGTTTTTTCTTTTTATTAAAAAATAAAAGCTATGCACTGAATTGCATAGCTTTTATAGACTGAATTACTTTTCTTCAGCTGGCTTTTCCTTAGCCCACTTACGAATAGCTTCGATCTTCTTTTCTTTTAATGCTCGCTTGTACTTTGAAGCGATTGGGCGACGGCCTTGTACGCCGTATGGGTGTGCTTTACGCATGTTACTTTGCCTCCTTTAATATTAAACGTAAATTAATTAACGTTCCAATTATACCGGTCATTGTTTTAAAAAGCAAGTCTCCCTTAATCCAAAACAACTATCCCGTGAATGCCGTTTCCAAAATTTAACAATTTATCTAACTTTGATAAACGATTATCTTTGCTATTACATTAGTAATTCTAGCAATTGAACTATACCAATTTTTAAAAAACTTATATAAATACCGTTATTGTAATAGTTGACTTTTAGACCAATTATAGTATGATACAAGATGTAGACGAAAGAGAACAAAGGTGTAAGGTCAAGGAGGATGTTACAATGTCAGCAAATAAATTAAACGTTTTTAACGTTACCGCCAACTGGAATGAATTAGATCAAGAATGTGCAGCAACCGAATTAGCGCTAATTAGCGAAAGTATAAACAATAAATAAATTTCACTTAAAGAAAGTAAATTAAGGCAGGAAGAAAGCTTGTTTTTCTCCCTGCCTTAACTGTTTTCACGAACAATAATCTAATCACCGTTCTATTCTTAGTCCAAAGAGGTCACCCGCAAAGTTATTGTTTAACCTGTGATGCACGCAACTCATCAGCATAAGCATTTAATTTACGTAAGCGATGATTAACACCAGACTTGGAAATTGGACCACCAGGAACTAATTCTCCTAATTCCTTTAGACTAACTTCTTGATGGGCTAGGCGTGTTTCTGCAATTTCACGCAATTTATCAGGTAAGCTGCTAAGCCCTACTCGCGAATCAATAAATTCAATATTTTCGATTTGGCGCGTTGACGCATTCGCAATCTTATTCAGGTTAGCATTTTCACAATTTACTAATCGGTTAACTGAATTCCGCATATCTCGGACAATTCGAATATTCTCAAATTGAAGCATTGAGTTAGTTGCACCAATTAATGACATAAAATTAGCAATTTTTTCGGCTTCTTTTAAGTAAACGATAAAGCCACTACGGCGTGCGGTTGTCTGGGCATTTAGACCAAACTTATTCATCATCTGAGCAATAATCTCATTATGTTCCTCATAAAGGGAGTATATCTCCAAGTGGTAGCGAGAAGTTTCAGGATTGTTTACTGATCCCCCCGCTAAAAAGGCACCTCTTAGATATGAACGAACCATCCATTCATCCTTGAGCAATTCTACGGGTACTTGTTCTTTGATTTGATAATTTTGTAAGATACCAAGATCATCTAAGACATGTTGTGCGTGATAGCGTAAGCGAACTATATATTGGTTATTCTTTTTTAATTTCATTTTACGACGAACCACGATTTCACTTTCTACCCCGTAAAATTGTTTTAACAGTGAATAGATTCGCCGTGCAATTGCTGGGTTTTCAGTCTGAACGTTCAGTACCAACTGGTGGTCAGCAATGCCAATCGATCCGTTCATCCGAATAAGGGCCATCAATTCCGCCTTTGCATTATCCCGATGAACAGTGATCCCCGTTAATTCTTTCTTTACTTCGCTTGCATATGACATCTAGCATCAGTCTCCTAACTACTCGTGAACCTGGTGAATTCGATTCATTAATTCTGCTACAACTTTATCGCGATCATGGAAGGCACCATTGTCTTTTAGCCGCAGAAAATTCGAACTAATTACGCGACAATGCTGTGCTCGTAGCCCTTGGAAATCATGCTTAACTGGTTGAGAAATTTCATTCCATTCTTGAAAATCAAGGTAATTTTCGGGAACTGGTTGAATATTGACTAAGACCGTATTGATAAAATTCTTCCCAAGGTGATGATTTAATACCCGCACATGATCAGCATCTGTAAAGTTATCCGTTTCACCCTTTTGCGTCATAATATTGCAAATATAGATAACTTCAGCCTTACTTTTGCAAACGGCCTGCCCTACTTCAGAAATCATCAAGTTTGGCAGGATGCTAGTAAATAAACTTCCAGGACCAAGAACGATTTGATCTGCATTCTTTATTGCTGTTATAACCTCTGATACAGGACGAGCGGGATGACCGTCATTATCTTTAGAAGGTGTTACCCAGACTCGTTTAATTTGCTTATGGGCAGCCGTTATTTCCGATTCACCACTTAACTTTGTCCCATCTGTAAATTCAGCATTTAAGGTCAACGGCTCATTGGCAACAGGATAAATATGTCCATTAATCTTCATCATTTCTGACAACTCTTGAACAGCGGTAAAAATGCCACCCTTCATTTCAGACAAAGCAGAGATAATTAAATTACCAATCGCGTGACCAGCAAAGAACTGATCACTGCTCCTAAATCGGTATTGGAAAATATCAAGTTCGAGATCAGGCAATTCTGATAACGCAACTAAAACATTTCTAATATCACCAGGTGGTACCACATTAATATAATTTCGTAAAATTCCTGAAGAACCACCATCATCAGCTACTGTTACGACTGCCGTAACATCAACGTTTTGATCTCGTAATCCGCGAAGGACAACTGGTAAACCAGTCCCCCCACCAATTACTACAATCTTTGGTTTATGCAACATAATTAAAACTCCTCTTTACTTTGCCTTCTCAATATCGCGATGGTAAGTATTTACTTTATATCCTTTTTCTTTTAAATCAGCGGATAATTTATTAGCAATAGTTACTGACCGATGTTGACCACCCGTACACCCAATTGCAATTGTCAAACTGCTCTTTCCTTCCTTAATGTAACCCGGAAGAGCAATCTCTAAGAGCGACCGTAAATGCTGGTAAAATTCCTTAGCCAGCGAACTCTGCATAACATAATTTTGAACAGCTGGATCATTTCCCGTTAAGTGCCTTAGTTCTGGAATATAGAATGGATTAGGGAGGAAACGAACATCTATTACGATATCCGCATCAAGTGGCAACCCATATTTAAAACCAAACGACATTACTTCAACATAAAAGTCATTACCTTCACCATGTCCGAATAATTTATTAAGCCTTAACTTTAGATTTTGTGGTGTCACATTAGTGGTATCAATTACTATATCTGCTTGACTCTTAAGATCAGTTGAAAGCTTCCGTTCTAATTCCACCCCATCAAGTATTCGACCTTGTGGAGATAAGGGGTGAGAACGTCTTGTTTCCTTATAACGTGAAATTAACGTGACGTCATTAGCATCTAAGAAGAGTAGTTTCACATCTAAATCAGCCCGTTTTTTCAGTTTTTCAAAGTTTGGTAAAACCTCATCGTAAAATCCGCGTGAACGCATATCCATTACCATGGCGATTTTATCAAACTCTCCCGAATCTTCTATCACATCAACAAAACGTTCTGCCAATCCAGGAAGCATGTTATCAATTACGAAATATCCTAAATCTTCTAAGCTATGAACGGCAACGGTTTTCCCCGCACCACTCATCCCTGTAATAATTACTACTTTTAATTTTTTATCTACCATCACTAGTTCCTCTTTTCGCATACAGCTACCCAACTATTCTATCACATCAAGCCGGGTGTGTCTTATTTAAGCAACAAAAAAGGCCAAGTCAAACTTAGCCTTAAATATTAATGCATCCGTCGTTGATCCATTCGTTTAACAATATATAAGATTGGTAATCCTACAATGACGATTCCAATAAAAAGAATTACACCAGCTGGATCATTCATAACTTCACTTACTAGGACAAAGATTCCACCAGCAATCGCAATAATTGGCACTAAGGGGTAAAGCGGTGTGCTGAATGGGCGTGGTCCCTTATTTCTATGTCTTAAAATGAAGATCCCAAAGAATGCTAAAAGATAGAAACAATAAACAGTAAACACACACAAATCTGATAAGTGATCAGGGTCAAAGAAGAACATCATAATCGTTGCAAGAATGATAATAAACATCGTTGCGACTACTGGTGACTTACCCTTTGGCGTGATATATGCGAGATAGCGTGAGAATGGCAAATCATGACGGCGCGCCATTGCGTATACAATCCGGGGGAAAGTAATCATTTTTCCGTTTAAAGTCCCCATCATCGAAATAATAATTCCGGCTGACAGCAGCTTCCCTCCAATTGCACCAAAGGCTTTCACAGCTAAGTATGCAGTTGCATTTTCGCCTAGCCGATGAATAGTGTTAACTGGAAGGAACTTAAGAATCCCAACAGTAATTAAAGTATAAATAATAAGAACAGCAGTAATTCCTAAAATAATAGCTCGTGGCAATAATTTTTGGGGATTTTTCATTTCTCCCCCAAGGTTTGCAATTAAAATCCAACCATCATAACCAAACAAGGTTGCTAAAACTGCTACCCCAAAACCACCAGTTGATTGGTGAATTTCGGTAACTGTTTGACCAAAAGCATCTTGATGCCCCCAGAACAAACCAAAGATAATAATTGCTGCAATTGGAATCATTTTTCCAGCAGTCGTGATAATCGAAAAAATTGCGCCAACCTTATTTTCAAAAAGGTTCATTACTCCAATGGCAATCACCGTAATCACTGCTAAAGGTATCCGCCACTGGGTTCCTAAACCAAAGAAATTTGCCATTAAAATACTCATAAATCCGGCAACCGAAGCAATAATTGCTGGCCCATAAACAATTACTTGCATCCACCCGGCTAAAAATCCTAAAAGGCGGCCATACAAGTTTTCAATATAGACATATAGTCCCCCGGTATATGGCATCTGGGCACCAATTTCCGCCACTGTTAATCCACCAGTTAAAGTAATAATTCCTCCAAATACCCAGGCTGCAATTGCAAGAGTAGATGTACCAGCACTATCAAGAACAGATCCTTGTTTAAAGAATATTCCCGATCCAATAATTGTCCCAATAACAATCGAAATAGCGGACCAGAATCCAAGCGACCTTTTTAATTCATCTATTGGCTGTTGATTCATCATCATTCCTCCATTCTTAATATTAGGCAAAATAAAAACCCGGGATATCACCTATTAATGCAATTTGGTCACGCCAAATGATTAATAGAGAACCCGAGTCTGTATAAACCTATTGATTGGGTACACCAAAATCACTCAGCCTTAATAGAGTTAGAGGCTGAGGAGGAAGAAAACTGTTGATTTTGATTATAAAAAATAACATTTCTTTTCCCTCGTTTCGTGTACTTTGATTTTTATTACGCCGTTTGTAAAATTAAGTTAGAAAAATAGAAAAGCCATTTGTGGTAGACTTTTAAATACCCCTAAACAAAAGAAAGGAAACCACAAATGACTTACACCCATCTTACCACAAACGAGCTGACAATCATCGCCCATTCTTTCGTGCAAAAGCTTAAAGCGTACCGAGTGGCCCAAATGATCAAACGTTGCGCCGAAACCGTTTATCGCGTTTATCGTTACCTGGAAACCGGTGCCTCAATTGCTGATTATCAAGATCACTATATGCGCAATAAGCAACGTTGTGGCCGAAAACGTACTCAGTTGTCACTGGCTGAACTCACTTATATCAACGACAAAATTGCCCAGGGGTGGACGCCTGATACCATTATTGGGCGCGCTGAGCGCCCAATTAGTTGTAACCGGCGAACTCTTTACCGGATGTTTGAACGTGGCCAGTTCGGCTTCGATGTCCGTTCCTTGCCGATGCGAGGTAAGCGGCACCCGAATGGCTATGTCGAGCGCCGTGGGAAGGCTGGCCAATTGGGGCGAAGTATTCACGAGCGTGCCAAGGACTTTCCGCACTATGCCACTGAATTTGGGCACCTTGAAGCTGATACCGTCCAAGGCAAAAAGCACCAAGGGGCGGTAATGACCCTGACCGAACGCCAATCGAAGGTCGAAATTGTACTCAATGTGCACGAAAAGACGGCTGATGCGATTAACCAACACTTAAGTCAGTGGCTTCGGAAATTCCCGCGGCACTTCTTCAAATCGATTACCTTTGACAACGGAAAAGAATTCGCCGGCTGGCGCGAGATTGCCAATCAATTTGACCTTCACACTTACTTTGCCGAGGTTGGTGCTCCCAATCAACGAGGGCTGAACGAAAACAACAACGGTCTTTTACGCCGGGATGGCTTAACGAAACAGCTAGATTTCCACAATCTTCCTGATGAATTGGTAACCCAACTGATGAGTAAGCGAAATAACCTGCCCCGTAAATCACTAGGCTATCGAACTCCATATGAAGTATTCATGTCTTACGTCACTGATGAGCAACTATTTTCTTTCTAACTTAAATTGACATTTCGGGTTAGAATACCATTAGAAGAATTAGATTGCAACTACTTTTTTTGCTTAGCTTCTCGTTCTTCTGCCCACTTTTGATCACGTTCGAGCATCTCTTTTAAATATTTACCAGTGTAGCTTCCCTTTACTTCCGCTACTTGCTCTGGCGTTCCGGTGGCGACAACATTACCTCCACCAGCTCCTCCTTCAGGGCCAAGATCAATTAACCAGTCCGCTGATTTTACAACATCTAAATCATGCTCAATTACTAAAACAGTATTTCCCGCATCGACTAACCGCTGCAGGACAGCTAATAAACGTTTAATATCATCCATGTGCAATCCAGTAGTTGGCTCATCTAAAATATAGAAGCTCTTACCGTGAGACTGACGGTGAAGTTCAGCTGCTAATTTCATTCGTTGAGCTTCCCCACCCGAAAGAGTAGTTGCTGGTTGGCCAAGGTGAACATAGCCAAGCCCAACATCTTCAATGGTTTGCAATTTACGTTTAATTTTAGGGATTGCGCTAAAGAAGTCTAGGGCTTCCGAAACAGTCATGTTAAGAACCTCAGCAATATTCTTACCCTTGTATTCAACTTCAAGTGTTTCAGAATTATAACGTGTTCCATGACAAACTTCACATGGCACATAAACATCTGGCAAGAAGTTCATCTCAATTTTAATAATTCCGTCCCCACGGCAGGCTTCACAGCGCCCACCCTTAACGTTAAAGCTAAAACGCCCCTTAGTATAACCACGCATTTTAGCTTGGTTGGTTTGGGCAAATAATTCACGGATGTCATCAAAGACTCCCGTATAAGTTGCAGGGTTGCTTCGTGGAGTACGACCAATTGGCGATTGATCAATATTAATAACTTTTTCAATATTTTCGACCCCGCTAATCGACTTGTACTTACCAGGCTTTGCTGAATTGTTATTCAGTTTTTGTGCCAAGACCCTTTTGAGGATCATATTAACAAGAGTTGACTTTCCTGAACCAGAAACCCCCGTTATGCAAATGAACTCACCAAGCGGAAAATCAACTGTAATATCCTTTAAATTATTTTCCGCAGCTCCTGTAATAGTAATTTTCTTACCGTTACCTACTCTGCGCTCTTGGGGAACCGGAATAAATTTCTTTCCTGATAAGTATTGGCCAGTTAACGACTTCCGCGATCGCATAACTTGCTTAGGAGTTCCGGCAGCCATCACTTGGCCTCCATTTTCACCAGCTCCAGGGCCAATATCGACAATGTAATCGGCCGCGCGCATTGTATCTTCATCATGTTCTACGACAATCAGCGTATTGCCGAGATCGCGCATGGCCTTTAACGATTCAATCAGACGATCATTATCTCGCTGATGAAGTCCAATTGACGGCTCATCAAGAACATACATTACTCCTGATAAATTAGAACCAATTTGGGTTGCTAACCGAATCCGCTGAGCTTCTCCTCCTGAAAGAGTTCGGGCTGAACGACTTAAAGTTAGGTATTCAACACCAACATTTTTCATAAAGGTTAATCGATCAATGATTTCTTTTAAAATCGGCTTAGCAATTTCATTTTTTTGTGCAGAAAGTTTGATGTTCTTGAAAAATTCAAGGGAATCACTAATTGATAAAGCGGAAATTTCACCGATATTTCGCCCATCAATCTTTACTGCTAAGGCCCGCTGGTTTAGCCGATAACCATGACAAACCGGACACGGAAGCTCAGTCATATATTTTCTCATTTGTTCTCTTGTAAAATCTGAGTTAGTCTCCCGGTAGCGTCGGCTAATATTATTGATAACACCTTCAAATGGCACATCGACATCCCGAATGCCCCCAAAGTCATTCTCATAATGGAAGTGGAATGGTGTTTCACCATTACCGTACAAAATCTGTTGTTGCTGCTTTTTAGACAACTTATTGAACGGCGTATCCATATCAATGCCAACCGACTTGCAGAATTGTTCTAACATTTGGGGATAGTATTGCGATGAGATTGGATTCCAGGGAACAATCGCGCCTTCTTTTAAGGTCTTTGTTTGGTCAGGAACTACTAAATCAATATCTACTTCGAGCTTCAATCCTAACCCTTCACATTCTGGGCAAGCACCAGTAGGAGCATTAAAGGAGAATAGCCGTGGCTCTAATTCACCAACTGTAAAGCCACAAATGGGACAGGCATATTGTTCAGAAAATGGAATTGGGTCTCCTCCAATCACATCAGCAATTGCATAACCATCGCTTAAGCGGAGAGCTGATTCAAAGGAGTCAAATAGCCGCGACCTAATTCCCTCTTTGATTATGATTCGATCAATCACGACATTAACTGTATGTTTTTTATTTTTATCTAGTTCAGGGACTGAATCAAGGTCATAAGTTTCGCCATCTACTTGAACCCGGACAAATCCTTCACGCTTAATTGTCTCAAAGACTTTCTTTTGTGTTCCCTTTTTATCGCGAATAACTGGTGAAAGAATTTGCAGGCGTGTCCGTTCAGGCAACTCTAGTACCCGATCTACCATTTGTTCTGGTGACTGACTAGTAATTGGAATATTATCGTTCGGACAAATTGGTGTACCAACCCGTGCCCATAGCAAGCGGAGAAAATCGTTAATTTCAGTCACAGTTCCGACCGTTGAACGCGGATTATGGGATGTTGTTTTTTGGTCAATTGAAATTGCCGGAGATAATCCGTCAATTGAATCTACATCTGGCTTATCCATCTGGCCTAAAAATTGCCGCGCATAAGCCGATAAACTTTCCACATAGCGTCGTTGTCCCTCTGCGTATAATGTATCAAAAGCTAAAGAACTCTTTCCAGAACCCGACAGACCAGTTACAACGACTAACTTGTTTTTCGGAATAGTAATATCAATATTTTTTAGGTTATGAGCCCGTGCCCCATGAATTATGATCTTATCATTTGCCACGAAATAATCCCTCCTCTATTTTTTTGCTTTTGTCTTTAATTCCATTATCGTATCACGAAGCGTAGCAGCTTGTTCAAAGTCAAGGTGCTTAGCAGCAGAACGCATTTGCTCTGTTAATTCATCAAGCATCTTTGCTTGGGCCTCTTTATCCAGCTTTGCAAAATCTTTGTCAGTAAATTCAGCACTATTATCTGTTTCAGTTTCACCCGCTGCTTTCTTAGTAACAGTAATTGCTTCTTGAATTGGCTTGATGATTGTGTGCGGTGTAATATGATGTTCTTCATTGTATTTCATCTGAATCGTCCGCCGCCGCTTTGTTTCATCCATTGCCTTTTGCATCGAGTCAGTGACGGTATCAGCATACATAATTACTGCCCCATTTTCATTCCGGGCCGCCCGACCAATCGTCTGAATAAGGGAACGTTCATTACGTAAAAAGCCTTCTTTATCGGCGTCAAGAATGGCGACCAAGGATACTTCTGGAACATCCAGCCCCTCCCGCAAGAGGTTAATTCCAACAAGAACATCAAATTTGCCAAGACGGAGATCACGAATGATTTGCGTCCGTTCAAGAGTCTTAATATCACTATGAAGGTATTTGACCTTTAACCCCATATCTTTTAGATAATCAGTAAGGTCTTCAGACATCTTCTTCGTCAGGGTCGTAACAAAAACACGTTCATTTTTCTCAATACGTTTGTTAATTTCACCAACTAGGTCGTCAATCTGTCCCATTACCGGGCGAACTTCAACTGTTGGGTCAAGTAACCCAGTCGGTCGAATAATTTGCTGAGCAACGTGGTCTGTCTGTTCCATTTCATATGGGCCAGGGGTTGCAGACATGTATACAACTTGATTAACATGTTTTTCAAATTCTGGTAGTTTTAATGGTCGATTGTCAAGAGCACTCGGTAAGCGGAACCCATAATCAATTAACATTTGTTTCCGCGCCCGGTCCCCGTTATACATACCCCGTACTTGCGGCATGGTTTGGTGGGACTCATCAACAACTAATAAGGAATCTTTAGGGAAGAAATCCAATAAAGTATAAGGTGGTTCACCGGGCTTTCGACCATCCATATAACGCGAATAATTCTCAATTCCATTGGTGTAGCCCATCTCACGCATCATTTCAATATCATAAGTTGTCCGTTGCTGAATCCGCTCTGCTTCAAGAAGCTTTCCCTCGTCAGTAAATTTCTTTACCTGTTTCTTCATATCAGCCTCAATTTGTGGCAATGCCCGATCCATGACTTCTTCATTAGTCATAAAGTGAGTCGCCGGGAAGATAGAAACATGGTCCCGGTCACCAATCACTTCGCCTGTCAGCACATCAACTTCACGAATCCGGTCAATTTCATCCCCGAAGAATTCAATCCGCAATGCCCGTTCATCACGCGACGCCGGAAAGATTTCAACTACATCACCACGAACGCGGAAACGTCCCCGTTGAAAATCAATATCATTGCGATCAAATTGAATATTAACCAGTTCAGTCAACAATCGATCACGTTCAATTTCTTGACCAACACGCAAAGAAAGGACGCTATTTTGGTATTCACGAGGATCTCCTAATCCAAAAATACTAGAAACAGAGGCAACGACAATTACATCATTTCTTTCCAGCAAGGAAGTGGTGGCAGAGTGCCGCAGCTTATCAATCTCATCATTAATTGACGCGTCTTTTTCAATATAAGTATCACTTGATGGAACATATGCTTCCGGTTGATAGTATTCATAGTAGGAAACAAAATATTCAACCGCATTATGAGGGAAAAATTTTTTCATTTCACCATAGAGTTGCCCAGCTAAGGTCTTGTTATGGGAAAGAATCAAAGTTGGCTTATTGACATTGGCAATCACATTTGAGATCGTAAATGTTTTTCCTGTTCCCGTTGCCCCTAATAAGATTTGAGCTTTTTCACCATCTTCAATCCCCTTTGTCAATTGATTAATTGCTTGGGGCTGGTCGCCGGTTGGCTTGTACTCTGACACTAGTTCAAATTTTTTATCTGGTTGCCGGTAAATCAAAAGAATTTCCTCCCTTACGTCGCAGTTAAATAAAATAAAGTGGAATCGCAACTTCATAAATTACCGCATCCCACTTATCACTAACTATTTATTATTTACTGTTATTAGTTTATCACCCAAACATGTATTCGTCTATAAATTTACAGTAAAAAAGTGAGTAGAAAATAATCTCTCCAAACAAGACCATTTTCACTCACTTCTTAAAATATTTTATTTGTCATTTAGCTATGCCGAAAGTAACCAAAGTAAAATTGTAAGCCCGCGGCAACAACATTAATCCAATTCAAACAAATAAACCATGGAACAAGATTAGCATTATCAAAATGGGTTACTCCATAAAATACGGAAAAACCACCAATAATCGCAATAAGATTAAGCCAAGCACAGAGGCGTCGCATTACAATGTCTCTTGGTCGACTCAATTCCCAGATAATATCAACGATTAACCATAATACTAAAATTGCAAATGTTCCTGCAAATAAACTTGGTGTCATCCTTGCCGCCTCCCATTTACCTTATTAGTTTTTCACCTTCTACTTCTATTATAAGAAAGCGTTTGCAAAAATCAACTATTTGATAAAAGGAAGCCTAAAATCACAAATTATTGTTGAATAATTTGTGTAGTAATAATCGCTAATTGGTTTTTCGCATTACCATCTGCATTATCTTTTAATAATTCTGGCAAAATCTTCTTAAGGAAATACTGGACACTGGCCATATCACGAAAATCCATAATTGCCGTCAAGCTCGACTTATAAATATCCATATAAACTGGTTCAGGATTACCCTTTTGAATCTCACCAAATGATTCATACATAAGATCAATCTTATCAGCAACTGCGAGGATTTTACCTTCTAAAGTATCATCTTTCCCTTCCGCAAATCGTCGTTCATAAGCAGCCCGGAACTCAGCCGGAATTTCAGATTGAATAAAGTTTTCTGTTAATGATTTATCAACCCGTGCCAGCATTGAGCGCAATTCAGGGGTAGCATACTTTACCGGCGTTTTGATGTCACCAATAAAGCGCTCTGTATAGTCATGATTTAGAGCTTTTTCATATAGAGAACGCCAATCAATTTCATTCCCGGCTTGTTCTTCAATATCACCAAGCATTTGTGCTGCTTGCGTTACTTTAAATGAATGGGCAGCCACATTGTGTTCCTCAAATTTAAAATATCCTGGAGCACGGTTAATCATTTCGAGGTCACTTAAACTTTTCAGATATTCATGCATTCCCATGATGAATTCCTCCCAAAAAATAATTAATTTGTACAATCATACAATTTTTTGGCGAAATTTCAAGAAAGGTGAGGAAAAATTTAATCTTATTGACATCCCCGATATCGTATATAAAAACAGAGACTGTTGAAAAAAGCAAAGTTTTTTCAACAGTCTCTCAGTTATTATTCAGCAAACTCTTGTAAAGCCTTTTCGAAATCAGCTAATTTTTCATTTGCCTTATCTAAGGTATCAGCACTTGTACCAATGTAGAACTTAAGCTTTGGTTCAGTTCCCGATGGACGAATAGCAATCCAAGTATCATCATCAAGAGTGTAACGCAATACATTTGATTCTGGGATCCCTAATTCACTTACTTTGCCATCAGCTGTAGTTTTGGTCCCATTAGCGAAGTCTTCAGTAACTACTACTTGATGACCGGCAAAATGAGTTGGGGCTTCTTCTCTGAACTTCTTCATTAAAGCCTTAATCTTAGCTGGGCCATCAACACCAGCATAAGTATTAGCAATTGTCATTTCGCGGAAGTAGCCGTACTTCTTAAATAATTCTTGTAAGCCATCGTAAAGAGTCATGTTACGACTACGGTAATAAGCGGCAACCTCAGCAAGTAACGTTAAGGATTGGATAGCATCCTTGTCACGAACAAATGGCTTAATAAGGTAACCATAACTTTCTTCAAAACCAAACATAAAGGTATGATCAGCTTTTCCAGTCTCATATTGATGAATTTGGTCAGCGATCCACTTGAAACCAGTTAAAACATTGATCATCTCAACGTCGTAACTTTCTGCGATCTTAGCAGCAAAGTTAGTAGAAACAATTGATTTTACCGCAGCAGCATTCTTTGGTAAGGTTCCCGCTTGTTTATGCGCTTCGAGAATGTAGGCAAGCATGATAGAAGCAATTTGATTACCAGTTAGCAATTGATATTCACCATCTGGTTGACGAACTGCACATCCAAGCCGGTCAGCATCAGGGTCCGTGGCGATCAACACATCTGCACCAACCTTTTTACCAAGGGCAATGGATCGAACAAATGCTTCTGGGAATTCTGGATTAGGATGTTCCAAACCAGGGAAGTCACCATTTGGTTGTGCTTCAGTTGGTTCCATTTCATAATTTGTAAAACCAGCTTGACGCAATGCCCGTTCACCAAGCATTCGGCCAGTTCCGCATAATGGGGTAAAGACAAACTTCATATCTTTACCGTATTCCTTAGCTAATTCAGGGTTAACAGTTACGCCTTTAGCATTAGCAAGGTATGCAGCATCGACATCTTCACCCATGATTGTTTCCAAACCATTGTCAAGTATTTCTTGTTCATCAGCTAAAGCAATGTCAAAAATATCATCAATCTTACGGATGTAACCTGTCATCATGTCAGATTCTTTAGGTGGCATCTGTCCGCCATCTTCACCGTAAATCTTGTAACCATTGTATTCCTTAGGGTTATGACTAGCGGTAATCATGATTCCCGCATAAGTCCCCATGTGACGAACTGCAAATGACAATTCAGGTGTTGGGCGTAAATTATCATAGATGTAAACCTTAATCCCATGAGCGCCTAATACACGAGCAGCATCATGAGCAAACTTACGGGAGTTGTGACGA
Organism: Limosilactobacillus reuteri; assembly: GCF_034259105.1. Classification (NCBI taxonomy): domain Bacteria; kingdom Bacillati; phylum Bacillota; class Bacilli; order Lactobacillales; family Lactobacillaceae; genus Limosilactobacillus; species Limosilactobacillus reuteri. Next base: position 457,594 of record NZ_CP139478.1, on the reverse strand, counting down.
GAATCGTAACCAATAGCGACTCCTCGTTTTTTAATATCGTCACCCAATGAATCCATTAAAGTTGCCAAACCTTCAGTTGCTTGACGGACGGTGTAAACATTCATCCGGTTAATTCCAGGTCCCATCAGTCCCCGCATTCCTGCAGTTCCGAATGACAGTGGACCGTAAAAGGCATCTTCAATTTCTTTATCGTCGCTCATTGCAGCTAATTCCTGCTTTAAGTCTGGTTCAAGATCTGTTCGTTCTTGCCAAACCTTATAAGTATCTTTCCAGCTCACAATAATGTCTCCTTTATGTCATACTCTACTTTTTAGTATACCGCATAAAATGCTATCTGTCGCTTTTTACTTAAAATTTTACTAAAGTTTTACCACGGCTTGGAAATTGAAATATGAGGCTGAAATTCTTGCTGTTTTTGCCGCTGGATTTGGCGTTGCTTAACACGTTGAGAATATGTTGCCATTAATGTCTTTTGCTCTTCCGTTTCTGGAATTAACTTATTAAATGCCGTTTGTTTTTCAGAATCAAGAATTACAAAAGTCATAAAACAATAAAAGCCGAGGAAACGTTCACCGGTCATCAAGTGCTCGCCAATTACTTTTGTAAACACTTCAATTGATCGCTTCCCAAAGCCGGTAACGTATGCTTCCATACACATTGAATCTTGAAGGTCAAATGGTCGCAGAAATTGGATCTCATCCATTGACACTGTTGCAACTGTTGTCCGAGCTACTCGCATTGCTGCTACCGAGGCTTGACCATCAATCAATTCCAAGATTCGTCCCCCGTATACTGTCCCGTGTTCGTTTAAATCTGAATTACGAATCCGATGAATTGACACCGCCAATGTATCATTACATTTGATTGCACCCATTAAAAACCCTCCTTAGTTCTTGTTATATTAAATTTTAGCAAATCATTAACGATTATTGTTAGATTTTTGAAATTCAGTAACTGGTCCTAAATAATTGCTATCAATCCCTAACCATTTTTTATTAATCCGTCGTAAGGTATCATCTTTTTGAAGAACCCCAAGAGCGTAGTTAATTTTATTAATAAGCGTCCGGTCTCCCTTCCTCATCCCAATCGCAACCCGGTCGGCAGGATATTTTGTTGCTGGAATCAATTTATAATTATTGCTATTAGCGATGTGGGTAGCGTAATAGCCTGCATAGACAGTGCCGGCAAGTACTCCTTGTGTACGGCCTGCTTGCAGATCCATGAAAGCACTCGAGTTATCTTGATAAAGAATTGGCTTTTGTCCTTTAACTAGTTTCTTCAATACTTGGGGATATTTGTCAAAATCTGTTTGGGCGGTTGAGCTTTCTTGAATACCCAATGTCTTTCCCTTCATATCCACGAAATTTTTAATTTTACTATCTTTCCGCACCACTAATGATTGGCCAGATAACTCATAAACTCTGCTAAATGCAATTCGTTTTTGTCGTGAAGGAGTAGCTGTATAACCGTTCCAAATACAATCAATTGTGCCATTTTTTAATTCGGTTTCCTTCATTGACCAATCAATTGACTGAAAATCAGCTTTTAATCCTAAAACTTTCGCAACTGCGCGCGATAAATCAACATCATAACCAACCAATTGATCGTTCTTTTTTCGAAAATCCATTGGAACAAAGGTATCATCAACCCCGATAAGTAATGTTCCCCGCTTCTTTATTCTTTCCCACGTATCTGTGTGGTTCGCCCGGTAATTCTCATTTTGAATCTTAAAGCCACTTGCAAAAACAATTAAAGGTAAAAGCAATATTAAAACTAATCCGAAATTAATTATCTTTTTCTTCATACTTATCTTCTCCTTTATCAAAAAACGCCCCTTGAAGAATATATCTTCAAAGGACGTATTTAGTATGCGTGGTGCCACCTTTTTTCACAGCTACCTCACAGCAACTGCCTCATTAAGTTCAGTCATTTGCGACGAAACTCTTTGTGATAACGGGTGACTCCCGGATTCTTCTTTCAGTCAAAAAATCTTTACTCCCAGGTGTGATTCATTAGCATAAAAGCTCCTTTTCCATCAGCCGGAGTCTCTGTACGGTCATGCTTAACTACTAGCCTGTTCATCGTCTTTAGTATTATTCAAATATTGTTTAGCAATTTCAACATAAGCTTGCTGAGCCGTTAAATAATCATCAAGCGCAATACATTCATCAATTTGGTGTGATAACTTTTCAATCCCTGGTCCGTATTCAATTATTGGAAAGTTGTGATTGTCTAAAACATAGCGGGATGCATCCGTTGCCCCATGAGAAATCACTACATCCGGTTGCCTGCCGCTAACCTTTTTAATTGCCGCTTGAGCAAGGGCAATGAAGCGATCTTGCTTATTTGTAACCACTGGCATAAAACTGGCAACAACTTTTAATTTCAATTGAATTTTAGGTTCCTTGTTTAACTCATCAATAATATCCTGTAATCTTTTTTGCGTCTCCACATTATCACATTCTGGAATTGTGCGAACATTTCCTTTTAAGTATGCAAAATCAGGAATTGAGTTTAACTGGTCACCACCATGAAAGACAGTCACGCTATGAATTAATTTTCCTAGGGTGGGACTTACTGTTGCATCGTCAAACGCCCGTGATTCTTTATTGATAAATTTCACTAGATTCATAACAGCATTTGCCCCTAATTCTGGCTGCAAACTATGAGCCAATTTTCCATAAGACTCAACAATATAATCAAAAGAGCCACAGTGAGCATATTCAATTTGGCCAGTAGTTGCTTCCCCAATTACCATTGCATCAACATCATGAACGTACCCTTTATCAGTCATTTCAAGAGAACCTTGACCACCAACTTCTTCATCAACAGTGGCAATCAAGCGAACCTTTCCATGTTTTGGCAAACCTGCTTCTTTAAGCTCAATTAAAGCACCCACCATGGCTGCCAACCCGGACTTCATATCAACTGCACCCCGACCATAGATTTTACCGTTTACTAATTGGCCAGCGAATGGCGGGTATGTCCATTTTTGCGGATCACTTGGATCAACAGTATCCAAGTGTCCAGCTAGGGCGAGTACCGGCCCCTTATCATTACCAATCTCTGCAATTAAATTGGTTCGATTTGGTGCAAAGGAAACTAGTTTGCAAGAAATATGATGAGCTTCTAAGACCCTTTTAATATAATTAGCTTCGTCTTCTTCATTACCATTTACAGTATTTATCTGGATCAACTTCTGTAATAGCTTTACCTTTTCATCATTTTCCAACGGTAATCGCCCTCCTTTTTTTAATTATTTTTTAATCAAAACTATAACACTAAACAAAAAAAGATGCTAGAGCTTTTCTCTAACATCCTTTTTTATTAAGCCATCGATTTAATGTATTGGTAAACTTGCTGTCCAGCAATTGCACCATCACCAACAGCGGTTGCAACCTGTCGTAATGGTGTTTCACGAACGTCTCCAATGGCAAAAATCCCTGGTACTGCTGTCCGCATTCGTTCATCAGTCTTTACCCAGCCTTGATCATCTAGAATATCTAAATTCTTAAAAGGAGCGGTCATTGGGAAATTGCCAACATAAATGAAGACACCATCTGCAGCCATTTCACCATCTTCACCAGTTTTATTATTATGAGTTTTAACACCTGTTACTTTAATATCATCCCCAACAATTTCAGTCACACTAGTGTTGTAAATAAACTCAATTTTATCATTATTCATCGCTTCTGCTTGAATAATCGGTTCAGCCCGGAGCTCATCACGACGAACAAGTACTGTTACTTTGGAAGCTAATTGCGTTAAGTAAACTCCCTCTTCAACGGCTGCATCACCACCACCAACGACGATAAGATGCTTTTCCTTAAAGAAGGCTCCATCACAAACTGCACAGTATGAAACACCGCGGCCACCAAATTCTTCCTCTCCAGGGACATTGAGGTGCCGCTGATCAGACCCAGTCGCAATTACAACCGCCTTTGCAGTATATGTTTCATCCATGTCAGTAGTAATCTTCTTTAAGTCACCATCAAGTTCTACTTTGGTTACTGTTCCATAAGCATATTCTGCGCCAAATTGAGTTGCACCTTCATACATCTGTTGGGCAAGTTCAGGACCTTTAACACTCTTAAATCCTGTATAATTTTCAATTTCAGCAGTATTATTCAAGTTTCCGCCATAAATTCCACGATCAAGCATCAAGACAGATAGGTTTGCACGTGATGCATACATTGCTGCGGTCATTCCACCTGGACCGGCACCAATAATTACAACATCATATTGCTTACTTTCAGCCATTTCTCTCTTCCTCCTCGAACAATTTTTACTATCCATATCATACCGACTTTGAATCTTTTTGTCTATCATTTTGCTTACTTTTTATCAGTGGTATTCCTTATCAAACTATAACTAATATTATGATTTTATATATTTTTTTGAAGCAAGTAAATCGTTTTCAACCCCAATATTATCACATTTGAGTTATACTTATTATGAAAAGCAATTATATTTTTCAATTTTTAAGGAGGCGAAGTGCATCCAACTAATGCATGCATGTATGAAAGTCTGTATTTTTTCTACTTGTATAGTTGACCTGCTTTATCCAGATGTTGGAAAGGCAACGGTTGAACTTCTCCAACGTTTTGGCTGCGAAACATTTTTCCCTGATAAACAAATCTGCTGCGGGCAACCAACCTATAATAGCGGTTATGATCGCGAAACAATCGCTACATTTAAAAATCAGCTCGATGCCCTTTTAAGTATTGACGCCGATTATATTGTTGGGTCTTCCGGATCATGCGTTGCCATGCTTCATGAATACAAGAACATTTTCAAAGATGATCCAGAGTATTCGAAGAAAGCACAAATTCTTTATGATAAATCTTTTGAACTAACGCAATTTATTTACCGGGTTCTCGGTATTCTTGATTGCGGTGCAGAACTAGATGATACAGCAACCTTTCACCGTTCTTGCCACATGACTCGTCTTCTTGGTGAACGCACGGCACCAATCGTTCTTCTTGAACACGTCAAGGGACTCGAACTCATCCCCCTTCATAACATTCAATTATGTTGTGGCTTTGGTGGAACCTTTTCTGCTAAAGAACCCCTTCTCTCTGAAGCGATGGTCGATGATAAAGCAAATAATGTTTTGAAGACGAAAACACATATTCTTATTGCTTGTGAGCAAACATGTTTAATGAATATTGGTGGACGAATTAACCGTCGCCGTGATGGCTCTCACATTACGATTATGCACATTGCTGAGGTCCTTAACCATAACGTTGACACTAGCCGGATCACTTATGTCAAAGATACGGATCATGTAATGGTACCAGCAAACGGAAACGGGGTGTTTTAGATGGGAATAGCCACAAGCGATAAGCCTTTTACTGAACGAATCAAGGACGCGGAAGCCGATAAATTTATGCGGGCATCTGTTGCTAAAGCACAAGACGCTCAATTCCAAAAACGGACAGAAGCGCGCCGCCAGTTAGGTCATTGGGAAGGTTGGCGTGATCTCTCTGCCGAAATTCGTCAACATGTTATTAAGCACCTTCCAGACTACTTGGAAGAATTCAGTGACAATGTTCAAAAAAATGGTGGTCATGTTTTCTTTGCCAAGAATGGTGACGAAGCAAGTGCCTTTATTAAACAATTAGCAATCAAAAAACAAGCTAATCACGTTGTTAAATCAAAGTCAATGATCACTACAGAAATCGGCCTTGATAAAGAACTATTGACTATCCCTGGCCTTTCATTAATGGAAACTGATTTAGCCGAGTTTATTTTAGAGGAAGATAACTGGGATGAACCAACTCATATTGTTTTCCCCACACTGCATAAAAACCGCAACCAAATTCAAAAAATTTTTGAAAAACTCGGTTATGATGGTGATAACGACCCTGAACACATGGCGAGATTTGTCCGCCACTATCTCCGCAATTACTTTATGCAAGCTGATTTTGGCATTACTGGCTGTAATTTTGCGATTGCTGATAACGGGATGATTAACCTGGTCACAAACGAAGGAAACGCTGATATAAGTATGGCGATTCCCCAAACTCAAGTTGTAGTCATGGGAATGGAGCGTATTGTGCCAAGCTTGAAAGAAGCCGAAGTCCTTGACAATGTTTTATGTCGAAGCGCGGTGGGACAAAAATTAACTAGTTACTGTACTTTTTCGAAGGGTAAGGAAGCCGATGAAGCTGATGGACCAGATGACTTCTATGTTGTCATTGTTGATAATGGTCGTTCTAAGATGCTGAATTCTGATTTTGAACCAATGCTCCAATGTATCCGTTGTGGTTCTTGCTTAAATGTCTGCCCCGTTTACCGGCAAGTCGGTGGAAAGGGCTATGGATCGATTTATCCAGGACCAATGGGTGAAGTTCTTTCCCCAATTTTAGGCGGTTACCAAGAATTCAAGGAATTGCCATATGCATGTAGTCTATGTGCTGCTTGTACGGAAACTTGTCCTGTTAAAATTCCCCTTCATGAGTTAATTCGTCATCACCGTTATGTAGAAATGGATGAACTTCATTTAGATCATAGTCCTTCCAATGCCCTTCTAAAGGCAGTTGGTAAAGGGACCAGCTCCCCTACGCTTTTTAATGACGCAATGCGATTTGCTCATATTGCCCTTGAGCCATTTGGCAAGAAGACAACTCCTGAAGACATTAAGAACCTTTATCCAGATGGTAAAATTAACCACCTTCCCGCAATCGCTCCTAAACTAGCTCATGGCTGGGTAGACGTTCGTGATCTCGCTGTTCCGCCGAAGTATCATCAAAATTTCCGTCATTGGTACCACCATTACGAAGAAGAGGAGGAACAGGGAAATGACTGATTACTTACAAGAAGCAAACACCGCTAAGAATCAAGAAGACTTCTTAAATCGAATTGCAAAGGCTGCCAACCGCCCACGTCATACGCTTACTGAGGACCCATTTGTCCCCGTTAATGACCTTCCAGAAACTACCCTCGCTGGAAAAAGTCAGGATGAACTTCTTGAACTCGCGCGCAAAAATAGTGAAGAAGTTCATGTTGATTTCCATGTTGTTAAATCAGCCGATCTTGGCCACACTCTCAATGATTTTATCCAAGAAAAAGAGATAAAAAGTTTAATGCTCCCCTCCTTTGATGAAGAGAAATGGCAAGATTATTCATTGGGGAAATGGCAGGATAATTTACGAGTAGATCCTATTTACTATTGGGAGCCAGAATTTGGACGGCAAAACATTGTAAATGCAAATAACAGTGATGGGGCAATTGGTTTTGCGGACTTTCTATTAGCTGAGTCAGGGACCGTAACAGTTGCGACCTACCCACAACAAGGACGGATGTTTCATTTTCTTCCAACCCATTACCTAGCTATTGTGCCGAAAAGCAAAATTCTACCACGTTCACGGCAAGCAATGGATTATTATCAAAAAGCAATTCAGGATGGTAGTTTACAAACATCAAACATCAACTTTATTACCGGCCCATCCAATTCTGGTGATATTGAAATGGTGCTAATTGTTGGTGTTCACGGTCCACTTGATATGGAATACGTAGTTGTTGAAGATATGTAAAAAATAAACCTTCAAGATCTCGATAGCGAATCTTTAAGGTTTATTTTTGTTAAAAGGCTAATGCTAGTCTTACTTCTTAGAATTATTTTGCTTATCTTCAGCAGCAAGCTTTGCGCCTAATTCCTTAATGTATTCACGCAATTCTTCTTTAACTTGTGGGTGTTCCAAACCATATTCAATGTTTGTCTTAACCCAGCCAAACTTATTACCAACATCGTAACGGTCACCCTTGTATTCACGAGCGAATACCCGTTGAGTTTGGTTCAAAGTATCAATTGCATCAGTTAATTGGATTTCGCCGCCCTTACCTGGCTTAGTCTTTGCCAATACGTCAAAGATTTCTGGAGTAAAGACATACCGACCAATAATTGCTAAATCACTTGGTGCATCTTTAGGAGCTGGCTTTTCAACGAAGCTAGTTACGTTATAGAGACCTGGCGTAACTTCCTTGCTAGGGTTAATTACACCATACTTTGCAGTATCTTCATGTGGAACCCGCATAACTGCAAGAGTAGATGCGCCAGTTTGGTTATAACTTTCAATCAATTGCTTTGTTAAAGCTTCATTCTTGTTGTTAATGTTATTAAGGTCATCACCAAGCATAACAACAAATGGTTCATCCCCGATAAAATCACGAGCAGTTAAAACAGCGTCCCCTAAACCACGAGGATGTGATTGACGAATGAAGTAAATATTAACATCGGTTGTTTCCTCAACCATCTTCAACATCTCATCCTTGTGCTTTGAACGGAGATTATCTTCCAACTCTGGATTAGAGTCAAAATGGTCTTCGATAGACCGCTTATTCTTTCCATCAACAACAACAATATCTTCAATTCCTGATTTGCGCGCTTCTTCAACGATAAATTGAATTGTTGGCTTGTCAACAATTGGTAACATTTCCTTTGCCAATGCCTTGGTTGCAGGAAGAAAACGAGTTCCTAAACCGGCAGCAGGAATAATGGCTTTTCTAACACGTTTCATACTTATAAAACCCTTTCCATGTTTCAATTTTTCTCAATATCCATCCTCTAGCATTTTACCATATTTATTCGTTTTCTGAAGTAAGATCTCGGTCCATTAATTGAGAAATTGCAGTTTTAATATCTTCGCCTTCATACAAAACACGGTAAAGAGCTTCGGTAATTGGCATCTGTACTTGCCGTTTACGACTTAATTCATAAGCGGCTTTGGTAGTATAGACCCCTTCGATAACCATTCCCATATTGTCAATTACATCTTGAAGCTTTTTTCCTTGTCCCAATTGATAGCCTGCACGCCAGTTTCGAGAATTTTTACTGGTAGCAGTAACAACAAGGTCACCCACACCAGAAAGGCCAATAAAAGTCATTGGGTTGGCCCCAAAAGCAACTCCCAGACGATGAATTTCTGCAAGCCCACGAGTAATCAAAGCTGCCCGCGCATTATCATGGTAGCCAAGTCCTTGGATAGCTCCAGCACCAATTGCAATAATATTCTTTAAGGCTGCTCCAAATTCCGCACCAATCACATCGTCATTAGTATAAACACGGAAATAAGAATTACTAAATAGTTTCTGTGCCTTTTTAGCACTGGCCAGATCCTCACAAGCAGCGGTTACAGCTGTCATATCTTTAATTGCCACATCTTCAGCATGACTTGGACCTGATAAAACAACAATTGCCTGACGATTTTCAGGAGAAATATCTTCGCTAAGCATTTCTGATGGCCGCTTATATGTATTTTGTTCTAGACCTTTTGTTGCGTGAATAATTAACGGTTTTTGATGTAATTCTGTCAAAATTGCATTTAATTGTTTAGCAACTTCACGAAGACCCTTTGTTGGAATTACAATCAGTATCACACCGGCACCCTTAACAGCTTCTTTCATATCCGTTGTTGCTGTTAAGTTAGTAGAATAAACAAAATCTTTCATATAGCGAGGATTTGTATGTTCAGTATTTAATTGCTTAACTTGTTCCTCATTACGAGACCATAATGTTACATCGTGGCCATTTTCTGTAAGCATGTTTGCTAAAACACTGCCCCATGAACCAGCACCTAAAACAGCAATTTTTTCTGCCATAATTTTTTCTCCTTCTCCAATTCAATTAATTTTTGTTTATTCCGTTATAATACCACGGAATATTCTTATGACGTCGAATTATTAGTATTACTAATGCACTGACAAAAAACACTATCGAAAGTAATTGTGAAATGCGGATATTTCCGAGCATTAAACTATCGGTCCGCATTCCTTCAATAAAGAAGCGTCCAAATGCATACCACATTACATAGGTTAAGAAAATTTCACCACGACGAAATAGATGTTTGCGATGGCGAAGTAACATTAATAATGCAAAGCCAGTTAAATCCCATAATGACTCGTATAAGAACGTTGGAATTCGATAGTGACCACCGATATACATTTGGTTTATTATCCAATTCGGAATATGCTGAGCCATTAAATGCGCTCGTGTCGTAATATCACCAAATGCCTCTTGATTCATAAAGTTACCCCATCGGCCAATTCCTTGAGCCATGATAAGGATGGGAGCAATGATGTCCATCATCAGCCAACTAGATAAATGGCGGTAATGACAAAAGACAAGTAAAACAATAAAGCCTCCTAAAATCGCTCCATATATTGCAATTCCACCATCCCAGATAGCAATAATCTCACTTGGATGCTGGGAATAGTAGCTCCACTGAAATACTACATAGTAAATTCGTGCGCAAATTATCGCAATCGGGAGCGCCCATAGAAGATAATCATAAAAATCATCTTCAGGAATTCCCTCTCGCTTTCCTTCGCGAACGGCTAACAAAAGAGCCAAAACTACCCCACTAGCAATAATGACGCCATACCAGTGGATAGTAAATGGACCACCTTGGAAGGCAATTGGGTTTAAGGCGGCTTTTATTCCTGGATTAATCATCTAGTTTGCCGACCCCTTGTTATTTTTACTATCACGTTCTGAATTTTGCTTAATCAACTGGTTAAGGTTTCGATCAAATGTTTCGGTCGCATCATAGCCCATTGTCTCAGCCCGATAATTCATTGCAGCTGATTCAATAATAATTGCTAAATTACGACCAGTTTTAACCGGCACAGAGACTTTTGGCACAATGACGCCTTGAATTGTTTGAGTATCTCCACGGTCACCAAGACGATCAAACTGTACATTCGGAGTCCACGTTTCAAGGTGAACAATTAAACTGATTTGATCAGAAGGCATAATTGCCCCTGTTCCATAGAGCGTAGAGACATCAATGATTCCAATTCCACGAATTTCCATTAAGTGTTTTAAAATTTGGGGAGCAGTTCCTACCAAGGTTTGTTCGTCACGGGCGTAAACTTCTACCCGATCATCAGCAATCAGTCGGTGCCCACGACGCACAAGTTCCAACGCGGTTTCACTCTTACCAACTCCTGAATCACCAGTAATGAGCACTCCAACCCCGCTTATATCAACTAATACACCGTGGAGAGATTTTCGTGGTGCCAAACGTTCAAGCAAGTAAGAGGTCATGTTACTTAATATTTGAGAAGAGGTTAAATGTGTTCCTAAAATTGGAATTTTCGCATCTTCAGCCGCCTTCTTTAGCTCCTTAGGAATTGGCAGATTAGTTGAGATAACAAAACATGGTGTTTGTGGCATACACATTTTTGTCATGTACTCCTCACGTTGCTCATGAGTTAAGTCTTTAGCAAATGAGGTTTCGGTGATTCCTAACAGTTGAATCCGTACTGCTGGATAATGTTTGAAATACCCCGCGAATTCAAGAGCTGGCCGTGAAATATCACTGGTTGTTATCTTACGTTGGAGGTAATCTTCTCCTTGTAAGACTTTTAACCGGACCTTATCAACTAATTCTTGCACCGTTACATTGTTTGGCATTTTTCTCCACTCCTTTACAATCTATCCTCGTGACTGGTGATAACTGCATTGAAAATTGCCATAATAATCGCAATCAACATTGCAGAACCAAATGACGAAAAATGAAAGTTTGCCGACCCGACAAGCATCGATGTTAGTTGTAGCATAATTCCATTAATTACAACACTAAAAAGGCCCAGGGTCAAAATATTAATCGGCAACGATAAAATTACTAAAATTGGCTTAATAGCAACGTTCAAAATTGCTAAAACAAAACTTGCCAATGGTGCAATCCAAGCACTTGTGATATAAAACATCCCTGTTCCGGCAAATAAACCAGCAAGGGCAATAAAAAGGATTGTATCAATCAATACTCGTTTCCAAAATTCCATCATGATCTTCCATTTCTTTTAGTGTCTTTTTCCTCGACATTCGTTAAAGTCCGCCGAGAACGTTGGTGAGGCTGTTGAGATGTTTTTTGTGATTCACTGAAGGACTTTAAAAATCCTAGTAAATCGGGATTTCGCGGATCAGCAGGCATTATTATTATCAAAATAATATAGATAATAATGCCTGGAACAAAACCGGTAAAAATAGTCAGTAAGACATATAAAATACGTAAAATATTTGGCTGAATCTTAAAGTACTGGCCAATTCCGCCAAATACACCAGCTATCATTCGATCTGATCCTGAGCGAGTTAATCTTTTATGTTGACTTTCGCGCACTTTACTCACTTCCTTCCAAACTAAATAACTTATTGAGGATTCTTTTGACTAAGTTTCCACTGGAGGAAAGCATCAATAAATGGATCAAGATCCCCGTCCATTACAGCTTGCCCATTATGGGTTTCATAACCCGTTCGATTATCCTTGACTAGGGTATATGGGTGAAAAACATATGAACGAATTTGAGAACCCCAACCGATATCAAGTTGTTCGCCCTCAATTTCTGCCCGTTTTTTAGCTTTCTTTTCTTCTTCCAGTTCATACAACTTTGATTTTAACATATTCATTGCAGTCACTCGGTTTTGGAGTTGGGATCGTTCAGCTTGAGAAGAGGTTACAATCCCGGTTGGAATATGCGTAATCCGAACAGCAGATTCTGTTTTGTTAATATGTTGACCACCAGCACCACTAGACCGGAAAGTATCAACTCGTAAATCTGATGGATCAATATCAACTTCAACACTATCATCTAGCTCTGGCATTACATCAACCGAAGCAAATGATGTATGACGCCGACCAGCCGCATCAAATGGGGAAATACGAACAAGTCGATGGACTCCCTTTTCACTACAAAGATAACCAAACGCATTATGCCCTTTAATCAGCAGCGTAACACTCTTGATACCAGCTTCATCACCGGCTTCATAACTTGCTGTTTCAACAGAGAAGCCATGCTGTTCACCCCAACGCACATACATCCGCAGAAGCATTTCACCCCAATCTTGGGCTTCAGTGCCGCCCGCTCCGGGATGAATTTCTAAGATAGCATTTTTAGCGTCATATTCCCCATCAAGAAGCTGGGTCAACCGATACTGTTCTAAGGCCTTTTGTGTATTTGTAAATAATGCTTCGAAATCTTTTTGTAAATCATCGTCCGGTTCGACCGCGAGTAATTCAAGCGACGTTTCAAGATCGCTAATCTGATCACTTAAATTCACAAAAGTATCCCGTTTTTCTTTTAAAATATTATTTTCCGCAATGACCTTCTGTGCCTGCTCATTATCATTCCAAAAGTCTGGTTGAGCCATCTCTTGTTCAATTTCTGCAATGCGCTCATCTAGTGCATCTAAGTCAAAGAGACCTCCCGAAGTGCGTAACTTCTTTTTGCATTGATTCTACTTGTTTTTTTGCTTCATTTAATTCCACAATCGAACCTCCGTTATACAACAATACGGCAGCGGTACCGCCATGGGTTACCTTACTGCCGTACCTAGTAGTAATTAACAATTAACGTGTTACATTTTGCCGAATTTCTGACTTCATGAAGAGTCGAGTAGTTTCATACTCAATATCAGCAATCATTTGTTCAAACATGTGATAACCAGCAGTTTGATATTCAACCAATGGATTTAATTGTCCATATCCACGTAATCCAACTGACTGCCGGAATTGATCCATGATATCAATGTGATCAGTCCAGTGTGAGTCAACCACCCGCAAAATAACAACCTTTTCAAATTCAAGCATTTGTGCTGGATCATAAAGTTGTTTTTGCTTTTCCTTATAAACTCCCTGGGCAAATGTCATCAAGTAATCTACCATTTCTTGAGGTGATTTACCTTCTAGATCCTTAACTGTGATGGTATCAGGCTTGATTAAAACTTCTTCTGCAAAGTCAACAATTCCTTGTAAATCCCAATCCTTCTTGTCACCAAGAGTATGTTGATCAACTTCACGCTGGATTGTCCGTCTAAACATTGGCATAAGAACCCACTTCAGCGACTTATCTTCAGTGATAATTTGTTGTCGCTCTTTATAAATGATTTCACGCTGTTCACGCATAACATCATCATATTGAAGAACGTTCTTTCGTGAATCGTAGTTGTTACCTTCAACCCGCTTTTGAGCTGATTCAACCTGGTGAGTTAAGAAACGACTTTTAATGACGGCATCTTCATCATTAACTTTCATCCGTTCCAAGAAGGCCTTGATCCGGTCCCCACCAAATCGCTTCATCAAGTCATCTTCAAGCGACAGGTAGAATTGTGATAGACCAGGATCACCTTGCCGTCCAGAACGTCCACGAAGCTGATTATCAATCCGCCGTGATTCATGTCGTTCAGTACCAATAACTGCAAGTCCGCCAATTTCACGAACGCCAGGGCCTAACTTAATATCTGTTCCCCGTCCCGCCATGTTGGTAGCGATAGTTACTGCACCTTTTTGACCGGCATTTTTAACAATTTCCGCTTCCTTAGCGTGATTTTTAGCGTTTAAAACAACATGTGGAATGTTCTCTTTATCAAGAAGTTGAGACAGGTATTCAGAAGTTTCAACGGCAACCGTCCCAACTAAGATAGGTTGGCCTTTGGCATGAAGTTTCTTAATCCGATCGACAACAGCTGCAAACTTACTTTGTAATGTTGGGTAAAGCAAGTCAGGCTCATCTTTTCGCTGAACTGGACGGTTAGTTGGAATAGTAATAGTTTCCATGTTGTAAATTTCACGGAATTCTTCTTGTTCAGTTTTAGCGGTACCAGTCATCCCCGCCAGTTTGTTATACATCCGGAATAAGTTCTGGTATGTAATGTTAGCCATTGTCTTGTTTTCTTCTTGAATTTCTACGCCTTCTTTGGCTTCAATAGCTTGGTGAAGGCCATCAGAGAAACGGCGTCCTTCCATTACACGTCCAGTAAAGGAATCAACAATTAACACTTCACCATCTTGAACCACATAATCCTTATCCAAAAGCATGATGTAGTTAGCACGCAACGCCTGATCCAAGTGGTGGGTCAGCGCAGTATTTTCCGGATCATATAAATTCTTTAAGTTAAAGTATTTTTCAGCCTTTTTAATTCCTTCATCAGTTAACGAGACCGTCTTTGATTCAAGATCGATCTTGTAATCAACATCTTTCTTTAACTGCTTAACAAACCGATCAGTCTGTTTGTACAACTTAGAAGTTCCCGTTCCTGGGCCTGAAATGATTAATGGCGTCCGCGCTTCATCAATTAAAATTGAATCCACTTCATCAACTAAAGCATAGTTTAAACCACGTTGAACTTGGTCTTCTTTGTAAACAGCCATGTTGTCACGAAGGTAATCAAATCCAATTTCACTATTGGTGGAATACATAATGTCAGCTTTATATGCTTCTCGTTTTTGATCAGGGCTCATTTCTGAGTTGTTAATACCAACAGAACATCCAAGCCAATTATAAAGCTGTCCCATTTCGGTAGCATCACGCTTTGACAAGTATTCATTAACAGTAATAACATGAACACCTTTTCCCGAGATCGCGTTAAGGTAAACCGGCATTGTGGCAGTTAATGTCTTACCTTCACCAGTCCGCATTTCCGCAATATTACCTTCGTGGAGAACAATTCCCCCCATGATTTGGACATGGAATGGGTAAAGTCCTAGGACCCGCTTAGCACCTTCACGAGAAACTGCGAATGCTTCTGGTAACATATGATCCAAGGATTCACCTTTTTTATAACGTTCCCGGAATTCATCAGTTTTGGCCTGAAGTTGTTCATCAGTCAGTTCAGACATCTGTTTAGCATAACTCTCGACTTTATTTGCTATTTTGTTAATTCGCCGTAATTCACGACGATCGCTTTCAATCCATTTTTTTAGAATATTGGCCATAAAAGCGTCCTTCCTACTTTCTGGCTTAAGTCCAAAATCAATAAAAAAGTACTACTCAAGCCAATTATATTTTTTACTCTAACCATAATATTTTACCACGTTCATAGTATAAATAAAAATTATTAGTATGGATATTACTAAGTGGCTATAAATTATAAGACATAAAAAGCGCCAATGATTTCTCATCCGCGCTCTTCATATTTGGCATTGACTATTCAGCTTCAATCAAGCCATAACGACCATCATTACGACGGTAAACAATGCTTGTACCATTAGTTTCAGCATCTTGGAAGATAAAGAAATTGTGTCCAAGCATATCCATTTGAAGGACAGCTTCTTCAGGATCCATTGGCTTTAATGAAACTTGCTTTGTCCGTACAATCTTTAATTCATCATCCTGTTCAGCTGATTCATCATTATCAGATGAGATGAATTCAAAGTTCTTTAAGCCCTTTTCACGTGACTTACGGTTAACCTTCGTCTTGTACTTCCGGATTTGCCGTTCGAGCTTATCTGTAACTAAGTCAATACTTCCGTACATATCATTAGAAGTTTCTTCTGCCCGTAACGTTAAGTATGGAAGTGGAATTGTTACTTCAACCTTGTACGTCCGGTTTGGATAAACTTTTAAGTTCACGTGGGCAGTAGCTTCAACGCTATCTTCAAAGAACTTTTGAAGCTTACTGATTCGTTTTACAACATAATCACGAATTGACTCAGTAACTTCGACATTTTCACCACGAATATTGAACCTTAACATTGTACTTCTCTCCTTTCAGCCAAGCAATTGCTTGATCTGATATCAGAAGGACCACTCTTCTCATATCCTATTTTTATTATAGATTAGTTTGTGTTAATTAACAAATTTTATTAATACATTTTAAGAAGAATTTAACGTGCTAGTGAAACGCTACCAATCTCTTTACAGCCAGCTTGCTTAAAAAGGTTTGCCGCATGATACAGTGTCCTTCCTGTAGTGTAAACATCATCAACTAAAAGAACCTTTTTATTAATTACTTTTTCTGGTGCATCAAGTATGAATGGCTGTTTAGTTGCAAGTCGCTCTTCCTTTGTCTTGCTTGATTGTGCCACTTTTGAACTTATCTTAGTTTGTAAGATCAATTGGTAAGGCACTTCGCGTAATAGACCAATAACCTGATTAAAGCCACGCGTTTGCATCGTTGTCGACGTTACTGGAATCGGGACAATTAAATCTGCTTTCTGTTCATTAACCACTTTGCTAAGTTCACGCTGAAATACCACTCGTAAACGGTAATCGCCATTAAATTTATAACGTTGCATATATTCTTTCATCGCCTCGTTATACCGATATAATCCTCGATGAGGCAAGTACCAACCATAAAGTTTCTTCCAAGCCTGACAGTCTGCACATAAGGAACTATTTTTACCAGTATTGTTTCTACCACATCCTGCGCATCCGTGATCATTCCAGCGTACAAAACTTTCCTTACATTTAGTGCAGACTACTGGCGTGATAATTTCGCGAAAACTAAAAATATCTTGCAAAGTCAGCTGGAAAGATATCCTTTTATTGCACAAAAGACACTCCATCTATCAACCTTTGACCTTTCCGGTTCAAGTACTTCACCTGAGAAACAGCTTGATTAACTTGTCGACAATTACAATTGATCCAAAAAATAACCCGCCCAGTTGGTCGACTTTGCGCGCGCCCAGCCCGGCCAGCAATTTGCACTAATGCTGATGAAGAAAAGACTGGATCATCGGCACCCAAAACATAGACATCAATTTCTGGAAAAGTAACTCCCCGTTCAAGAATAGAAGTCGTAACTAAAAAGTCGTAATCACCATTACGCATTTTTTGGACTTTTTCTAATCGTTCTGGGTCACTTGCATGAACAGTAGCAAAGCGGAAAGTTGTAAAAGAATGCCGTAATGCAGCTTCAACCAATGCTAAATCTGCAATATGAGGAATAAATAGCAAAAAGCGATGGCCTTCCCTTAGCGTTTCCTGCAACTGTTGAATAACTTGCGGGGGTAATTGCTGGCGTTCTAAACGTCGCCGCCATCCAAAAGCTAGTCTAACTTTTATTTGCGGAAGTAAATGCCCATGATAACGAAGAGGTAAATAATTAACAACTAATCGTTTACTTTTAATTTCTCTCAGCAAAGCATCACCTGGGGTCGCAGTTAAGTAAAGACACCCTCCGTTCTCTTTTATTGCTTGCTTAGTCGCATATAATAACGAAGCATTAGCAGCATACGGAAAGGCATCTACTTCATCAATAATTAAATTATCAAAAGCATGATAGAAACGAAGCAATTGATGAGTTGTGCAAATAGTCAGTTGGGCATAATGATAAGGTAACTCTTGTCGACCATGCAAAAGAGCAATATCACAATTAGCAAAGGCAGCTTTTAAACGGGGAAATAATTCTAAACAAACATCTACTCGTGGAGAAGCTATTCCAATTCTCTCACCACGTTCAATAGCTGCCGCAATACCTGCAAACATCATCTCAGTCTTTCCAGCCCCTGTCACTGCCCACAATAATTGCTGGACATGATCAGCCATTCCCCGGGAAATTTTTTCTGAAGCTTGTTGCTGAAGAGGCGATAATTTCCCTTTCCAGGTTAATACGGGTTCGGTAACCGTAAATTGATTCGGCTCTGGAACATGATAAAATTTATTTAACGTTGAAACACGTCCAAGATTAATGCAATGTGGACAATAGAACTCACCTCGTGGCAAAGCACCCAACGATTTTTCTGTGACATGATTGCAGCGATAGCACCTAATATTAGCAGCATCAATCCTGATCGTTGGCAGTTCTTGAATTTTCGCTTGTATCACCTCATGACGCGGAACTAACACGCGCCGTCCATAATAATTGTCTAGATCCATTACCCACCTCCTACTTTATATATACGTAAATTAATCAAAATCGCACGAAGGAAGTTTAAAAATGACAGAACCATATTTAACAATTGCTAAAAACACCACTTATGAGCAAACAATTAAAAAGTCACGATTTATTTGCTCCATTGCCCGTGTCTCCTCAGAAGAAGAAGCTCAACAGTTTATTGCCAGCATTCAAACTGCCAATAAAAAAGCTACTCATAATTGCTTTGCATACATGATTGGTGACAATGACCAGATTCAGCGAGAAAGTGATAATGGCGAGCCGAGTGGAACAGCGGGAATTCCAATCCTTGAATCACTTAAACTTGCAAAAATTCACGATGTCGTAGCGGTGGTCACCCGTTATTTTGGCGGGATTAAACTAGGCGCAGGTGGCCTCATCCGGGCATACAGCAATACAACTACTGAAGCAATCCACCAAGCTGGTCTCGTTCAACGAATCAAGCAAGCAATTCTAAAAATCACTGTTACCTATGCCCTTCACGATCCTCTTCTTTACTACCTCAAGGAGAACAATCTTGAGGTTGCCGGTGAGGAGTACGGGGTTAATGTTGAAACAAGTATTTACGTAAACGAAACAGACTTAGAAGATGTCAAAGAGAAGCTCATTAATCGTTTTAACGACCAGCTTCAAATAACTGAAGGCGATCAGCGATTTAACGAAATTCCATATTAAAAAATTCAGGTTAGAATTTTCTAGCCTGAATTTTTTAATATCGTCGTTTGTAAAATTAAGTTAGAAAAAGTAAAAAGCCATTTGTGATAGACTTTTGAATATCCCTAATCAAAAGAAAGGCAATCACAAATGACCTATAAACATCTTACCACACGTGAATTAACTCTCATAGCTGATTTTTGGTATCAAGGTACTAAAGCTTATCGGGCTGCTAAATTACTTCAGCGTAGTCAAGAAACCATCTATCGTGTTTATCGTTTCCTCAACGACGGTAAAACCATCGACCAATATCTTCAGACTTATCAGCGACATAAGCGTCGTTGTGGTCGGAAGCAGACCCAACTGCCAACTATCGAAGTTAACTATATCCATGCGCAAATCAAGGCAGGTTGGACTCCTGATACTATTATTGGTCGTCATGAACACCCAATTAGCTGCAGTATGCGCACCCTTTATCGCATGTTTGCCCGCAATCAGTATGGCTTTTCCGTTAAACAGCTACCGATGAAAGGAAAACGCCATCCCAATGGCTATGTGGAACATCGTGGTAAAGCTGGCCAATTAGGACGCAGTATCTATCAACGATATCGTGATTTTCCGCATTACCAACATGAATTTGGGCACTTTGAAGCTGATACAGTTCAAGGTAAAGCTCACCGCGGAGCGGTAATGACGCTAGTAGAGCGACAATCCAAAGTAATGATTGTCCTTAATATTCATCATAAAACAGACGAAGCAGTGAATTGCCAGCTTGATCAATGGCTCGCTAAACTGCCACGTCACTTTGTTAAATCAATTACTTTTGATAACGGGAAAGAATTTGCTGGATGGCGAGAAATAGCCAATAAGTATGATCTTCACACCTATTTTGCGGAAGTCGGTGCTCCCAATCAACGAGGGTTAAACGAAAATAATAACGGCCTCTTGCGTCGTGATGGTCTTAGTAAAAAGCTAGATTTTCGCGATTTACCAGACGAACTAGTCACTCAGCTAATGCATCGTCGCAACAATATCCCACGAAAATCTCTTAATTATCGTACACCATTAGAAGTATTCTTGAGTCATGTCACAGAAGAACAACTTTCACCTTTTTTCTAATTTAAATTGACATTTCAGGTATTTTATTTTTTCACACTTCGATAGTAACTTATCCAAATTATAATACAAAAAATCGTTAACATGCCAAAAGCTTCTTGAGTACCAATTGCCGTAGAGATACGTCTAGTCGTGTGGAGATGACTCTGACTGGTTGCAACAATCATCGCTACTAATGAGGTCCCAATTGCCCCTGCAAATTGCTGCAAAGTATTAAGGATTGCATTTCCTTGCGATTGCTTTTCTTTACCAATAACGGTTAGTGCACTGGTCATTACGCAACCCATGCACATCCCCCATTCCACCCATATAGAGAATATAAACAAGCGCAATAAATGTATTTGTTAAATGCTGCCCATAGATTGTAAAAGCAATAAGCGCAATTAGACATAATGAAGTACCAATCAAAATAGGCTTGCGAGCGCTAAACTTATCTAAAATGCGTCCCCCTAATGGAGCAAATATCGCACCTATAAACCCAGCCGGGAGGACGATCAAGCCAGCTGTCATTGCACTATTATCATTTACTAATTGAATATAGTTTGGTAAAAGGAACGCAAACCCCAAAGAAATAAGTTGAGTTAAAAAGAAGCCAAGAACATGCCCAGAAAATTTTTTATTTCTAAATAATCGTAATTGTAAAATTGGTTCTTTTAGGGTTAATGAACGACAAGTAAAAAGTCCCATTCCTAAGACCCCGATTAACAATGCACCACCAACTGAAAAGGTCATGAATACTTGACTTTCCAGGTTACTAAATCCTGTTACAAAACCACAGAACATGAATACAATCATTAACATACTAAAAATATCAATTTGTTGTTTTTTAATCGGTGATTTTTGGGTAATTCCCCATTCACCAAGCACAAACGAAATAATTAAAAGTGGAATCAATAAATAAAACACCCACCGCCAGTTAAGCTTGCTGGCAATGATTCCACCAAAAGTAGGACCAATTGCTGGGGCAACTCCAGTAATAAGGTTACCAACTCCCATCATGAAGCCAATTTTGTTTGTCGGAACTTGCTCCATAATGATATTAAACATCAATGGTAATGCAATTCCAGTCCCTATCCCCTGAATTGCACGACCAACTAAAAGCAACCAAAATGACGGAGCCAGCGCATCAATAATTATTCCACCAATAAAAAATAAGCTTGCAACTGTAAAAAGTGTCTTTGTTCGGTAAGAGCTTTTTAAAATTGCCGATAGGGGAACAATGATTGCAACCAGGAGCAAATAAATGGAAGTCATCCATTGAACCTGATTAGTAGTAATGGAAAATTCACGCATTAGGATCGGAAAAGTTACATTCATTGAAGTTTCAACTATTACTCCACAAAATGACATTAATCCAGTTGCCACGATCGCTGCAATAACCTTGCGGAAATTTTTTCAGTATTCGTATTCATCATTTCTCCTTTATCATCGTTGATAAGAATCGTTTTATTTTCGAAATGTCCTGTTCACTAAAATTTGCTTTTAATTTCTCTTCGTATTGTGTAATATACGCACTTACATCTGAAGATAATTTTTGACCTTCTGCAGTAAGAGTAACGATTCTTTGACGACGATCTTCTAGTGACGGATAACGCTCAATCAAATTTTTCTTTGCCATTCGTTGAAGCAATACAGTAGTGGTTGATCTCTTTATTCCAAATTCATTTTCAATCTGGTGTTGATCACAACTATTTCCCGGGAAATGCGTTAAAAAATCAATAATTGACATTTGCGTCCCTGTCAATCCATATTGCTGCGCGAATGCATTCATTTCTTGATTCATTGCATTGTTAGCTTGTTTTACTAAACGACCTATTAGCAATTTTTATCTCTCCTTTTTGTTAGTCGACTAACAAAAAAATAATATGCTTTGGATTATTAGTCAATATAAAAAGAGACTAGGCTTATGTCACCTAATCTCTTCAATAAGCTTTATTTAATTATCCTAAAATCATTTCAGCAATATCAAGAACGATGATAATCCCTAAAATACTGCTTAAAAGCAATAAAATTTTTCTCGTATGCTGATCTTTTGATTGCAGTTTTTCCCAATTCATTCCTGCATACGCAATTAAGATCAAAGCACAGCCAATGATACCGTATATTCCAGAATGAAAGCCACGATTATCAATGGTATAACTTGCTGCCATAAATAGGCCAATTGCAAACAAAAGTCCCCATAATAGTTGCTTTTTATTCATTAAATCAATACTTTCTCTCTAATAAACTATTCTTGAAGGTGGTAGTTATAACTAGCAACAATAATGTTCTCTCGGGAATTCAATAATGCCCGTAAACGAACACTGGTCTGATTATGCAAGGCCAATTGCCATGGATGCTTAGGAATAAATTGAGGAACAAGAACAGTCGTCGAATAATTTCTTGCTTCTGCCCGCTTGGCAATCACATCAACGAAACGTAACGTTGGTTTTGCGATTGAACGGTACGAAGAGTGAATATCAACAAAACGGACATCTGGATATTCAGCTTTAAATTCATTTGCTGTTTTATGCTCTTTGCCTGGATTTTCATCAAACGAAACATGCATGGCAATAACATAATCGCCAATCGACCGAGCGTAATTAATTGCACCACGAGTTACCCGGGTTACATTACCAACTAAAACAATCACCGTTGCACCATCGTAATCATGTAATTGAACTTTCGTCTTTTCAGCAACCCGCAACTGAGCAGCTACTTTTACATAGTGTCGGTGAATCGAATGGAACATCCATAAAAGCAGCGGCATGATAATTAAGTATGGCCAAACATTTGCAAAGTGTTGCCAGAACAAACAAATAACAAGAACAAATGAAATCAAGGCCCCCACTAGGTTAATAAAGGCTTTCCCTAACCAGAAGCCTTCCCGTTCTCTAAACCAGTGAATAATCATCCCAGACTGCGATAAAGTAAATGGAACAAACACCCCTACTGCATAAAGCGGAATTAACATATTAGTCTGACCATGGAAGATCAAGATCAAAATAATTGCTCCAATCGCCAAGGAAATGATTCCGTTAGAGTAACCTAACCGATCACCACGATCCATGAACGCGTGCGGCATATATTTATCTTTGGCCATATTAAAGGCAAGAATTGGAAAGGCTGAGAAACCAGTATTAGCAGCGACCGCTAAAATCATTGCAGTTGAAAGTTGCAACAGGTAAAAACCTAGCCCATGTCCACCAAAGATTTGTGCAGCCATTTGGGAAAGAATTGTTGTCCGTGAATTAGGAACTACCCCCAGATAAAAGCTAAAGAAGATAACGGCAATAAAGAAGAACGCTAAAATAGCACTCATAATTGCCAAAGTAGTCGAGGCGTTCTTTTCCTTAGGCTTATTAAAGTTAGGAACAGCATTACTTACAGCTTCCACCCCTGTTAAGGATGACGAACCAGCCGAGAATGCCCGAATAAGCAAAACAAATGACATTCCCGATACCGGTGTTCCATAATCGACAATTGCCCGGTAATGAATATGACCAGTGGCAATATTATAGCCACCCCACACTACCATCACAATCATCATAATAACAAAGAAATATACCGGAATTGTGAGGAAGTTTGCACTTTCACTCATTCCCCGTAAATTCATAAACATGATTAACAGGACAATAACGATCCCGATTGGAATTGAAAATTTATATAAAGCAGGGACCGCTGAAGTAATCGCTTCAACTCCAGATGTCGTTGAAACGGCCACCGTTAACATGTAGTCAACTAGTAATGATCCTCCAGCAAATAATCCCCCATCACTCCCCCAATTCCGTGTGACAACGACATAAGCACCACCACCACTAGGATAGGCATGAATGATTTGTTGGTATGATAACGTGATAGCTAACAAAAGGACCAACACAACTGCCGCAATCGGAATTGAATACCAGATTGCTGCTGCGGATAAAGTTACTAGAACAGTTGTAATTTGCTCTGGTCCATATGCTACTGACGATATTGCGTCAGAAGAAAGCATGGCTAATGCTTTAAATTTAGTTAAGTGTGTTTGCCCTTCATCAAGGGTTTTTAACGGTTTCCCGATTAAAACACGTTTCAAATAGCGCCACATACTATTTCTCCTTTGATTTTTACACTTTTTAAGTAGGTGACAATACTACAATTTATTCTTTAATTTTGCAACCTACAAATATATCTATTGATCTTTTTCTGGCATCTTTACCTTGGCATTAACCTTTTCTGCCGCAGGATCGATTTTTTTCATCCGGCTAGCCACAGCCCACCGGTAAAATCCTAGCGAGCAGATGATAATAACAACAAAATCCCATGGGTACTTCAACCAGTCCTTGCCGCCAAATCCTTCACTCCCAATGTAAGAAACTATTGAGATAAAAACAAGATAAGCCAGCATCCAATAACTATTGCGTAAGTCACGTAGCCCTGATGCGTGACGATACTTAACTTCATAATAAAGATAGATTGGTAAGCCTAATAAGATAACCCCAATTACCTGAACAGTTGTTGGCCACATTGTCCAATAAATTGAAAGGCTCGTCAAGACAAATGCAAATGGCGCTAACCAGGACATAAAATGTGGATGAAACGGCCGCTTTAAATTAGCATCCATTTTGCGAAGCGATATTACAGTAACTGGCCCGGTAAGATAAGCAATTAAAGTTGAACCGGTAATTACAGTGGCTAACAAACTCCAATTTCTGAAGAGACTAACCATTACCACCGCTAAAATTAGATCCACAACCATTGCAAACCGCGGAATCATGTAGTGCCGTTCTAGCCGTCCTAACCATTGGGGCAAATGTCCGGTATGAGTCATTGCTGCCAATGCTCGTGAGGCAGTCGCCACAAACGCAACCCCTGTTCCAAACGGTGAAACAAAAGCATCCATATATAGTAAAATTGCAAGCCAATTCATCCCCAACAAGATCGCAATATCAGCAAATGGAGAGGTATAGTTAATCCCATGCCATCCTTTTTGCGCTAATAAATTCGGATCAATTGCTCCAATAAAAGCAACTTGTAACATGACATAGATCACAGCGGTAATAATCATTGAAATCAATACGCCTCGCACGATATTTTTATGAGGATTAATCATTTCTCCTCCCATGTTGATTACCGTTTGAAAGGCATCATAAGACATAATAATTCCAGAAATAGCAGCTGCTTCGAAGATTGAACGACTACCATATGGCATAAAAGTAGTTACGCTATGACCAAAATTACTAGGATGAAAACCCGCCGCAATAAGCATCACAATTGTTAATGTTGGTAATAAAATCTTAAAAATTGATATTAAATTAGTAAAGCGAGTCATCAATTTTACCGACCAGAAATTGATCAAAGTAAAAACTAGCATAAAGCCAAATACAACTAACAATCCAGGAGTCGTAATATTACCGTTCTTCATAAAGTGGTGGGTCCAATTTGCCCATGCCCACGGCCACGAACTCATATATTGAACTGAGGCTACTGCTTCCATTGGGACTAACGTGATTAATGAAATCCAATTTGCCCATGCAGCAATAAAGCCTAAAAACGGACCATGGCTATACTGAGCATAACGACTCATTCCCCCGCTTTCTGGAAACATTGCCCCTAATTCAACATAAGTAAGGGCAATGCTAATAATGATTATTGCTCCTAAGATCCATGACAAAATAGCAGCTGGTCCGGCAACCTTTGCAGCAGTTCCGGCACCAAACAACCACCCTGAACCAATTAAGGAATTTAAGGCAAGCATTACACCAGAAAATAGCGTTATCTTCTGGAACTTCATTTTTTCCATTTCTTAGTTCCTTTCAGTTATAGTTTGGTTAAAAATCAATACTAATTTACTTTACCACAATTTAAGATTTTTAGATTAACTTTATAGTTGAACTGTCTTAACTGGATTACCATTCAGCTTTATTATTTGAAGCAAATCTTTTGTTCTCAAAATCACCGTGGCCGTATTAATGTTTGGGTGACACCCTATTAACTCCTCGTTCTTAAAGATATCAGCATCAATAATAAAGGTAACCTGATGTTGTTTATCATTAAACAAGTTAAAGGGTGAAACAGCCCCACTTGTTATTCCTAACTTCATAGCTAATTCTTCTGGGCGGGCAAATGAAAACCGACTAGTCGATAGATTCTCTTTCAATTTTTTCATATTGAGACGCTTATTTTCTAAGATTGTAGCTAAATAATAGCCAGCTTTATTTTTTCCCGAAATGTCAATTTAAGTTAGAAAGAAAATAGTTGCTCATCAGTGACGTAAGACATGAATACTTCATATGGAGTTCGATAGCCTAGTGATTTACGGGGCAGGTTATTTCGCTTACTCATCAGTTGGGTTACCAATTCATCAGGAAGATTGCGGAAATCTAGCTGTTTCGTTAAGCCATCCCGGCGTAAAAGACCGTTGTTGTTTTCGTTCAGCCCTCGTTGATTGGGAGCACCAACCTCGGCAAAGTAAGTGTGAAGGTCAAATTGATTGGCAATCTCGCGCCAGCCGGCGAATTCTTTTCCGTTGTCAAAGGTAATCGATTTGAAGAAGTGCCGCGGGAATTTCCGAAGCCACTGACTTAAGTGTTGGTTAATCGCATCAGCCGTCTTTTCGTGCACATTGAGTACAATTTCGACCTTCGATTGGCGTTCGGTCAGGGTCATTACCGCCCCTTGGTGCTTTTTGCCTTGGACGGTATCAGCTTCAAGGTGCCCAAATTCAGTGGCATAGTGCGGAAAGTCCTTGGCACGCTCGTGAATACTTTGCCCCAATTGGCCAGCCTTCCCGCGGCGCTCGACATAGCCATTCGGGTGCCGCTTACCTCGCATCGGCAAGGAACGGACATCGAAGCCGAACTGGCTACGTTCAAACATCCGGTAAAGAGTTCGCCGGTTACAACTAATTGGGCGCTCAGCGCGCCCAATAATGGTATCAGGCGTCCACCCCTGGGCAATTTTGTCGTTGATATAAGTGAGTTCAGCCAGTGACAACTGAGTACGTTTTCGGCCACAACGTTGCTTATTGCGCATATAGTGATCTTGATAATCAGCAATTGAGGCACCGGTTTCCAGGTAACGATAAACGCGATAAACGGTTTCGGCGCAACCGTTGATCATTTGGGCCACTCGGTACGCTTTAAGCTTTTGCACGAAAGAATGGGCGATGATTGTCAGCTCGTTTGTGGTAAGATGGGTGTAAGTCATTTGTGGTTTCCTTTCTTTTGTTTAGGGGTATTCAAAAGTCTACCACAAATGGCTTTTCTATTTTTCTAACTTAATTTTACAAACAACGTTTAGAAAAAGGTTTTTCGTGCGAGCAAATTGATATACTTGAACATACTTGTCTGCTTGTTCCGCTGTATAGGCTGGGGGATGAGTAACAATTTGATAGTTTATTTTTTCGTTGTCTAAATATTTATAGACACTGGTCGCATTTTTCGTCATTGATTTTCCTCCAATAAAAAAAAGATCCCAACATTTGAAAAAACAAACATCGGAATCTTTTCTGCCCACAAATTAAATTTTAGTCAGATGGTATTACATCATACCGCCCATGCCGCCTTGTGGAGCAGCAGCAGCTTGATTATTAGCATTTGGATCTGGCTTATCAGCAACAACCGCTTCAGTAGTAAGAAGCAATGCTGATACGGAAGCAGCGTTTTGAAGAGCAGAACGGGTAACCATTGTTGGGTCAACAATACCAGCCTTAATCATATCTTCAAACTTGCCATCTGCAGCGTTGTAACCAATACCTTCTTTTTCGTTCTTTAATTCATTAACAATAACAGATCCTTCAACACCAGCATTTTCAGCAATTTGACGAACTGGTGCTTCAAGGGCAGCCTTAACAATATTGATACCAGTTAATTCATCACCATCGGCTTCAATCTTGTCAAGAGCAGGAATTACGTTAATTAAAGCAGTTCCACCACCAGGAACAAATCCTTCTTGAACAGCAGCACGAGTAGCGTTCAAGGCATCTTCAATCCGGTACTTCTTTTCCTTCAATTCAGTTTCAGTTGCGGCACCAACCTTAACAACGGCAACCCCACCTGAAAGCTTTGCAAGACGTTCTTGAAGCTTTTCCTTGTCGAAGTCGGAAGTTGACTTAGCAATTTCTTGCTTAATTTGGTCAACACGTTCTTGGATAGCTTCCTTTGAACCAGCACCATCAACGATAGTAGTAGCATCCTTTGTAACTGTAACCTTGTTTGCTTGACCTAATTGATCAACAGTAGCATCCTTAAGACTCATCCCAAGGTCGTCAGAAATAACAGTACCGCCAGTCAAAACAGCAATATCTTGAAGTTGAGCCTTACGACGGTCACCGAAGCCAGGAGCCTTAACAGAAACAACATTAAAGGTACCACGAATCTTGTTCAATACAAGAGTTGGTAATGCTTCACCAGTAATGTCATCAGCAATGATCAAGAGAGCACGGCCTTCTTGAACAACTGATTGAAGCAATGGCAAAATGTCTTGGATATTACTAATCTTCTTGTCAGTAATCAAAATATATGGGTTGTCAAGGTCTGCTTCCATCTTGTCGTTATCAGTTACCATGTATTGTGACATATAACCACGATCAAAGCTCATTCCTTCAACAACATCAACACTAGTGTCAACACCACGAGAATCTTCGATAGTAATTACACCATCATGGCCAACCTTTTCCATTGCATCAGCAATTAACTTACCAACTTCTGGATTAGCAGCTGAAATAGAAGCGATTTGTTCGATATCATCCTTGGTCTTTACATCGTGTGACATCTTCTTCAAAGCTTCAACAGCAACTTCGGTAGCCTTGTCAATACCACGACGAATACCAACTGGGTTTGCACCAGAGGTAACGTTCTTCATACCAGCATTAACAATTGCTTGGGTTAAAACAGTAGCGGTTGTAGTACCATCACCGGCAATATCGTTAGTCTTTGAAGCAACTTCGGATACTAACTTTGCACCCATATTTTCAAATTGGTTTTCAAGTTCAATGCTCTTAGCAATAGTTACACCATCATTAGTAATAGTTGGTGTGCCGTAGCTTTGTTCCAAAACAACATTCCGTCCCTTTGGACCCATCGTTGTCTTAACAGTATCAGCTAATTTATCAACACCACTGAGCATAGCGCTCCGTGCATCTTCAGAAAACTTAATTTCTTTTGCCATTTATGTCACCTCAAAATTAAATTCATTATTTAAAAGAGACGGTGAAGGAATTTTATTCTTTCTGTCTCCTGCTCTTAATTCGCTTATTTAACTATTCAACGATTGCTACTAAGTCTTTAGCGTGAACAACTAAGAACTTTTCACCGTTGTATTCTACTTCGTTGCCTGCGTACTTATCAAATAATACGCGGTCACCTTCCTTAACAGCTGGAGTAAGCTTTTGTCCGTTTTCTAGAGTACGACCTTCTCCAACGGCAATAACCTTTCCAGTAGTTGGCTTTTCCTTCACATTGGAAGCAAGGACAATTCCACCAACTGTCTTTTCTTCTTCAGTTTCAGCTTTTAGAACAACGCGATCTCCTAATGGTTTTAACACGTTAATCCCTCCATCTTGTTAATAAATTTTATTTTTAGCACTCAAACTCTTTAAGTGCTAACTACATATTTAAATATAACATGTTCTCTTTAAAATGCAACAAAAACACTTTGACTTTTTTTGACCATTTTTAAAACTTAAGAGAGCATACCTACAGTCAATGACTTTTATTAATAATTTAGTAAACAAAAAACATTGGTTGAACGCTTTCATCAAACCAATGCTCTCCAAATTTATTCAATTGAATCTTCAGTATAATTTTTAATGAAGTAAATTAATGTTTGAAGTTCGTTTGTTAAGTCAATATTTTGAACTTGAACATTTTTAGGCACAGATAAACGAACAGGAGTAAAGTTAAGAATTCCCTTCACACCAGCTTCAACTAATTGGTCCGCAACATGTTGGGCCTTAATTCCAGGAACAGTTAGAATAACAACATCAATCTGTTGCTCTTTTAACTGCTTTACCATATCCTCGGATGGGTAAATTGGAATACCGCTTTTGACTGTATTGGCATATTCTGGCTTAGTATCAAATGCCGCACTGATCCGTAAATTGGTATCTTGATGGAAATTAAAGTTTAACAAGGCACTTCCCAAACTACCAACCCCGACTAAGGCAACACTAACTAATGAGTCTTGGTGCAAGATTCCTTTAAAAAACTTTAATAAACTTTCAACGTCATAACCGTATCCCCGCTTACCTAATTCACCAAAATATGAAAAGTCACGACGAATCGTTGCCGAATCAACTTGCACAGCCTCCGAAAGTTCAGTTGATGATACCCGTTGCTTGTTTGCGTCTTTCAATACATTTAAATAACGGAAATATATTGGCAACCGTTTCGCAGTCGCGCGTGGAATCTTTTTATTAGCCATTCTACTTTTGTTCCTCCTAAAATAAGCCCTTCTCAACCTAGTTTGCCAACTAATTACTAAGTTTTTGACAAGGATAATGTTACTAATTTTTACTTTGTGAAATTTAAGTCTGAGTATATTCTAGCAATTAAACCATTTTTTGTGAACTAAAATACAAAAATATTTTCAACTTTTTATTTAAAATTAAAAATCTGCTAAAATAAAACCATATTAAATCAACGAATTAAATGAGGTTTCAATATGTTACTTTTACAGACAAATGACGTTGTGCGTCGATTTGGCGCGGACGTTTTATTTCACAATATGAACATGCAAATCCAAGAGCATGGCCGTACTGCACTTGTTGGGCGTAATGGTGCTGGTAAAACGACCTTGTTAAAAATGATCGCTGGCATCACCGAACCAGATGAAGGAACAATTACGAAGGTTAAAGATTTGACAATTGGTTACTTGGCCCAGGATCAAGGACTCGATAGTCAAAATAGCATTTGGACTGAACTAGATACTGTTTTTGCTCCTCTCCACAAAATTGAAACGCAAATTCATGATCTTGAACAGCAACTAGCTGACCTTGATAGTTCCGATAGCAATTATCAACAAATTCTTTCAACATACGATAATTTACAAACTGCCTTTAAGAAACAGGGTGGTTTTGAATATGAATCACGTATGCGGGGAATTTTACATGGGTTTGGCTTTGACGAAGATAGTTATGGTACGCCAATTAATTCCCTTTCAGGAGGGCAAAAAACTAAACTCGCCTTAGCAAAGATTCTTCTGCAAGCACCTGGACTTTTAATTCTAGATGAACCGACTAACCACCTCGACATGAACGTTCTTTCGTGGCTAGAAGATTATCTCAAAAGTTATCAAGGCGCATTGCTTATCGTCTCTCACGACCGTTACTTCTTAGATCGTGTCGTCAATGATGTTTATGATCTCGATAATAAAACGCTCACCCACTATACTGGTAACTACACGCAATTTGTCAAACACAAGCAAGAACGATTACAAGCAGAGTGGAAACACTATGACCAACAACAAAAAAAGATTGCCAAGTTAGAAGACTTTGTTAATCGAAATATTGTTCGCGCCTCAACAACTAAACGTGCTCAGGCGCGGCGAAAGCAATTAGAAAAAATGGAGCGGCTTGAGCGTCCAGAAACTGATGATAAATCAATCCATTTTCAATTCCATTCTGAAAAAGATAGTGGAAATGAAGTTCTTGATGTGGAGCAGGCAAAAGTTGGTTACGATGAACAGATCCTTGCTGGACCGCTTTCATTTAATGTCCGTAAGCCACAGCGTGTTGGGATTATCGGCCCAAATGGAATCGGAAAATCAACTTTACTTAAATCTATTCTCCATAAAATTCCGTTAACTAGCGGGACGATTAAACTCGGCGCTAACCTCGATATTGGTTACTATGACCAGGAACAACAGCAATTGCACCCAAATAAAACCGTTTTAGAAGAAGTATGGGATGACCATCCAGAAGTACCTGAAAAAGATATTCGCTCATTATTAGGGAGTTTCTTATTCGTTGGTGATGACGTTTACAAAGTCGTTCATGACCTATCTGGTGGTGAAAAGGCACGATTAGAGTTAACTAAACTATCATTTAAACCGATTAATTTTCTTATCCTTGATGAACCGACTAACCACTTAGATATCGATAGTCGAGAAGTGCTTGAAAACGCAATTAACGAATTTAGCGGAACTGTTCTCTTTATTTCTCACGACCGTTACTTTATTAATCAGGTTGCAACCGATATCCTAGCAATGGAACATGATGGAATTAAACATTATGAAGGCAATTATGATGACTACCTAATTGCCAAGGAAAAAGAAAGTTCACCCAAAGCTACTTCATCTAATGCCAGCACTATTGCTAAAGCACCGGCTGGTAAACAATCTTATCAGCAAAGCAAAGAACAGCAGCGTGCCCGCCGAAAAATTCAGCGGCAAGTCGATGAACTAGAACAACAGATGGCGGAATTAGAAGAAAAGCAAACCGCAATTCAAGAACAAATGAGCCAACCAGAAATCGCTACGGATATTGGAAAGTTAACCGATCTCCAAAAAGAACTTGATGAATTATCAGCTGAATCCGAAAAGGTCGAACTTGCATGGACAGAAGCAGCAGAAAAACTGGAAGAATTTGATCAAGAAAACTAAAAGAAGAAGCGGACCTTTCCGCTTCTTCTTTTAGTTTTGTCGGAATTTGCGCGTATTCTCTGCAAGGTGAACTAAATTACGTAAGAAGTCATGAGTAGATGCTTCATAGTTATATTTCTTACCCAAGTCGTAAATGTATCCATTAATGTAGTCGACTTCTGTTGGTCGATTCTTACTCATATCTTGGTACATCGATGGATAATGAAGCGGGTTGGTGACTTCACTAACATACTTAATCGTTTGCCACTCCTCCTCACGAGTACTTAAGAGCTGAATACCAGCCCGTTCGGCAACATCAAATGCTTCATTAATTAACTGTTTACCAAGCTTCTCTGCACCATCATAATCAATAAATTGTCCCATTTGAATCTCAAAAAGCGTGCAGATCGTATTAATAACAGAATTGAAGACTACTTTTGTTAGGAGGGTACCATAAAAATTATCATTAAGATGGGGATTAATATTCGCCGTGGTAAAGTCCTCAACAATTTGTTTTACTCGCTCATCAGGTTCGCCGACTTGGGGAGCTAAGTTGATCGAACCAGCACTAGGTTTACCAATAAAGTCCACATCCCCCGCCTTATTAAGAACCGTACCGATTAAACAGGTACCGGCTACGACATGTTCTTTAGGAAAATAGTGGTTAATTTTTTCAATATGTCCCATGCCATTCATTCCCGAAAAGACATATTGATGGTCAGGATGGAAGAAATGAGCACTGCGTTGTAACAAGTCACTGAGCGTCATCTGCTTGGCAAAAACGATAAACACATCTGGATCACCATCATATTCTTCTGGCGAGTAAATATTAATTGGTACAAGGTGACGATTTTCATGGTCCCGAGAAACGTAAACCCCACCCTGTTGTTTAATGGTTTCAACTTGGGGAGCCCAGTTATCAACAAAATCAACCTTAGCGCCTGCCAGTTCTTGAAGCAATACGCCAAATCGTAGCCCCATTGCCCCTGCTCCTAAAACCGTATATTTCAAAGCCATAATCTTTTCCTCCTTAATTAAATAAATTCAGTTTAGCAATCCGCTCAACGGCTTCCGTTAATCGTGCTGGTTCAATCAAAAGGCCAATCCGCACATAACCTTCACCGTGTTTGCCAAAGCCATTGCCGGGTGCTACTGCCACGCCAGCTTTGTCTAATAATAAATCTGCAAAGCTTTCACTGGTATAACCCTTTGGAACTGGCATCCAAGCATAGAAAGTACCCTGGGGAGTAAATGCATGCCAGCCAATTTTTTCGGCTGCATTAATAAAGGCATTCCGTCTTTCTTCATAACGACCAACGATTTCTGTAATTGCCTCATCACGCTGCGGTAGCGTCAAGGCATCAATAGCAGCTTCCTGTAAGGCGGGAAAAAGACTAACAAATAAATGGTCTTGAATTAGGTTTAAGGCTTCAATAATGTCTGCATTACCAACCGCAAATGCGATTCGCCAGCCTGCCATGTTGAACGTCTTAGAAAAGGTATAAAATTCAATCCCCACATCTTTAGCGCCTGGTGTTTCCATAAAGCTAACTGGAGCTTGACCGTCAAAGCCAATTGCGCCATAGGCAAAGTCACTAATAATGCCCACCTGGTACTTTTTGGCCCACGCAACTAATTTTCGATAAAACTCGGGAGTAGCTACAGCCCCTGTTGGATTATTAGGATAGTTAAGATAGAAGAATTTAGCACGTTGCGCCACCTCTTCAGGAATTGCCTCTAAGTCTGGCAAGAAGTCATTTTCTGCTAATAATGGCACTGTTTCAAAATTAACTTCTCCTAATGCCGCTCCTGATAAGTAATCTGGATAGCCTGGATCAGGAAGCAGAAAAGTGTCGCCGGGATTCATCAATGCCCATGGCAATTCTACAAGCCCAATCTTGGAACCACCCAAAATTGCAACTTCTTTTTCCGGATCAAAATCAGCTCCATATTTTTCTTGGTAAAAATTTGCTGCCGCTTCCTTAAACGCTGGTAACCCCCGAAATAGTGAATACTTATGAGTTTGCGGATCCGCTACCCATTTTTGCGTGCTCTTAACAATATAATCTGGCGTTGGCTTATCGGGATTCCCTTGACCAAGATTAATAACATCGACCCCTTCACTTATTTTTTTATTAACCTTGGCAACTAAATTGGCAAAAAATTGTTTCGGTAAAGTGTCTAATAATTTTGATTGTGCAAAATTCATCTTTTCCATCCCCTTAATGATAAAGACTTGGTCGGCGATCCTTAAACACCGGAATCGGCCCCCGAACCTGTGCTAACTGCGCTAAGTCAATTTTCGCATAACTTACTTGTTCAACTTCTCCTGCATCATGGATAATCTGCCCAAGCGGATCTATTACTAACGAATGACCATTAAAGCTATTCTCTAAATCCGTCCCAACACGATTGACCGCGACTACAAAGGCTTGATTTTCAATTGCCCGTGACTGAAGCATTATTTTCCATTGTTTAATCCGTTTGCTTGGCCATTCTGCCGAAAAATATAAGATATCAGTTCCATAACGAGCGACTGTTCTAATCCATTCAGGGAATCGCAAATCATAACAAATAAAACTTGCA
Source organism: Limosilactobacillus reuteri (assembly GCF_034259105.1). Lineage (NCBI taxonomy): Bacteria > Bacillati > Bacillota > Bacilli > Lactobacillales > Lactobacillaceae > Limosilactobacillus > Limosilactobacillus reuteri. The sequence continues at coordinate 422,079 of NZ_CP139478.1, read as the reverse complement.
CTCGGAACCCCGGCTAATTCAAAGTGATTTTCTTTTTGCCCGGCTTTTAGATATCGGTCTTCATTCATTAGTCCAAATAAATGCACCTTCTCGTAACTGCTAATTAGATTTTCCTTTTGATCATAAACATAGGTTGTATTGAAAAAAGATTGTCCACATCTCACCGCTACTGAACCACCGACAATGTTAATTTGATTTTCTAACGCTAACTCACTAAGAAATTTTTGTGTCTTTTGACCGTTTTCATCTGCCAAGTCTGATAATTGATCTAAGGCATAGCCAGTATTCCACATCTCCGGCAAGACAACGATATCTGCATGGTGACTAGCAGCTTCTTCAATTGCTTGTTTAGCTTTTTGATAATTTTCGGCAGGATTTCCTAATTGAATATCAAGTTGAGCTAATGCAATTTTGCGTTTCATCACTTTCACCTCCATAAAAAATACCCGTCCTTAACTTAAATAAGGACGAGTATTTTCGTGGTGCCACCTTAATTTACTATCCACTCACATGAATAGCCTCAGGAAGTTCATAATAAACTTCGATACTTGATAACGGATATCAGCCGACAAGTGCTTAGTTTTTTCCTCACACTTGTTGTATTTTTTAAGACCATCTTCAAAGCAATTTGTAATTTTCTTCCACCACCCGAAAACTCTCTTAATACTACATTGCTTTTACTCTTCTTAAACGACTAATATTTAATTGTTGCCCGTATTCTAATTTATTTTTAATTATTTGTCAATTCATTTTTTATCGAATCTCAAAAATAATTAGTCTTGACAAAAGCTTAGTCTTCCAATTAAAATTTTAATTGTAGATAAAAGTAGGTCAGTTCAGGAACGATAGCCATCGACTGCAAGCTATCGCCAGTACCGAAGCCCTGCTACAACTTTAATATATTCTAATAATAAAATAATTTAAAAGTGTAAAGTGCGTCTTTAAACGAGAATGGTACCGCCATAATTGGTGTCTCGGTTAAGGGCGCTTTTTGTTTTCTGAAAGGATTTTCTATGACTCATAAAATACAAAAAGTAGTTGTTAAGATTGGTACGAGTAGCCTTGTTCTTCCTAATGGAAAAATTAATTTACGAACAATCGACTAACTCTCATTTGTCCTTGCGACATTAAACAATCAAGGATACCAACTTATTCTTGTTTCCTCGGGAGCAATTGGCGTTGGTCTTGCAAGTTTGGGATTAACAGATCGTCCCGCCGAAATAGCACAACAGCAAACCTTAGCATCTATCGGTCAGGCTGCTTTAATGCGAATCTATTCGCAACGATTTTTAGACTATCAAACGCACGTCGCCCAACTTCTCCTTACCCGTGATGTGCTCACTTATCCTATCAGTCGCCAGCATACGCTTAATACAATTAATGCTTTACTTCAGCAAAATGTGATTCCAATCGTTAACGAAAATGACCCCGTGTCAGTTGATGAGCTTGATCATTACACTACTTTCAGTGACAATGATGAACTCTCTTCCCAGGTAGCTATTGCCATTGATGCTGACGAGTTAATCATTCTTTCGGATATCGATGCCCTTTATGACAAAGATCCGCATAAATTTTCTGACGCACAAATCATTAAAGAAGTTCCATTCCTAACGCCGGAAATAGAGAACGTCGCAAGCGGTAGCAGCACTAGGTTTGGAACAGGAGGAATGGTAACTAAATTACGGGCAGCTGCCACAATGATGCAAGCAGGTAAACAAATGATTCTATGCAATGGTCGTGACCCTAAAATTCTTTTTGATATTTTTGATGGTCATACTATTGGTACTCATTTTGGAAAATAGGAGTGATGATAATGAACCAAGATTTAATTACAATTGGAAAAAGAGCCCAAATCGCTGCAAACAAACTAGCTTTAATGAACACTGCCACCAAAAATAAGGCATTGCTTCAATTGGCAGATGATTTAATCAAAAATAAAAACTAAATTATCGCTGCCAACCAACAAGACTTGGCCGCCGCTACCCAGATGCCAACTAAATTTACGGATCGTTTAATGGTCAATTCCCAACGTATCGCGGACATGGCTAATGGTCTCCGAACAATCGCCGACTTGAACGATCCCACTTCCCAAATCGATAAGGGATGGATTACCAAAGATGGGTTGCAAATCCTTCAACGGCGCGTACCATTAGGGGTAATTGGCATTATCTTTGAAGCACGACCAAACGTAACTGTAGACGCGACCGGCCTCACATTCAAGAGTGGCAATGCAGTTATTCTACGGGGCGGAAAAGAAGCGATCCAGACTAATACTGCCTTAGTAAAAATTCTTCGCGAATCATTACAAAGTCAACATTTACCGGTCGATGCGGTTCAGCTTATTACCGACACTAGTCATGCGATTGCTGATGAAATGATGAATCTCACTGACTACATTGATGTCTTGATTCCACGAGGCGGCTGGGCCCTTATTCAGCGGGTTGTAACAACAGCTACGGTTCCAGTTATCGAAACTGGTGCGGGTAATTGCCACATTTATATTGATAAGGATGCTGACCTAACAATGGCGACCAATATTACTGTAAATGCAAAAGTACAACGGCCTTCTGTATGCAATGCCGCTGAAAAATTACTTATCCACCGCGATATTGCCGCTGAATTTCTTCCTGTTATTGCCAAAGCTTTAATGGAACATGGCGTCCAATTACGCGGTGATGAAATGGCGTGCCAATTAGTATCAACTATCCGTCCCGTTACTGAGGAAGACTGGGAGACAGAATATAATGATTTAATTATGGCCGCAAAAATTGTTGATTCCCTTGATGATGCAATTAACCATATTAATCACCACAGTACTCACCATTCAGAATCAATTATTACAAACAACATTACCCGGGGACGCTGCTTCCAACAAGCCATTAATTCTGCCTGTGTTTATGTTAATGCCTCTACGCGGTTTACTGATGGGGGAGAATTTGGCTTTGGCGCTGAAATTGGTATCAGTACCCAAAAACTCCACGCCCGGGGACCAATGGGATTACAACAATTAACAACAATCAAATATGAAATTACCGGTAATGGGCAAGTTCGGAAATAATTTAGGAGGTTTTTTAGATGAAAATTACAATTATTGGTGTCGGAAATATGGGAAGCGCAATTATGAAGGGATTAAGTCGTACGCAAAATTTTACCCTCAGTGCGATGAACCCTGTTAATTCACGTGTTACAAGCTTTGCTAAGAAGCTCGGGTTTAAACTCGTTAATACAAACAGTGAAGTAGTTAACCTTACACCCGATATCGTAATTTTGACCACCCCGGCCCCTATTACAACCGTAGTCGCTAAAGAATTAGCCGTCCTTAACGATCACACTATTTTTATCTCTGCCGCTGCTGGAATTACTCACGAAGACTTAGCCAAAGTGCTTCCGAATAAAGAAATTATTAATATTATTCCCAACACACCAGTTGAAGTTAATGCCGGCACAATTGGTCTTGCCTTGCCAACCGGAATTTCTGCTGAAGCAATTTCAAAAGTAATGACTGTTTTAGATAGTCTTGGTGATGTCATCGAAGTTCCAGAACGACAACTAGATATAATTGGTGTTATCGGCGGCTGTGGCCCTGCATTTGTTGATGTGATGATGGACGCAATGAGCGATGCCGCCGTCAAGCATGGCCTCGATCGTCAAACTGCATATGAAGTTATTGCTAGTATGATAAAAGGTACGGGGAAACTAGCCTATGATAGCAAGCTTGCTCCAGCATTATTACGTGATCAAGTAACATCACCAGCAGGTACAACAATCAAAGGCGTGGAAGCATTGGAGAAAAATGGTTTCCGTTACGCCATGATGGATGCCATTGACAAAGCAAATGGTGAATCATAAACGCAAAAAAAGACCGCGGTTACATCCATACAGCGCAGTACAATAATGGCCTCCAGCGTCCGGTTTTACCGAACACTGGAGGCCATCATTGCTTATGAGAGTTGTGTTTATAATTATTTATTCTGAATTCGATCAAACATCAATCCCGGTACTGCATTCAAATCTAATCCTGCACGGTCGCCATGCTTGTAGTTAACATAACCAGCAGCCCCAATCATTGCAGCATTATCACCACATAATTTCAACGGTGCTTGCAGCATCGGTACATCAGGATGAAATTTCTTCATGTCATGATCTAAACGAGCACGGAGACCATGATTTGCAGCGACTCCACCAGCTAAAATCAGTTGCTTTACTGGGTAATCATCTAACGCCCGCATTGTTTTTTCGGCAAGCACGTCAATGACACTTTGTTGGAAACTGGCTGCAAGATCATATTTATCTAATTTTTCCCCACGTTGGTCTGCATTATGAACTGTATTGATGAAGGCGCTCTTCAGCCCACTAAAGCTAAAGTCATAATTATCTTCTTTTTCCATTGCTCGTGGGAAATTAAAAGTGTCCTTACCCTTAGCCGCCCATTCATCAATCGTTTTTCCTGCCGGGTAATTGACTCCCAACACGCGACCAATTTTATCATAAGCTTCACCGGCAGCATCATCACGTGTTTCACCGATAATTTGGTATTCATGTTCAGATGGCATATAAACTAATTCCGTATGTCCACCGGAAACTAACAATGCCATTTGTGGATATTTGAATTCCCCAACATAGCGTGCAGCATAGATATGACCTGCCATGTGGTTAACCGGAATTAACGGAAGGTTATGAGCCCATGCGATGGCCTTTGCTGCTGTCACACCAATTAATAATGACCCGACTAATCCTGGACCGTATGTTACTGCAACAGCATCTAGGTCATCATAGCCTACATCCGCTTGCTCTAAAGCTTCATTTGTACACTTGGTAATTTGTTCAATATGATGTCGACTAGCTACTTCTGGTACTACTCCATCAAAACGTTGATGGCTATCGATTTGCGTTGCAACAATATTGGAAAGGATTTTAGTTCCATTTTCAATTACGGCAACACTTGTTTCATCACAGCTTGATTCAAACGCTAAGGTTAATGTGCGTTCTGTCATAATAAAATACTTTCACCTCTACCTAAGTAAGTTTGCTTGCATATCCACGGCATCTTCGTGATTATCTAAGTAATAATGTGGTTTAATATGCTGATTACGAAAGCCTAAACTTTCATATAAGCGACGAGCTGATACGTTATGCACTCGTACTTCTAAACTCAGCGAATGTAATTTTAAGTGCCGGGCATAGTTTTTGGCAGTTGAAATAAGATACGTTCCAATTCCTTTATTTTGGTAACTTGGTGTAATGCCAATATTCGTAATATGCAAATCATAATGGTACCAATCAATGGCTGTTCCCATAAAGCCAACAATCTGCTGGTCATCCTCAACAACTAAATATAGTCGATCACACGGCCGTTGGAGTTCAATGCGGAAAGCAGCATAACTCCATGGTGCTTTTCCATAGATTCTTTCTTCAATTTCTACCAAGGTTTGAATATCTTGTTCCTTTGCCATCCGGACCATGTATTGATGACCAGATATCATTACTATTCGTCGTGTAAAGTCAAGGATCGGTCGTTTAGTAGGATTGGTCGTATTGATAAACCATTCTTTAAACTTCTCGAACATAATTTTTTCTTTTTTCTCCAGGATGAAGTTTTTGCCAAGTAGCCTCTGCTTCAGTAATTCGTAAATAATGCGGAACAAAGGGGTCAATCTCTTTAACTGGTTCCTTCATTTTACCTGCAAGAGCTAATTGATAAGTTGACGGAATACTATAAGATCGTGGCAAAAGGGTCACATTAGCTGGTAATTGATCATATTTGGCTTGAATTTTATCAGTCATATGACCTACCAAAACAACTTGTTGATCTGATTTTGCAAGTTGATTAAGCAAAACATCAATCCCTAGATGTTGATCTTCTATTTTATTTACTAACTCGCCATTTTCCCACTGGTAAGCACCAGCAAATACATTTCCTCGTCGTGCATCAAAGAAAGGAACAATAATTGCTGATGATGTTGGAACTACATTACGTGCTAATACTGCTAAACTTGATACGCCAACTAAGTCAATCTTTTCTGTATCAGCCAATACTTTAGCGGTTGTAACTGCAATTCGTACTCCTGTATAAGATCCTGGTCCCTGTGCAACCACTACCCGATCAATATCTGTTGGCTGCCACTGAACTAACTCAAATAACTTACTAATTACCGGCATTAAATAAATACTATGATTGCGAACCATATTAAGGGTCGTCGTTGCCAACAATTGCTCATCTTCAACCAACGCTACGCTCATTGGGTGGTTGGATGTATCGACGGCTAGAATCTTCATCTTTTATCAATCCTTTCAATCATCTTACATCTTATCACACTGGATCCGCTTTGACTTCTCTTTTAATTTCTTTTGTTTATTTACGACAAAACAGGCCCCAGCAAAAGTTTTACTGAGAGCCTGTTTGTTATTTTAAAGCCGATTATTAGTCGCGATCATCATAACCCTTTGGATGAGTTGAATGCCACTTCCAAGCAGTTGCAATAATGTCGTGAACATCATCATACTTAGGACTCCATCCAAGAACATTACGAGCCTTATCACTAGCAGCAACTAATGAATCTGGATCTCCTGGACGGCGTGGTGCCATTTTAGCTGGAATAGGTTTACCAGTAACTTCTCGAGCTGCTTCTAGCATTTGCTTGTTAGAGAAGCCAGTGGATGAACCAAGGTTAAAGGCATTACTCTTGTTACCTTCCTTAAGGTACTTAATAGCAAGAATATGAGCATCTGCTAAATCCATAACATGGACATAGTCACGAACATTGGTACCATCTGGTGTGTTGTAGTCATCCCCAAAGATACTCAATTCATCACGCTTGCCTTGCGCAACTTGAAGAATGATTGGAACTAAGTGCGTTTCTGGACCGTGATCTTCACCGATCGTACCATCAGGGGCAGCCCCGGCAACATTAAAGTAACGAAGGGCAACAAACTTAATACCGTAAGCTTTATCAGCCCAAGCCATCATTTCTTCCATCATTAACTTACTCAAGCCATATGGGTTAATTGGGTTTTGTGGGTCCGTTTCCTTAATTGGCATGTGTTCTGGAACCCCATAAGTAGCAGCGGTTGAACTGAAGACAATATACTTAATATCATGATCATGCATTGCTTCAAGCAAAGTAATCATTCCGCCAGTATTGTTATCAAAGTACTTCAATGGCTTACTCATTGATTCAGGTACAATTGAGAAAGCAGCAAAGTGAACAACTGCAGTAATATCTTCATTGTCAAAAATCTTATCTAAGAATTGACGATCACGAATGTCACCCTCATAAAACTTAGCCTTGGGATTAATCGCATCCCGGTGACCCGTCGATAAGTTATCAGCAACTACTACATCTTCACCATTTTCAATAAGATCTTTTACCATATGGGAACCGATATATCCGGCACCACCAGCAACTAAAATTGACATCTTGTTTCCTCCTTGCTCCAACTAAAGCTTTCATAGTGATTGTAGCACAATTTTACTGTTTCTAATTAGTAAAATTTAGTAAAAAGAAGTAAAAATTTTAGCGGATAATTTTATAGCGAGGATTTTAATTGATCAAAATTAATTTGCTGCTCAAGGTACTTAAATAATAAACCTTCTCTTAATCCACTATTACTAAAGCAAATCTCATTAATTGATAATTGCCGGACAAGAGAGATAAGGGGGAGAAGTCCTCCAACAATTACATCCGCTCGCACTTTCGTAATTCCACGGATTCCTGCTCGCGTCTGGCGATCCGTTTCTAATAGCTGCCGCATAATCAAAAAGGCTTCTTCTGAACGCATTGTTAGCCCATGAACTGGTCTGACTTCATCAGGATTAAGAGCTTGTTGCCACCGATATACCTTTGCTAATGCACGGTTACATCCCCCGAGTGCCACAATTTTTGTCTCCCGCATCCGATTTAGCCATAATTGTTGAGAAAGAACTTCATCAATTTTAATCATGGCATCAAATAAATCAGCTGGATTAATTTGATCTTCAAGATGGTAGGTTTGCGAAATGCTAACTGAACCGATCGGAATACTAATCGCTTCTTCTGCTTCCCCATTATTCACCGAGATTAATTCCATACTTGCTCCTCCAGTATCAACAATTATTCCCTTATCAATTGGAAGAGTCTGATTAACACCAACATAGTCAAGATATGCTTCTCGTTCTCCACTAATTACATGAATTTCAAAGCCCGTTTCTTGCTTGAACCTTTCAAGAAATTGCAGTTGATTTTGTGCTTGACGAACCGCAGCAGTCGCCACCGCAATAATTGTCAATTTCTTATTACGGTATCGATCACAAATTGTTCGAAATTCTTTTAGGGCATCAATAGTCCGCTTTACAGGAGCTGACTTCAACATTTTTTCTGGCCCCATATTAGAAGCGAGGCGAACATATCTTTTTTCATATTGAACCGTTTCAAAGCTCCCGTTATCTTGAATTTTTGTTATTTTAAGCCGAACTGAATTTGAACCTAAATCAAGAATTGCAAGGTACTGCTCATTGCTCATAAATTACTCATCCTTTCGCTCATCTAAATGAAGATTGGGAACATGGCGAGTTAAAGTTTCAAAAACAGAAGAAAAATGTTTTTTTGCTTTCTTCTCCTTTTTCTCACGCGCATTCAATTTCATTGCTTGTTTAACAAAGTATTCTTGTGAACTGAATGGTGCGACATCACCACGATCAATCCGTTCGTAATGATCTCCTACTAACCGTCGAGCCTTGATATTATCTTTCCACATAACGTCAAAAATATGAATTGCATGAGCTTTTGTGTCTGGCTGGGTAACGGGATACAATTCTTCAACTCGTCGATTAAGATTTCTCGTCATCATATCGGCACTTGCGAGGTAGACTTCCTCATGACCATTACTCTTAAAGTAGTAGATCCGGGAGTGTTCAAGGAAACGCCCAATAATCGAATGAACCTCAATATTCCCATGCAATTCTGGCAAATCGTTCCTTAAACAGGTAATGCCTCGAATTAATAACTCAACCTTAACTCCACTAGCAGCAGCAGCGTATAGGCGGGCAATGATTTGCTTGTCAGACAAGGAATTCATCTTCATCCGAATTAACGTAGGATTACCATTTTTGGCATTTTCAATTTGCTCATCAATTTTGGCATTAATAAATGTCCGAATCCCATCAGGAGATACCCGTAATTCATTGAAATAAGCTGGCCGTGCAAATCCTGACAGCATATTAAACAGGTTTGTCATATCGATGCCCAGCTCATGGTCACAAGTAAATAATCCCATATCAGTGTAAAAATGAGCTGTTACATCATTATAGTTCCCAGTTCCTAGGTGCATATAACGCCGCAGCCCATCTTCATCGCGACGGATAACCAAAGCAACTTTACAGTGCGTTTTAAGGCCAACTAAACCGTAAATAACGTGGCACCCCATCTGTTCAAGCCGTTGTGCCCACCGAACGTTATTTTGTTCATCAAACCGCGCTTTAACTTCAACTAAAACCGTTACTTGCTTACCCTGTTGCGCGGCCATTCCGAGATACTTAATAATCGATGAATTACCAGAGACCCGATAAAGAGTCATCTTGATTGCCAAAACATCTGGATCAATGGCTGCTTGATGAATAAAGTTGACCACGGCTTGAAAATTATCATAAGGATGCTGCATTAGGTAATCCTTTTGGCGAATTGAAGAAAAAATATTATGATCCATATCTAACGCTGGGTTGAGGTATGGCTTATATGGTGGATAGCGCAAGTCATCATGACCATCAACCATCCCCGATAATTTTTTTAAGAAAGTTAAATCGACGGGACCATCTACTTCATACAGTGACCGTTCACTTACATGCAGATTATCAATTAATTGATCTTTTAACCATTCATCGATAGAAGCAGGAACTTCTAGGCGCATCACCTGTCCATGCTCTCGTTCCCGCAATTGCCGTTTGACTGCCCGGAGCAAATCAGACGTATCTTCTTCAGCCACATCTAAGTCCATATCCCGCATAACTCGATATGACGCTGTAGCTAAGATCTCGTATCCTGGAAAAAGCGCGCTCAGAAATTCAGTAATGATTTCATCAATCAAAATGAAGCTATTTTCTCCTGGTAACCGAACTAACCGCTTATAAATTTCTGGAACACGGACTGTTGCAAATTTGATATCTGCTTCTTGACGATCATCATGTGGTTCCATTTGTGGACGATGAACTTCTTGATCTCCCTCTAGAATTTCCTCTGCAACTGGTTCACTTGTTGAACGGATTTGACGCCGTAGCTGAACAGCAATATTTAAAGAATTATTGGAGATAAAAGGAAAAGGACGTGAGGCATCATCTGCCATGGGAGTCAAAACTGGCATCAGCTCATCATTAAAGTACCGACGAATAAATTCATATTGCTTCTCGTCAAGTTTGGGGACATGGAGAATATGAATATTATTTTTAGCAAGGTCCGGGATGATTTGCTGATTATAAACTTCATACCGTTGCTTAACCATCCGGTGTTCTTTTTCATTTACTGCATCCAACTGCTCTTCTGGAGTCAGACCAGACGCATCAGTAGTAGTAACATTGGCAGCAGCAAGCTTATGAAGCGATGCAACCCGCACCATAAAGAATTCATCAACATTGCTTTGAGTAATTCCCAAGAAGTTAGCACGTTCTAACAAAGGATTAGCAGTATCAGTTGCCTCTCCCAGTACTCGGCCATTAAAGTCAATCCAACTCAATTCTCGATTAACATAATTCTGCGGCTTATAAAACTCCTTATACATCTTAATGATCGCTCCTCTCAGTTAAGACCGGTTCAATTCCGTATACATCCTTAAATAGTTGTGATTTTTTACTAAAAGACCACTTTTCAAGAACAAGGTCATCATTGGCTATTGCTTTAATGATTAAGCGGCTATCTCCTACCAGCTTCAATCTAATACTTGAAATTTTTTGCAGCCGCGAATCATCTAATGCATCCACCAATCGTAAAATAGCAGCTAATTTTGCTACTGGCATCTGGATCTCATCATCGAGATGGCGGTAATGAGCTTGACTAATATCTGGAGACTCTGCACTATGATATCTTGCCACTTCAGCAATAATCCGATTATCTTTATCTGAAAGCCCAATTAGAGGATTAGCCTCCATAATATAAGCAGAGTGGCGGTAGTGTCCCCGTTGATTAATAAAATTACCAATGTCATCAATTCTACTAGCAATTTCTAATAATAATCGCTCATGCTGACCAAGACGATGAATTGGGCGCAATTGATCAAAGAGTTGGAGTGAAAAGCGCGTTACAAAATCCCGATGAGCTGAATCAACACCGTATCGTGAAGAAATATTGTCGGCAGCTGTTCTGATCATTTCATTAATTTGCCGTCTCGTTTTAGGATTATCAACCCCAATTCCATGGGAAATCCCATCCATCGTTGAAATATCAGTTACGTAAAGGCCTGCTGGTTGAATTAAGCGCACTGTTCGCGCCATTACTAAATAATTTGGTAATAATAATTCAAATTGTTGGTCATCAATCTGAATATTTTTCATTAAGCCATCTTTTACTGGCGATAAAATCTTTTGGTAATCATCATGAAATTTATTTAGGGGAACTTCCGCGATTTGCTGATCATTTGGCAAAAATAATTTATTGAGTGAGAGGGCATTTTGCACCATCATTACTGTATGCTTTTTCTTTGTCAGTTCTGGTGTTAAGTATTCTAATTTACTACTGATATAATCTTGGATAATTTCAGTTGGATTGGTAGCAGTTTTTCGGAGACGCCCCACCAACTGACTGATTTTTGCATTACCAAGATCAATATCCCATGCCCGTTCAAAGCTTCCATGGTGAAAATAAGCTAAGGTAGTCGAGCTAAGACCGATACTTAGAAGATACATATTGTGTTTACTAAGTTTTTCAAAATCTGGTAGCAAGGTTAAAAGATAACTCATCGACTGTGCCATTAGCTGGTTATTGTTTAACCATTCAATCTGTAATCCTGTCCGAACTTCTAACTGGTCGGCCACATACCTAGTTGCAACTGGGTCAAGGTCTTCTAAATCGCCATAAAATTTAACTGGTGTTGCCTGGTAGTCATTAATAATCTGCTTAAATCCTTCAATATTATTAACAATTGCAGTCATATTTTCCGAATAATTAGCAACTTTAGCGTTTCCGATATTTAGAAGGCCCGATCGAACATTATTTATCACTTTTAAAGTAGGTATCTCAATGATCCGTAAATTAACCTGATCGGGTTCGAGGTAAATAATCGCCGTTAAAGATCTTTTCACGTCAACTCACTCCTCATAATTACTACTATTCATAGAATACCATCTTCCTTTAAATGTCTCTACATTAAACCATTTAAGATCTTTTCGTCTAATATTTAGGACTAAAATAAAATAGCAACTAATTTCCTGCCTAGAAACCAGTCGCTATTATTCATTGATTAATTTTTAATACCATTCTATCTCAGCAATTGCATCAACTTGCTTATCAACGCCAATCTGGTGGTAAGTTACCGTTCCATCATTTGTTTGGAGCTTATTAACTTTGCTTTCCACAATTTCCCCATTGCGTACCTCTTGAAGATACTGCAAATTAAATCTTTTTATCTGATTCTCTCGTAAAAAATCACGGCCAAGAGGATCAAGAAGCCAATCAAAGTAACGCGCATTATTAACATGGTGATTAGCATCAAGTTCAAAATAACGAACTTGATAATTTTTCTTTATTACTGAAGCATTTTCATCTAATTTTTGAGGTCGTTTTAGGCGCGGAATCCTTTTCGCAACAGGAGCTTTAAACGGCTCAATTAAAGCAGGTGGAATGGATTGCATTCGCCGCGTCTTTAGATTCATAAACACAAAAATCGACCTAATTCGTGCATATTCAATCTGGTGTTCTTTATCCATTATCCAAAAATCACGAACAGCAAAAAAGCGGTTATAGGAAACAGCTTTTGTTCCTAAAATGACAGTTTCCCCAAAAGAAGGCTGCTTTGCGGAAAGGTGTCCTTCATAGCCGCTTACTACCCACGTACCGCCAGTAGCCTGTATTTCTTCGGTTCCCATTCCTAAAAACATACTGTGCTCATCGGATACCATGGAAATCATACTCAATACCATACTCAAGCTTGGATGACTTGTTTCATCACACTCATAATATGTTAGTAAGTGCGGCATTTCGAATGTTTGTGCTTCTTGCTTTAACTCCATACTTTTCTCCTACAATTGATGATATTGTTTATATAATTCCTGGCGTTTTATATTATTTTTCTTTGCCACCAGCTTAATCGCAGCATTAGTGGAAAGACCATTTAAAATTTCCTTATCAACCTGCTCTGTTAATGGTAATTCAATCTCATTATCCGTCTTCTCTGTGGGGTGTTCATTCCCTGCTACTAAAATAACGAATTCGCCTCGTGGTTGATGATCTTCAAACCAGGCAGTTACTTCAGCAAGTGTTCCCCGGGTAAACTCTTCATAGCGTTTAGTGAGTTCCCGTGCTAATACAACCCGCCGTTCACCGCCAAAAACTTCCGCCATCGTAGCTAAAGTCTTTTTTAAGCGGTGCGGAGCTTCATAAAAGATCATCGTTTCTTTACGCTCTTTCAATTGCTCCAGTGCCGTTACTTGCTGCTGGTGTTTACGCTCTAAAAAGCCAAAGAAGTAGAACGGCTGGGGAACTAACCCCGAAGCAATAAGAGCCGTCAATCCTGCATTAGCTCCCGGAAGCGGGATTACTGGCAACTCTTCTCTAACGGCTGCCGCTACCAATTCCTTGCCGGGGTCAGAAATCGAAGGCATCCCTGCATCGCTGCACTGGGCAATCGAATAACCAGCTTTTAACTTCTCAATTAATTCCGGAACACGTTGTTCAGTATTATGCTCATGAAAACTAATTTGACGAGTCGATATATCAAAATGGTTTAATAGTTGCTGAGTATGACGTGTATCTTCAGCAGCAATCAGATCCACTTCTTTTAAGGTTTTAATTGCACGGAAAGTCATATCATCTAAATTTCCAATTGGGGTTGGAACCAAATATAAACTTCCTGATTGGTGATCATTAAAACTACTAATTTGCTGCATACTATCTCCTATTTTGTCATTCCTTGTTCGTGTCCAAATATTGCATCTAAACAAAAAGTACAAGATTCATTAGGCTCAAGACGCTTACCATAGTACTCACTACAAACATGGAACCCCTGTTGGTAAAGTTCTTTTAAATTTTGCCGTGATCCCGATAATTGATTTTCACTATGGTGTGGCTGCTTTTCTTTAATCATCTGACGCAAATGCTTGTTTTCAATTGAAAGTTCCACATTTTCCTCAGAAATAGCAATAATTTTTGCCTGCAACTGCTCCATTTTATTAACCAAATCCTGAGTCTGGTTCATCACCTGCGCAAATTGTTCATAAAGATTATCTGAACTATATTCTTCACTCATCTTTTCGCCCCTAACTAATGCTTAAAACCTGCACAAGCCGAATCGTCAATTGTTCAACAATATTTTGAAAACTAATATTTTGTTCTAACATGTGACGAGTTTCCAACGTTAACTGACTAGCCGCTAACAATTGTTGAGAAGAGTATTTTCTAACTACTTTTCCCATTTCTCCTAAAATATTATTAAAGTGAAGACGGTTGGCTGCTGTAATTCCCGAATTTACCATTAGCGTATCACGCCAGATTAAGGTAATTAAGTCCAGAACTACTTGTTGTTTATCCCGGTCGGTAGCTACTTTTTGCAGAATTGTCTGAACATCAACAAAGCCTAACATCCCATTTAGCGTCGTATCTTGATACCACTGAATGACTCCTTCGATCGCACTCTCAAACCAATTATCTTCTTGCCATTGTTCAATCATTGCGACGGAATCTGTAATCCCAACAGCAATTTGTTGTTGAGATTGTGAAATATTATGTTCAGTTAAAACCGTTAACAATGCATCTCGTTTTAATGGTGGTAGTTCAATCACCTGTGTTCGTGATCGAATCGTTGGTAAGACAGCACTTTTATTAGTCGTTAGCATAAAGATATAAACGCCAGCCCCTGGTTCTTCGATAAACTTAAGAAGACTATTTGCTGCACCGTTTGTCATTTTATCAGCATCTTTAATAATAAAAATTTTCTTATTGCCTTCTACCGCACTCTTAGAAAACTCTGCTTTTAAGTGGCGAATCTCATCAACCTTTATTTGGCGACCTTTTGGAGCGGCATAGACAATGTCAGGATGGTTTCCAGATAAAATTCGCTGACACTCGGCACAGGTTAAATCTGGTTCATTGTCCTGGGGATGAAGACAAAACAACCGTAACGATAACCATTGGGCAATTGACATCTTTCCTGACCCACCTGGCCCAACAAACAGATAAGCATGAGCAAGTTCATTATTTAATAATATTTTTTGAAAACGAGTAATTATTGCTGGTTGTAATTTTTCTGCACATGTTTGTCCCTGTTCAGCCAACCATCTTCACCTACTTAAAATTTAATGAAGTCTTCTACTGGTAAGACAAAGACAGTTGCCCCACCAATCTTTACGTTGACAGGAAATGCCGAACCGCCTTCAACATCCATATGCATTTGCGATGTAACATATTGTTCACGTGATTCAGCATTCTTTTTAATTACTGATAATACTTCTTGAACACGGTCATCCTCAATCCCAATTAAAAATGTCGCATTTCCTTCACGAAGAAAGCCACCAGTTGTTGATAATTGAGTAACGTGAATATCAGCTTTATTAAATGCTTTTCGTAAACGATTGCTATCTTTTGATTGAACAATTGCAATAATCATTTTCATTATTAATCACCCTTTTTTATTAAAACAAATCTGAAAACCGGTCATGAATTGTTGCTTTTACGTCCTCAATCACTTTTTCCAATGGCTGGCTTGCATCAATCAACTTTATTCGTTCTGGATAATTCTGGTAGAGTTTTAAATAAGATTGACGAACAGTTCGATGAAATTCAAGCTTTTCTTCGTCTAATCGATTAACTTGATTGGAGCGATGCTCAGCAATCCGTTTTAAGCCAATTTCTGATTCAATATCAAGATAAATTGTCAACGCCGGCATTAATCCATCAATCGCAAACTGATTAATTTGCCAAATTTCTTTTTCTCCAAGGCCCCGGCCAGCTCCCTGGTAAGCAATGGAACTATCTACAAATCGATCACACAGAATAACTTTGCCTGCTTTCAGCCCCGGAATTATTTCTGAAACAATGTGTTGCCGACGAGCAGCAGCAAAAAGCAATGCTTCTGTCCGTCCATCCATATCGGTATTTTGACTATCAAACAGTACCTGGCGAATTTGCTCAGAGATCTTATTACCACCAGGTTCACGAGTATACATAACTTTTTCTGTGCCAAGCTGATCTTCCAATTCCCTTTGGATCTGTTGGATTACACTTGTCTTACCCGCGCCATCTGGTCCTTCAAATGATATAAATTTACCGTCCATTTCTCTCTCCTAGCGATCAATTACTCCATCATTTAATTTCCCGTGAACTTTAAACTTACGAGCAATTTTATATAGGTATAAAAATTTCTGTTCTTGAATCCGGGAACGATAATGAAGTTCACTATTAACGTTTGCTTCATATACTGCCCGTTCAGTTTCACGTGCATGATCCCAACTAGCCTTCGTAGAGTATACCGCTTCTAGCAGGCGTTGGTTTCGTTCACGTTCTACCTCTTTAGTCGGCCGCTTAAAAAACATTTTCTTACATCTCCGTTCGCCCTTGTACTGCTTTGAATAATGTCATCTCATCAGCATAGTCAATATCAGCGCCAACTGATAACCCATGCGCCAACCGAGTAACTTTAATTCCCGCAGGCTTAATTAGCTTAGCGAGATAACCGGCCGTCAACTCACCATCAGATGAAGCATTCGTTGCAATAATAATTTCCTTTACTTCATCATCTTTCTTTAGTCGTTTAAGTAAACTTGTAATATTAATATCTTCTGGGCCTGTTCCTGCAACTGGAGAAATAACTCCATGAAGGACATGGTATAAACCATGATATTCATGCATCCGTTCCATTGCCATAACGTCTTGTGACTGCTCAACAACTAGAATTTGCGAATGATCACGGGTCTTATCGCGACAAATTGGACAAGGGTCGTCTTCGGTAATATTGCCACAAATACTACAGTTATGAAGGTCCCTTTTAGCCGACAGGAGGGATTTAGCAAAGTTTGTTACATCATCTTCTTGCATACTCAAAGTGTAGAATGCCAGGCGAGTTGCAGTCTTTTGCCCGATTCCTGGCAATTTAGTATAGCTTTCAATTAATTTTGCTAATGGTTCTGGATATTGGATCACTTTTTACAACCCCATACCTTGCGTATATTTACCAAGCTTTTGTTGAGTAGCATCTTGAACTTGCTTCATTCCGTCTTTCACAGCAGCAATTACCAAATCTTGAAGCATATCAATATCATCTGGATCAACTGCTTCTGGCTTAATCTTTAAGTCAAGTAATTGGTTATCCCCGCTAAACGTAGCAGTCACCATATCATCCGGTGCCTTTCCAACAAATTCCTGCTTAGCAAGTTCTTCATGTTCAGCCATCATTTTCTTTTGCATTGCCTTAGCCTGCTTCATCATTTGTTGCATATTCATTCCACGCATCATAATATCATCCATCCTTTTTCTTAATTATCTTCTACTTTAACAATATCACTACCAAATAACTTCTGTGCTGTTGCTACTTGGTTATCTTCTTGAGGTGACGTTTCTTCAGTCAGTGCTTCATCTTCTGGTGGTAGCGGTGGTTCTTCCATTGGTGCCGGTGTGGCCACAGGAGTTTGCCCGCTTCCTTCAGTAGTTTGTGTCTTTTGTTTAGTAGGTTGCGGCTTTTGCTGATTCTTACCAAAACCATGATCTTTAATAAAGTCTTGCCGAATTTTTGGCCACTTATCCTTAGGTACAAAAACAACTTGCCGTTCATTCCCAGTTAAACGTTGTAAAGCACTTTCCATATTCTCTAACAACGTTGTATCATCAGCGGCTTGCTGGAATAGGAACGGATAATCAAAAGCAACAATTATTCCCACGGCACTAGCGGCAACCGGTTGTGAAACATGAAGTAAGGACCGTTGTGGCACCGACAATAGGTTCAACATATCTCCCCATAACTCACGAATATTTATTAAATCTTGACGAGTCGCATTTTCTAATACTGGGTAGATCTTATTGAGATTAACCTGCACTTTCTTTTGTTGTACTCGTGGTTGCTCATTTTGTTGGCGAGGTGATGGGCGACTAGCCCTTACCGGCGTATTCTGCAACTGCTTTACTGTTTGTTGCAATTGCTTTACTGTTTGTTGCAATTGCTGAATCTCTTGTTGTAATTTTTCAATCGTCTTAGTAGCTGCAGTATTTGTATCCGCAGAAACTGCTGGTACCGATTGAATATTCTTTTGTGGTTCGATTTGTGCAAGCTTTATTGTGAGAACTTCCAAGTATACATCTGGATGAGTCGTAAAGCGCATCTCTTCTTGGATATTATTTAGTTCATCAATCATTTGGTATAGGGTTGCTGAAGAAGCAAGTTGGCCTATTTCTTCAAAGTCTTCCTGCTTTAGTCCTGTACTTTCAACACTAATCAAGCTTGGTGATTCTTGGTACAACAGAATATCGCGAATAAAGGAAATCAAGTCCTCAATGAACCGCTGACCGTCTTTTCCTTCATCTAAAATATCCTTCATAGTATCAAGAGCAGTCGCTCCTTCATGCTTACTAATTTCCAAAAGGTACTTCTTTAATAACTGTTTAGTAACACTTCCTGTAACTAATAAAGCATCATCCAACTTTACTTCATTATCACTGAAAGAAAGCACCTGGTCAAGAATACTCAGCGCATCCCGCATTCCTCCTTCAGCGGCATTTGCAATTACCCATAATGCTTTTTCATCATAAGTAACTTCCTTTTGATCAAGGATATATTTCATTCGATTAAATGCATCTTCTGCTGAAATTCGGCGAAAATCAAATCGTTGAACTCGCGAAATAATTGTTAAAGGAATTTTATGGGGTTCCGTAGTTGCAAGAATAAAAATCACATTGGCTGGTGGTTCTTCAAGCGTTTTTAGCAATGCATTAAAAGCCCCCGTTGAAAGCATGTGAACTTCATCAATTATATAAACTTTGTAATCCGCTTGGGTAGGAGCATATTTTGCCTTATCCCGAATATCACGAATCTCTTCAACCCCATTATTAGAAGCCGCATCGATTTCAATTACATCATTTAATTGCCCGTTTGTAATTGCTTTACAAATATCACACTCATTGCATGGTTCGCCATCCTTAGAGTGATGACAATTAACCGCTTTAGCAAAAATCTTCGCTGCTGAGGTTTTACCAGTACCACGTGGACCAGCGAACAAGTATGCATGGCTTATCTGGTGAGTGATAATGGCGTTTTTTAGGGTTCTTGTAACAATCTGTTGACCGACAAGATCATCGAATCGCTGTGGTCGCCAGACACGATATAATGCCTGATAACTCATTGCCAGACTCCCTTTCTGAATTTAAAATACTATAAAATATTATACAAGGAATTAAGCATATAAAGTAGTTAAAATACATTTTAATTAAAATTTTAAAATAAAAAGACCCGCAACAAATTATTACGAGTCCGCTTAATTATCAATAAAACTTAGAGCACAAGGCATATCATACTTAGTGCTGCTTCCTTCCAGACCTGACACGGTTCGTAAGCATGCCCTTGCTCTAAGGCCTTACGGCAAATAGTATAATACACTATTTTTCTTTAAATTACTAGAGGTTAGTCTTATTTTTTCTTCGAGCCTCTTTCCGCCGACGGCGAATTTCACGGAAAAAACTTTTTAACATTTGGCTACACTCATCCCCTAAAATACCAGAATGAACATTAACTTGATGATTTAAACGTGAATCACTTAGTAAATGATATAAGCTATCAACTGCCCCTGCTTTCGGATCAGCGGCACCATAATAAACATTTTTTATCCGTGCATTGATAATGGCACCGCTACACATGATGCACGGTTCTAACGTAACATACAAGTCGCAATCTTCTAAGCGCCAACTCCCTAAATTTGTGCATGCTTCCATAATTGCAAGCATTTCTGCGTGATAGGTAACATCTTGAAACTTTTCACGCATATTATGACCACGTCCAATTACCTGTCCATCGTGGACAACAATCGCACCAATTGGTACTTCATCTAAAATTCTGGCTTGTTTTGCTTCTGCAATCGCCATCTTCATAAACTTTTGTTGTTCAGATAATGATGAATTGTTTTTTTTCATTCTTTTTCTCCAAGTACTTAAAATTACCTTGCTTTTAAGTGTATAATAATAGACCGGTTTTTCAAATTAATTTTATTACCTAAATTTCAAGAATAAGTTAGCCACTGGACTCAAATAAATAATACTGACCAATTGATTATTGGTTGATGGAGCTGTGATATCTCTTGGTAGAAGGCCTTACGATAGATATCCATTGACGAATGTCCATTAAACATAGCTCGTGGATAGTGATTCATCCAATCATTAGTCGCTATGATCTGAGCACTACTATAGTTATTTATAGCTTCACCTTTGGTAATCTCCTTGCGGAGAAACCGGTTATTGATCTCATTGGATCCACGTTCCCAAGGGGAATACGGATCAGCATAGAAAACATGATCGTGAACTTGTGTTAACTCACTAAATTCTGAACCGTTGTCAGAGGTTATTGTCTTAAAGATGCGATAGTAAGCATCTGTGCCCATTTTCTGGCGTAAATTTATAAAGAACTGATTTACTGCATGCGCAGTTTTACCAGCAATTTTACTCGTGATATTAACTCGTGAAAGGCGATCAGTCATTACTAGTACAACACTGTCATTACCGTTTTTCTGTCCCTGAACTGTATCTAGTTCCCAATGGCCAATTTCGGACCGTTGGTCCGCAGTTTGAGGTCGTTGAGCAATATTAGGCCCTAAGCACCTTTTAGCTTGCGGATGAGTTCGATGATGCTTACGTTTAGGTTTTTCAAAGAGGTCTAAATTGGACGTACGAAGCACACCCTCATTAATCCATTGATATAAAGTTACAACCGACTTTGGGATCAGGGTGCCATCATTCATTAAATCTCGAGCCTTATAAATAACCGCTTGTGGGGAGTAATGGTGGTCGTCAAACTCACCAAGCATTAGCTGATCAGCTAATCGTAAAAATTGCTTTGAAGAATAATATAAGCGACGACGACCAGAATGGCGGTGATGTTCAAGATATGTGGCCTGACCAGCTTCATAACTATAGATGTAGTAAGAATATTCGTAAATCTTACCATTAGATTTTTGACGACGAAGTTGGCGGACCGTACCACGGTTGAGCTCGTTATTAATTGTTTGATGATTAACTCCTAATTGGCGACCAATTGCGCGATTGGAAAGTCCTTGCGACTTTAAAGTCGCAATCATCACACGTTCTTCTTTAGTAAGATGAGCATTCTTTTTATGAGTAGTCAATAAACTAGTAGACATGGTATCATTTAAGTGCGTCATTTGACGGACATCCTTTCATATAGGTTTGGTTCACTTAATATGATACCTGATGTCACGCCGAATGGCGTTTTTTATTTACCACCAACTGGGTGGCTAACTTCATTCTATAATCCACCATTAATTTTATTAATCATCTGCTTAGGCATTTTATCAAAAAAAGTTTCACAGATGTCAATCGCCAGCTCAATCACTATATATTGTGTTTCACTATTTCACAAGCACGAAATATAGTGCTTTTTTAATTGATTTTTTCTAATTCACCGTTATACTAGAAAACATCGACTAATCGTTTAGGAGGCCTCGTGAAGATGGTAACTGTATTTTCAAAAAATAATTGTATCCAATGCAAGATGACAAAACGTTTCCTTGAGCAGCACAAAATTTCATTTATTGAACACAACATCGATGAACAACCAGAATACATATCGCAACTTAAGTCGGAGGGTTTTATGGCGACTCCAGTTGTAAAGCTTCCTAACGGTCAAGCTTTTTCTGGCTTTCGTCCTGATCAATTAAACCAACTTGCCTAAGTTTAAATAAACTAATATTTTGCCAGGCATCAATTCGCTATTGGTGTACTGGCTTCTTTATTGACATAATCAAATTAATTCAGAAAGTGAGTTATTAATATGGCGTTATCTGATATCGATATGACCAAAGTTAAATATTACGATTATAACAACGAAGTAAATATCCCAAAAAACGGACAAATTCAACTAGATAAAGATAAATTGGCCTTAGAAGACTTTATCAAAAATAATGTTGAGCCAAATACCAAAAGATTTTCTTCATTAAAAGAGCGTTTTCAATGGTTAGAAGAAAATGATTATATTGAAGAAACTTTTATGAATAAATATAGTGAAGCGTTCATTGAAAAGCTTTACGATTATTTAAAAGCACAAAACTTCCACTTCCATTCTTTTATGGCTGCTTACAAGTTCTATGCCCAATATGCCTTACGGACAAATGATAAAGAGTACTACCTTGAAAACTATATTGATCGGGTCGCAATGAATGCTCTTTATCTTGCTAACGGTGATGAAGAACTAGCAATGCAGCTCGCTGATGAAATCATCCATCAACGTTACCAACCCGCAACGCCAACTTTCCTTAACGTTGGGCGTAAACGCCGGGGAGAATTCGTCAGCTGCTTTGCGATTCAAACAACGGACGACATGAATACCATTGGTCGAACAATCAATTCTGCCCTCCAACTTTCTAAAATTGGTGGCGGTGTTGGAATCAATTTAAGCAACCTTCGTGAAGCTGGTGCCCCAATCAAGAAAATACAAGGTGCTGCTAGTGGAGTTGTTCCTGTAATGAAACTGTTAGAAGATAGTTTTTCCTACTCCAATCAACTTGGACAGCGTCAGGGAGCTGGAGTCGTTTACCTTAGTGTCTTCCACCCTGATATTATTGAATTCTTAGGAGCAAAAAAGGAAAACGCTGATGAAAAGATCCGCTTAAAGACCCTTTCTCTCGGAATTACGGTTCCTGATAAGTTCTATGAATTGGTAGAACAGAATGCTGATATGTACTTGTTTAGCCCCTACGATGTTGAACGAGTATATAGGAAGCCATTCTCCTATATCGATATCACAAAAGAATATGATAACTTAGTGGCAAACGATGATATTCGCAAGAAGAAAGTTAATGCCCGTGACTTAGAAGATGAAATCAGCAAACTCCAACAAGAATCAGGCTATCCTTACATTATCAACATTGATACAGAAAACCGAGATAATCCAATTAGTGGAAAAATCGTGATGAGTAATTTATGTTCAGAGATTGCTCAAGTTCAAGTACCAGCGCGAGTAAATGACGATCAATCGTATTCAGAAATGGGAATTGATATCAGTTGTAATCTTGGTTCAACCAACATTGCTAACATGATGGAAAGTCCTGACTTTGGTAAATCGATTAAGGCAATGATGCGGGGACTCACCCGAATCAGTGACGTAGAAGACCTAGATGTCGTCCCAACCATTCAAAATGGAAATCGGCTTGCCCATTCAGTTGGTTTGGGTGCAATGGGATTGCATAGCTACCTCGCTAAGCACCATATTCAATACGGAAGTCCTGTTGCGATTGAATTTACAGGCGTTTACTTTATGCTCTTAAACTATTGGTCATTGGTATCATCGAATGAAATTGCCAAAGAGCGCCAAGAAGCTTTCCATGATTTTGAAAATAGTAAATATGCGGATGGTTCCTACTTTGACAAATATGTCACTAAGGATTGGGGCCCACAATCAGATGTTGTTAAAGATCTTTTCGAAGGTATTTTTATCCCTGGAATTGAAGATTGGAAGAATTTGAAAAAAAAGGTGATGAAAGATGGCCTTTATAACCAATATCGTCTTGCTGTAGCGCCAAATGGTTCAACTTCCTACATTAATGACTCAACTGCTAGTTTGCATCCTATCATTAATCGTGTTGAAGAACGACAGGAAAAGATGATCGGTAAAATCTATTATCCTGCCCCATACCTTTCAAACGACACAATGCCTTACTATCGTTCTGCTTATGATATGGATATGCGAAAGGTCATTGACACATACGCCGCTGCACAACAGCACATTGATCAATCTCTTTCGATGACCCTCTTTATGCGGTCAACAATCCCGGCAGGCCTTTACGAATGGAAGAATGGACGAACAGATAAAATGACGACCCGTGATCTAAATATCTTACGGCACTATGCCTACAAACGCGGTATTAAGTCAATCTACTATATCCGAACATTTACTGACGATAGCGCTGAAATTGGAGCAAACCAATGTGAAAGCTGCGTTATCTAAGCCTAATCAGAATTTGATTTAAACGTTGGGCACTGGTAAACTTGATATTATGTATACAAACGGCTTTTGGTATCTCGACTTACTTAAAAGCAATGTATTTGGAGGAGCTCAATCAATGAAACTGGAAGAATTTAAACCTGTAAATCAATATAAAGCAATCAATTGGAATGAAGTTTCCGACATGATCGATAAAGCTACTTGGGAAAAGCTAACAGAACAGTTCTGGCTTGATACACGAATTCCTGTTGCCAATGATATGGATGATTGGCGTGAATTAGATGACGATCATCAATGGACTGTCGGACATGTTTTTGGTGGTTTAACCCTTCTTGATACTGTTCAATCAGAAGCAGGATTAACTGCCCTTAAAGAAGATGTTAAAACTCCTCATGAAACAGCAGTTCTTAATAACATCCAATTTATGGAATCAGTTCATGCTAAGAGTTACTCAACTATTTTCTCTACCCTTAATACCCCCGACCAAATTAAAGAAATTTTTGAATGGTCTGATACAGAAGAATACTTGCAAAACAAGGCTGTTAAAATTGCAAATATGTACCTTGATCCAAGTCAAGACCCGCTAAAAAAGAAAGTAGCCAATGTTTTCCTTGAAACTTTCTTATTCTACTCTGGTTTCTATACTCCCCTTTATTATCTTGGTCACAACAAATTAAACAATGTGGCTGAAATCATTAAGCTAATTTTACGGGACGAATCAGTTCACGGGACATACATTGGATACAAGTTCCAAGTCGGTTTACGTGATCGGACAGAAAAACAGCAACAGGATATGAAAGATTGGATGTATAATTTCCTTTACGAACTATATGATAATGAAGAAAAATATACCCATCTTCTTTATGATCAAGTTGGTTGGACAGATGATGTCTTAACCTTCATCCGTTACAACGCTAATAAGGCATTAATGAACCTTGGTCAAGATCCGCTATTCCCTGACACCGCTTCTGATGTTAACCCAGTTGTTATGAACGGAATTTCTACTTCCACTTCTAACCATGATTTTTTTAGCCAAGTCGGCAACGGATATCGCATGGGCGCTGTTGAGGCAATGAATGACAGCGATTATGACGTTAAAGATCCAAACGCGGGAAAAGATATTAATGCTCGCGACTAGTTAAAAAATATAGTCACTATTTAGTTTATTCTAAGTAGTGGCTTTTTTTATTCGTCGTTTGTAAAATTAAGTTAGAAAAAGTAAAAAGCCATTTGTGATAGACTTTTGAATATCCCTAATCAAAAGAAAGGCAATCACAAATGACCTATAAACATCTTACCACACGTGAATTAACTCTCATAGCTGATTTTTGGTATCAAGGTACTAAAGCTTATCGGGCTGCTAAATTACTTCAGCGTAGTCAAGAAACCATCTATCGTGTTTATCGTTTCCTCAACGACGGTAAAACCATCGACCAATATCTTCAGACTTATCAGCGACATAAGCGTCGTTGTGGTCGGAAGCAGACCCAACTGCCAACTATCGAAGTTAACTATATCCATGCGCAAATCAAGGCAGGTTGGACTCCTGATACTATTATTGGTCGTCATGAACACCCAATTAGCTGCAGTATGCGCACCCTTTATCGCATGTTTGCCCGCAATCAGTATGGCTTTTCCGTTAAACAGCTACCGATGAAAGGAAAACGCCATCCCAATGGCTATGTGGAACATCGTGGTAAAGCTGGCCAATTAGGACGCAGTATCTATCAACGATATCGTGATTTTCCGCATTACCAACATGAATTTGGGCACTTTG
This sequence comes from Limosilactobacillus reuteri, assembly GCF_034259105.1. Classification (NCBI taxonomy): domain Bacteria; kingdom Bacillati; phylum Bacillota; class Bacilli; order Lactobacillales; family Lactobacillaceae; genus Limosilactobacillus; species Limosilactobacillus reuteri. Next base: position 395,978 of record NZ_CP139478.1, on the reverse strand, counting down.
AAGCTGATACAGTTCAAGGTAAAGCTCACCGCGGAGCGGTAATGACGCTAGTAGAGCGACAATCCAAAGTAATGATTGTCCTTAATATTCATCATAAAACAGACGAAGCAGTGAATTGCCAGCTTGATCAATGGCTCGCTAAACTGCCACGTCACTTTGTTAAATCAATTACTTTTGATAACGGGAAAGAATTTGCTGGATGGCGAGAAATAGCCAATAAGTATGATCTTCACACCTATTTTGCGGAAGTCGGTGCTCCCAATCAACGAGGGTTAAACGAAAATAATAACGGCCTCTTGCGTCGTGATGGTCTTAGTAAAAAGCTAGATTTTCGCGATTTACCAGACGAACTAGTCACTCAGCTAATGCATCGTTGCAACAATATCCCACGAAAATCTCTTAATTATCGTACACCATTAGAAGTATTCTTGAGTCATGTCACAGAAGAACAACTTTCACCTTTTTTCTAATTTAAATTGACATTTCAGGATTTTAAAAAATAGGCTCTACGTCAAGTAGTGTTGATACGCAAATATGAATTTTCGCCAATTAAATTGGTCTAGTTAGAATCGTCATTCGTGGCGGTTCTTTTTAGTTAGTTTGAATTTGGTGGCCAATAATTAAATAAATCCGCGTTTTAAATGCCGTAAAGTAACGATAACCACAGGCAACTCGTTTGATAGTTTTAATTCGATTATTAATCCCTTCGGTTCGACCATTTGAGAACTTCGTCTCAAAGCCACGCTTAATTCCCTCTTTATAGCGCGCTAAAACTTGACAACGGTGGATTGTATAATGGCTGACACTGTCTGGCCGGAGTTTAAGTAATTGAAAGAAAGTTGTAAAATCACGTTGATTGTAAGCACGCTTCAAGGATTGAATAAAATTATAGGTGGCTCTTAACTCTTGGTCATACGCTAACATTAAGTCTAAGATCATAATGGAATTAACAACGCGATTAAAATAACGTCCTTCGTAATAAACTTTTGTACTTAAATTTTCCCGATCTTGAAGAAATAGCCGCCAATAACGTTTAAGGCGCCGAGCTTGTTTCTGCTCCGCAGAATCACCTTTTCGCAAACGATTGAAGACATGAATTCGCACATGATTCATCGTATCATTAAGGTGTTTGGCAATATGAAAGCGATCATAGATGATTTGAGCACAAGGAAAAACGGTTTTAACTAGTTGATCATAAGCAGCGTTCATATCCATTACCAGATATTTTACCCGGCAACGGGCAGCACGTGTAAACTGTTGATAATGCTTAAATAAACTACGTAATCGCCGATCTTCAAGGAGTTCAAATAAGCAACTCCGATCACCATCAACAGCGATGAAACTCATCTTACCTTTAGCGCTCCGCATTGATTTAAATTCATCAATACATAGTGTTTCCGGTAGATAGTTTAAATTCGGCTTGTATTGATCAGCGAGGTCCAAAAGGACCCGCTGGACCGAAGCTTCACTGATAAACAAATCATGGGCAATATCTTTAATTGTTTGAATTCGCGTTAACCGAAGAATAATTTCACGCCTTAAATCACGACTAATTGTTCGTTGCTTTTCAAAAAGATAACTAGTCGCATTAAATGTTGTATGGCAGTCAGGACATTGAAAACGTTGAGTATTAACAAGCAACATTAATGGTTGAGCCCTAAATTGTCCATATTTGTATTTAGCTTGATAAAAACCATATTTTAAGATTTGTCCACGATTAATAACGCCACAATTTGGACAAGCACGCGGGATATAAGAAAGGGTACAGGATATTTGTGCCACCCGAACGTTTTTAATTGATTTATATTTAAGCCAATGATGAGGAAAATTTAAATGAGGGTCTGTTAAATTGAGGAGAGTCCTTGTATCATTATCCATGGAGGTTACCTTCTTTACTATGTGATTTGGCGATTTCATTGTATCAGAGGGCATGCCTCTTTTTTAGTTTAAAAACAAAAAATCTAGTATTGGTATAGAAAGTGATATTTCTATATCAACACCAGATATTGTAGAGCCAAAAAATAGGCTAAATTGATTAGTTAACTTAATAACTAGCTAAGTTCCATTAATATAGTTATCTTCATAGTTAAATTTGTGAAATGTACTGCAATTATGAGTAGTTATTGAATTCAGCCATCCCTTAATCGCAAAAATAATACCAATGTTTTTTCTTGCTATACAAGTATTATAAAGACAATATTGTAAGCGAATTCGCAAAAAATAACCATTGTTTAAACATTCACAAAGGTATTTACAAAGCAAAAAAATGTAGTAATATTATACATGTTCAAATATTAACAAAGAAAAGAATTGAAAAAGGAGATTTCAATTATGCCTGCTAACAACAAAAAACAAGTTAAAAAAAACGTATTAACTGAAGAAGAAAAAAAGCAAAATGCGCAAAAATTAGTTGATGACATAATTGCCAAAAGTGAAGCAGCTTTTGAACAATTACGTTACTACTCACAAGAACAAGTTGACAAAATTTGTCAAGCCATGGCCTTAGCTGCTGAAGAACACCACATGGACTTAGCTATTGATGCAGCTGAAGAAACCGGTCGTGGGGTTGCCGAAGATAAAGCTATCAAGAACATCTACGCAAGTGAATACATTTGGAACAACATCCGTCATGATAAGACTGTCGGAATCATCGAAAACAACGATGAAAACCAAACCATCACTATTGCTGATCCTCTTGGTATTATTGCAGGTATCGTTCCAGTTACTAACCCTACTTCAACAACGATCTTCAAATCAATCATTAGTGCTAAGACACGGAATACAATCATCTTTTCTTTCCACCGTCAAGCCATGAAATCTTCCATTAAAACAGCTAAGATTTTACAAGAAGCTGCTGAAAAGGCCGGTGCACCAAAGAACATGATTCAATGGCTTCCTGAAAGTAGCCGTGAAAACACAACTGCATTGTTACAACACCCTAAGACTGCTACTATTTTAGCAACTGGTGGTCCTTCATTAGTTAAAGCTGCCTACAGTTCAGGTAACCCTGCTCTTGGTGTTGGTCCTGGTAACGGTCCAGCTTACATTGAAAAAACTGCTAATATTGAACGTTCTGTTTACGATATCGTTCTTTCCAAGACTTTTGATAACGGAATGATCTGTGCTACTGAAAACTCAGTTGTTGTTGATGAAGAAATCTACGACAAGGTAAAAGAAGAATTCCAAAAGTGGAACTGTTACTTCTTGAAGCCAAACGAAATTGATAAGTTCACTGAGGGCTTCATTGATCCTAAGCGTCACCAAGTTCGTGGACCAATTGCTGGTCGTTCAGCTAACGCCATCGCTGATATGTGTGGAATTAAAGTTCCTGAAAACACTAAGGTTATTATTGCTGAATATGAAGGTGTTGGTGACAAGTACCCACTTTCCGCTGAAAAGCTTTCACCGGTATTAACAATGTACAAGGCCACTTCACATGAAAATGCCTTTGATATTTGTGCTCAATTATTGCACTACGGTGGTGAAGGTCATACTGCTGCTATTCACACCCTTGACGATGATTTAGCAACTAAGTACGGTCTTGAAATGCGTGCTTCACGGATTATTGTTAACTCCCCATCTGGTATCGGTGGTATTGGTAACATTTACAACAACATGACCCCATCACTTACTTTAGGTACCGGTTCATACGGTGGTAACTCAATTTCTCACAACGTTACTGATTGGGACCTCTTAAACATTAAAACAATTGCAAAGCGGCGTGAAAACCGTCAATGGGTTAAGATTCCCCCAAAAGTATACTTTCAACGCAACTCACTAAAAGAATTGCAAGATATTCCAAACATTAACCGGGCATTCATCGTTACTGGTCCTGGAATGAGCAAGCGTGGTTACGTTCAACGTGTTATCGATCAATTGCGTCAACGCCAAAACAACACTGCTTTCTTAGTATTTGATGACGTTGAAGAAGATCCATCAACAAACACTGTTGAAAAAGGTGTTGCCATGATGAACGACTTCAAACCTGATACAATTATTGCTCTTGGTGGTGGTTCACCAATGGATGCTGCTAAGGCTATGTGGATGTTCTATGAGCACCCAGAAACTTCATGGTATGGGGTTATGCAAAAGTATCTTGATATTCGGAAGCGTGCTTACCAAATCAAGAAGCCTACTAAGTCTCAACTTATTGGGATTCCTACTACATCAGGTACTGGTTCAGAGGTTACTCCATTTGCGGTTATTACCGATTCAGAAACTCATGTTAAGTACCCACTTGCTGACTACGCCCTAACTCCAAACATTGCGATTGTTGACTCACAATTCGTTGAAACTGTCCCAGCAAAAACTACTGCATGGACTGGACTAGATGTTTTATGTCACGCTACTGAATCATATGTTTCTGTTATGGCAACTGATTACACTCGTGGTTGGTCACTACAAACCATCAAGGGTGTTATGGAAAACCTTCCTAAGTCAGTTCAAGGTGACAAGTTAGCTCGTCGTAAGATGCACGACTTCTCAACAATGGCCGGTATGGCATTTGGTCAAGCCTTCTTAGGAATTAACCACTCTCTTGCTCACAAGATGGGTGGAGCATTCGGTCTTCCTCACGGTTTGCTTATCGCTATTGCAATGCCACAAGTAATTCGCTTTAACGCAAAACGTCCACAAAAGCTTGCTCTCTGGCCTCACTATGAGACTTACCATGCAACTAAGGACTACGCTGACATTGCACGGTTCATTGGTTTGAAAGGCAACACTGATGAAGAATTAGCTGAAGCATATGCTAAGAAAGTTATCGAACTTGCTCACGAATGTGGTGTTAAGCTTAGTCTTAAGGACAATGGCGTTACACGTGAAGAATTTGATAAAGTAGTTGACGATCTTGCTCGCTTAGCTTACGAAGATCAATGTACTACTACTAACCCAGTTGAACCACTTGTTAGCCAACTCAAGGAATTACTTGAACGTTGCTACGATGGTACTGGCGTTGAAGAAAAATAATCCAGCGCATAATTAAAAATTAAGACTTTTCTCCTATTAAAAAGCCCCTCGACATCTAATTTCTAGATATCGAGGGGCTTTTATTAATCTTAGTTACCTTAATTCACTTCATTATCACCAGATTGCGTTATCAAGCGGAGCACATTTTCTGCATCATCATTCTGATGTAAGGGTTCTTCACCCTTATCTTCACCATTAAGTTCATTATCACCTGCATCAGTCTTTAGGAAGTAGCCATCAACAGTTGTGTTTGTGACCGTATTATCACCAGATTGATTATTAACAGTATATTGTCCTTGAACTGTTAAATCATGTCCTGTGAAGTTACCTGACGAGAGTTTTGTACTTCCTCCACGTAATGTAACTTGACGGTATTCAACCTCGCCTGCGCCACTGTTAACATCAATATTATCCATCTTAACTTGAGAAACTGTTAGATCACCACTCTCTAAATGAATACGACCAGCTAAGGCTTGATCATGTGGGATAGTTACAATGATTAAATCTTGGTGGGGCTGATACTCATTAAAGTTAAAGACAAGCGGAAAGCCACCAGTTTGGCGAATTGAAGCAACGTTATTATGAACAGTTACAGCCGGAGTATGCCTGCTTATGCCAGAATAAGTAATCTGATATTTTTTACCTTCACGAACTATTACATTAGCCGTCGATGCTGAGATATCAATCCGTTCAAAAGCTTTATTAGTACTTATTGTTTTAGTGTGAGAATGAAAAATTACTGGACGTTTGTTCTCAAAATAAACAGCCTTATTACCATTATTAAAGAAGCCTATTCCGAGGAGGATTACTCCTAAGATTAAAACAATTACTCCTATCTTAAATATTCTTTTCATTTACTTTTTCCTCCTTGCCTGCACTTTTGCATAAATGAACTTAGCAAAATTAGCAATCCCTTGAACAATAACTCTAATTAACCAGTAGATTAAATGCAAACAAACAAGGAATAAGCCAATGAGGGTCACTCCTAATCCAAGATAAAATAGCCCACTGAACAAGTTTGTCGTAATTAAACCAATTCCCACATAAAGAGATACAATTGCCACAGCAGCAACTCCAAAGATCAAGACAATTATTCCAGCGATTAAACCGAATGCGACTCCCCCTGCTGCCAACAATAGTGCAAATACGGCAATTCCTAGCCCAAACGTTATTGGGGAAGTAATAATTGCTACTAGCACCCACCAAAAGACGCGCCAACTAGAATGAGGCGAAGCAGGATGTCCTTCTTTGATCGATTCATTATTAGCTTTAATTGAATAATCAGCTAATATCTTATGACTTAACTGTCGTGGCGTTCCTAACCTTTCTTCAATCGCTGTTCGGGTCTCCAGCCCAGCGTCGGCAATATATTCATCATAAAATTCTAATGCATCATTTCGTTCTTCATCAGTTAATTGTCTTAAATATATTGATAAATCATTAATGTATTTTTGACGTTCATTCATCTTTATCTTCTCCCTCACCTAACCCATAAAAAATACCATCTAAACTATTTTTATAATCAGTCCATAACTTACGAATACGTTGTAAGTGTTCCTTGCCGGCTTCTGTAATTTGATAATAACGGCGATTCCGTCCCTGGTAAGGCTGATCATAAGTTATTAAATAACCGTCTTTTTTTAACCGGCGTAAAACGGGATACATTGTTGATTCGGAAATGGTAATAGCTGATTGCATTCGCTGGGTTAAGGCATACCCATAGTAATCTTTATGTTCAAGAATTGCTAAGACCATCCCATCGAGTAAGTCAGCTGTAATTTGAATCTTCATTCTATCCCTCCTTTTTAGCTGTAATATTATATATTATATAATATAATAGCTTGATATAGTATGCAATTATTATTTAAAAATAAATTAAATCTCCTTATGTCATCTCATAAAAGCCCTAAGCATATAATTCTGTTTGATATAATCATAATTGAAGTTGTTCCCCTCTAGAGCTAGAAGGAGGCCTATTTTATGTTAAAAGAATTCAAGATATTCATTGCCCGCGGTAACGTTATTGACATGGCAGTTGGGATAATTGTTGGTGCAGCTTTTACCTCAATCGTAAAATCATTAGTTAATAACCTTATTAATCCTCTCATTGGCCTATTTATTGGTCGAATTGACTTATCTAACCTTGTCTTGACAGTCGGTGACGCTCAATTTAAATACGGAAGTTTCCTAAACGCGGTCATCAATTTTCTAATTATTTCTTTCGTCGTTTTCTTAATGGTAAAAGCGATCAACACTTTCCGTAAAAAAGAAGATAAAAAAATAGAAACTCCAAGTGAAGAAGTTATGTACCTTAAAGAAATTACTGAACTTCTGAAAAAGAATAAAGAATAATAAAAATGCTGGTTAAAAGTTTTTAATCAGCATTTTTATTATTGTATAATATTTTTATTTTTATACCATATTATTGGAATTGAATTTATATACTTGTTACTATCATGGTAGGACAACAAAAGAGGTGGTAATTATGTTTAAAAAGAAAAATTGTCCTACGTCAAATAGCCAAAAAGATGCAACAAACGCATACCAAAAAGGTTATGATCAGGCAGTTAAGGATTATAAGGCACTAGAACCTTTCCGGAAGTATCCACAACACATTATTAATGTCACCAATAAGTTTATTAAAGGTAAGATGCATGCTCTTCGTGACTATGTTGACGGATATGAAGATGCTAAGCAACAACTTTCCAAAAATTAGTAAAGCATTGCCAATTATTGTAAATAACTTCAATTGCTAACCACACCGTGTAATACTTTTTTCGAATGTTGCTATTCATCAGTTCCGCGTTTATTACCGTTTACCTAGGCCCTAAGGAGGGATATCTCATGTTATTTAATGTTATTTTTTGGATCTTAGCTATTTGGTTTGTTATTAATGTTATTTGGATGTGGTTCCAACTTAATAATCAAATACTACAAAAGACTTTCGCTTGGATCAATGTTTGTGCAATTGTTATCGGTTTCTGGGTTTATTATGGTGTATCACATGATGCAAGCGCAATCAACGGTTGGTTTATTGCTATGAACTGGGTTAACATTGCGATCGCCGCTATTCAATTCTACTTTGGTTACCGCACAAGTGACGATAGTACTACTCATCCTGCAAAGTAGTACTATTGACTTTTTTGAACTTTCCTATTTTTAAGATTTTTTGCACACATCATAAAATAGCTCCTCATTATTAAATAAGTAGGGGCTATTTTCTCGTATTATAAAGGAATATCTTATGGCTTTACAATTTTAAGTACTGATGGATTTAACATCAGGGCTTTATTTGTTTAAAATTTAAAATAAAAAAGCGAAAGATGGTTGGACCCCGTCTTCGCTAAGAAAGGACCATCTTTCATGAACAATTCTATCAAAACTATCTTAGGAATTAAAGATCCTTACCTCAAACTAGATGAAAAGAATTTTGATAACCCAATTGAAGATCAACCTAATCAAATCATTGTCCATCTTATTCAAACTTACCCCATGCATTGCCCAAAATGTGGACACTTAATGTGTAAAAATGGCTATAAAACAGTTAATTGCTTGGGACCAGAGCTTCACTTTAAGCCAACAATCTGGTCGATTAAAAAGCAAAAATATATCTGTAAAGCTTCTTCTTCTTGTCTTGAAGTAGTTACTAAATTAGCAGCCGTTGAAGATATTCATTATCGTAATCATATCTCTTTAGCGATAAAACAACGGGCAATGATGCTTCTAACAAAAAACTGTATTTTGCAAGGGGAAATTGCAGAGAAATGCAATGACTTTTTACATAGTCTTGCACAGCCCACTTCTTATTTTATTTAGTTATTTGATAATGCATTTTTTAATCGATAGCTTTCTCCAGTAAAACTAACAATATGTGCATGGTGGATCAGACGATCCACTAATGCCGCTGTTGATCTCGGATCAATAAACACCTTATTCCACTGGCTAAATTCTAAGTTACTTGTAATAATAATGCTCTTAGTTTCATACCAATCACTTATAAGTTGAAATAACAATTCTGATCCGGTTTTGCTAAATGGTACATACCCCATTTCATCTAATATTATTAGTTGATATTTATGACATTTCTTTTTGAAACGTTCTATTGAGAGACTTTTCCATTCTTTTTCCAACTGATCTACTAACTCTGCTACTCGCCAAAATTTTACATTAATGCTGTTTTCGATTGCCTTAATTCCTAACGCTGTTGCTAAGTGAGTTTTACCCGTTCCAGGTGTACCAACGAAAACGGCGTTTTCGTTTTTCTCTATAAAGCTTAAATCTAGTAGTTGCTGCTTAGAATTTGGCGTCGAAAAGTTGATTTGATCATGCCAAATATAATCATTTAGTGTTTTGCGTTTAGGAAATTTTGCTTGCTTATAAAGCCTGTTGATCTTTTTTTCATATCTAACTTCTATTTCCTTTTTTAGTAAACGGCAGATTGCAAGAAATAACTTGAACCCTAAATTTCAAGAATAAGTTAGCCACTGGACTCAAATAAATAATACTGACCAATTGATTATTGGTTGATGGAGCTGTGATATCTCTTGGTAGAAGGCCTTACGATAGATATCCATTGACGAATGTCCATTAAACATAGCTCGTGGATAGTGATTCATCCAATCATTAGTCGCTATGATCTGAGCACTACTATAGTTATTTATAGCTTCACCTTTGGTAATCTCCTTGCGGAGAAACCGGTTATTGATCTCATTGGATCCACGTTCCCAAGGGGAATACGGATCAGCATAGAAAACATGATCGTGAACTTGTGTTAACTCACTAAATTCTGAACCGTTGTCAGAGGTTATTGTCTTAAAGATGCGATAGTAAGCATCTGTGCCCATTTTCTGGCGTAAATTTATAAAGAACTGATTTACTGCATGCGCAGTTTTACCAGCAATTTTACTCGTGATATTAACTCGTGAAAGGCGATCAGTCATTACTAGTACAACACTGTCATTACCGTTTTTCTGTCCCTGAACTGTATCTAGTTCCCAATGGCCAATTTCGGACCGTTGGTCCGCAGTTTGAGGTCGTTGAGCAATATTAGGCCCTAAGCACCTTTTAGCTTGCGGATGAGTTCGATGATGCTTACGTTTAGGTTTTTCAAAGAGGTCTAAATTGGACGTACGAAGCACACCCTCATTAATCCATTGATATAAAGTTACAACCGACTTTGGGATCAGGGTGCCATCATTCATTAAATCTCGAGCCTTATAAATAACCGCTTGTGGGGAGTAATGGTGGTCGTCAAACTCACCAAGCATTAGCTGATCAGCTAATCGTAAAAATTGCTTTGAAGAATAATATAAGCGACGACGACCAGAATGGCGGTGATGTTCAAGATATGTGGCCTGACCAGCTTCATAACTATAGATGTAGTAAGAATATTCGTAAATCTTACCATTAGATTTTTGACGACGAAGTTGGCGGACCGTACCACGGTTGAGCTCGTTATTAATTGTTTGATGATTAACTCCTAATTGGCGACCAATTGCGCGATTGGAAAGTCCTTGCGACTTTAAAGTCGCAATCATCACACGTTCTTCTTTAGTAAGATGAGCATTCTTTTTATGAGTAGTCAATAAACTAGTAGACATGGTATCATTTAAGTGCGTCATTTGACGGACATCCTTTCATATAGGTTTGGTTCACTTAATATGATACCTGATGTCACGCCGAATGGCGTTTTTTATTTACCACCAACTGGGTGGCTAACTTCATTCTATAATCCACCGAAATAACTTGAACAAAGTTAGTGACGCAGATTACGCAAAAAGATCTCAATTGGTGTGCGCCAGTTTAAACATTTGAGTGGCCTGGAGTTCAAATACCAGTTAATTTGAATTAACTCATCATCAGTGATTTCCTCAATCGGTTGACCTTTGGGGATAAAGCGTCGTAGTACTCGGTTGCGATTCTCATTACTGCCCCGTTCATGTGGAGAATAAGCATGCGCAAAGTAGAGGGGAATCCTGGCCTGCTCTTCAATTAGCTTGTAGTTAGCGAATTCTTTCCCATGGTCAACAGTAAGGGTCTTGAGATTATCTTCTAACTGGTTAGCTAATTCTAAAATGGCCTTGGTCATTGAGGTACTATCTCGTCCCTGAAGCCGTTTAACGATGGTAAGACGACTCTTACGCTCGACAAACGTAGCTATTGCTTGACCTTTACGCTTTCCAGATAAAACTGTATCTGCTTCAAAGTGACCTGAGGTATGACGGTCAATAACTTCAGCGGGACGATCTTCAATGGAACGTCCATGGCTAAAAGTCCCACGGGTTTCTATGGCTCGTCGGCGGCGAATTCCATGGTCAGGTAAATCAGCCACGCCAATATCCAATACTCCTTGATCAATCCAGTTGTAGATGGTCTTGTAGGCGATTCTAACTACATGAGCCACTTGTTCAATCGACCATTTTTGGATCTTAATCTTTTCTTCAATTAATCGCTTGAGGTTAGTCGTTAAGATGGTTTTACGCCCACGATGACTAAGTTTAGCTTCATGATCAGCTTGAACTTTAACTGCGTGATATTCACCAGTCAAACGATGAACCTCATTAAAGATCGTGGTTTTACTGAAGCCAAGGTAATCAGCGATGTATTTAAGGGAGCGGTTTTCATAACGAAGAGTTTCGATGACAACACGGTCTTCAAATGATAAAATAGTGGTGCCCATAAAGGTCCTTCTTTCTAATGGAATGTTGTGGTGACACCATTAAAGACCTTTATGGGTTTTTATGTCCACTAATATGTTCAACTTAAATTTTACAATCTACCAAACTTAAAAGCCACGCTGATTTATCATCTTCAGGGAATTGATTTAGTCTTGCTATATTTGCCATATTTGATAGTCGTAACTCTTTACATACTTTGACTAGTTCTTGATTATTCAACTAAATGGCCTACTTTCTGTCTTTTGCTAGTTGGTCATAACTTTTCATATCAACACTGAGTTCTTTAGCTGTTGGTGATATTCCAACTAGTTCATAAAATCGCTCATTAATTTCTTTCATTGGATGAGTACTTAACAGTGTTATTAGTTCATCAATTCGATTTGTTTGTAATCTCCAGTCCTCTATTGAAAGATAATAAGCAATCCGTTTAGGTAGATATTTCCAATATCTAGAGTAGACCATTGAACGTGGTTTCCTCTTCCACGTAATGAAAACACTTGACCATTCAATAGCACGTTTATTCGTTAAATAAGGGCGTCGCCCTTTACTAACAACTTCACCGTTTAGATCGTAAATTGTATAGTTCGATGCAGTAAGAACGCAAGTTCGTACAATACCCCTTAGGGTTGACACTTTAAATAATAAAAGTGTGAATCCTAGGGGGTGTTTTGCATTGTAAGTTATTCAACTATTGAAAAGCTTAAATTACTTCATGATTATCAGAAATCGGATTATGGTTTAACGGTGTACTCCGATTACCATGGTGTCCGACCAGCAAACATGAGTAAGTGGATTAAGCAATTCCTACTCGCTGGATTGGCGGGATTAATTAGACCTAAGCATAATCAGAAGTACTCATTAGAGACTAAGTTAACTGCTGTAAAAGCTTATCTTTCTGGCAAGTATACTAATCAAGCAATTCTCCAGCAGTATCAAATTAGAAATATTTCTCAACTACATCAATGGGTTATCAGTTACAATAATGACAAACTCCGAGTTAATCAGACAACGAGAAAGCGAGTCAGAAAAATGGGACGAAAAGTAACCTTTGATGAAAAGAGGCAGATTGTCCGATGGACAATTGAACATAACAATAACTATAAAGCGGCTGCAGAGAAGTATGATATTAGTTACCAACGAGTTTATTCTTGGGTACGGAAGTACCGAGTAAATAGCGACTGGGAAGTACTAAAAGATAACCGTGGGCGTAATAAAGGAAAAGAGCCCACTAATGAACTAGAAAGACTAAGGAAACGAGTTCGTGAGCTAGAAGCTCGTGACCGTGAACGGGAGCTGCAAATCGCTTTTGCAAAAAAATTAGTCGAAATACGCAATCGGGAGGTGAAACGACCGGACGATATCAAGCGATTCAAGAAATGAACAATGAAGGTTATTCTATTAGTGAATTGACCAAGGTCGCTGGAATTACTAGACAGGCTTACTACAAATGGCTGAAACATGAACCGACTAAATATGAGATTGAAGAATCGGAGATTCTCCAATTGATTAAACAGTTAGAAAATGAACACAAGCAAAGCGTTGGCTATGACAAAATGACTAGGTTAATCAAGTTAAGTCATCAGATTCCTTATACCGTCAATAAGAAACGAGTCATTCGCATTATGAAAGACCATAGTATCAAAGCTGACTATCGTCAGCCAACCCATAAACGTATTCAAGCCCAGCAAACTTATGAAGCTGAAAATATTCTTAACCGACAATTTGACCAAACCGCAGCTAACCAAGTTTGGGTTACGGATACGACGGAACTAAATTACGGAATCCGGCTTAATAAAGTTCGTCTACATGTAGTATTAGATTTATATGGTCAATATCCAGTAAGCTGGTTAATTACACCTACAGAAACCGCTGAAGGAGTAGTTCAAGTGTTCGAGCAAGCACGGATGAAGGAAGGAACACTAGCTCCGTTAATTCATACTGATCGTGGTGCGGCGTATACTTCCAAAGCATTTAATCAGTATTTAGTAGTTAATGATGCCCAACACAGTTATTCAGCACCAGGGACACCGGCTGACAATGCCGTAATAGAAAATTGGTGGGCAGATTTTAAGGCTATTTGGATCGCACACCTGCCTAAAGCACAAACATTATTAGAACTAGAAGGACAAGTTAGAGAAGGAATTACCTATTTCACTGAAAAATTTATCTCAGCGAAGAGAAATGACCTTACTGCAGCGGAATACCGTTTTGGCAAGGCCAACTAATTTTTATTATTTAATGTGTAAACTTGACAGGGCACAGTACCGTTAATGAAAGCATCGTTTTAGCCATTGGAATATGGATCTTAGTTTTATCAATTATTACTTCGTTATATCTATTTGGACTAACTTCAAGCTGCTTAAAAACTGGATAATCTATATCCGGCATTTTCAAAAGCGATTCTTGTTCTTCTTGCCATAAGTCACTAATCTTTTGATTCTTTTCATAATGTATTCGTTGTGAATCGTCTCTTAATTTATCCGCTAATCGTTGGTTCAGATTTTTAAAACTGATTAGCCTTGGGCTGGTTGAAAAGAAGTTGTACCTAACATAACCAACTTTATTTTCAACGCTTCCTTTCTCATATCCACTTCGTGGATTACATGTTTGAACCTTAAATCCATAATGCAAAGCAAATGACTGAAATTCCTTTGTCAAACGAGCTTTTTCATATCTAGTTTTGCTACTTACAACCGCAGTAGACATATTATCAATTCGTATAACAGTAGGGACTCCATTGATTTGCTGCAAAATCTGTTTAATCCCTTCTAATAAACATTCCTGATTTTCTGCCGGTAATGCAATACTAAAGGCACGATTACTGAAAGGAAAGGTCATTACTAGTACTTTAATATCTACAAAAGATCCATCTTTTTCTACTTCCATTGTTCCAAAGTCTAATTGTGCCTCACCCGCAGGATTTTCTAATCTTTCGTATCCTAAATCTTTTACTTCTCCTTTATCAGTATGTGTAGCCTTCCATTCTTGTACAAAATTGCAAACAGTTCGATAAGATCCTGGAAATCCTAATTTAACTAGGTCATTAAAGAACTGCTTATTTGTACGGCGTTTCTTTTTTGGCAGCTTAAAATCTTCAGTTAGCCAAAGGTCAACGATATCTCCCCATTTTTCCTCATACATCATGCCTGATCTTTTATGAAGATTTATCTTAGGAACAAAGTCTTTATCTGCATATTTCTTTGCCGTTCGCCAATTAATATTTCCTGAAATGTCAATTTAAATTAGAAAAAAGGTGAAAGTTGTTCTTCTGTGACATGACTCAAGAATACTTCTAATGGTGTACGATAATTAAGAGATTTTCGTGGGATATTGTTGCGACGATGCATTAGCTGAGTGACTAGTTCGTCTGGTAAATCGCGAAAATCTAGCTTTTTACTAAGACCATCACGACGCAAGAGGCCGTTATTATTTTCGTTTAACCCTCGTTGATTGGGAGCACCGACTTCCGCAAAATAGGTGTGAAGATCATACTTATTGGCTATTTCTCGCCATCCAGCAAATTCTTTCCCGTTATCAAAAGTAATTGATTTAACAAAGTGACGTGGCAGTTTAGCGAGCCATTGATCAAGCTGACAATTCACTGCTTCGTCTGTTTTATGATGAATATTAAGGACAATCATTACTTTGGATTGTCGCTCTACTAGCGTCATTACCGCTCCGCGGTGAGCTTTACCTTGAACTGTATCAGCTTCAAAGTGCCCAAATTCATGTTGGTAATGCGGAAAATCACGATATCGTTGATAGATACTGCATCCTAATTGGCCAGCTTTACCACGATGTTCCACATAGCCATTGGGATGGCGTTTTCCTTTCATCGGTAGCTGTTTAACGGAAAAGCCATACTGATTGCGGGCAAACATGCGATAAAGGGTGCGCATACTGCAGCTAATTGGGTGTTCATGACGACCAATAATAGTATCAGGAGTCCAACCTGCCTTGATTTGCGCATGGATATAGTTAACTTCGATAGTTGGCAGTTGGGTCTGCTTCCGACCACAACGACGCTTATGTCGCTGATAAGTCTGAAGATATTGGTCGATGGTTTTACCGTCGTTGAGGAAACGATAAACACGATAGATGGTTTCTTGACTACGCTGAAGTAATTTAGCAGTCCGATAAGCTTTAGTACCTTGATACCAAAAATCAGCTATGAGAGTTAATTCACGTGTGGTAAGATGTTTATAGGTCATTTGTGATTGCCTTTCTTTTGATTAGGGATATTCAAAAGTCTATCACAAATGGCTTTTTACTTTTTCTAACTTAATTTTACAAACGACGTTTAAAGACTTTCGAATAGATTCAATAGACTGATCGTGATTATTTCTTAAATTCCTGATAGTATTAATATCGGTCATTGCTAACATACCTTTCTACCTCCAAAGTTTTGATTGTCGCAAAACTAACTTTAGAGGAAAGCGGGCTGTTAGACAATGGCCTTTTTCATTACACAACTATGTACTATTACGTTGCATAATTGTGTACTTTTATTTTGCAATATACAAAACGAATCACAAAGTGATTTAGCCAAAGAATTAAATGTCTCTGACTGGACAATTAGACGAGTCATTACAAATCTTGATCAGTTTTTTAAGCCTAACTATCATTGGTTACCTCGCCATATTGCCTTTGATGATTTCAAGTCTGGTCGCTTTGCCCCCAGCGGAATGAGTATGATTCTAATGAATATTGAAAATAAGCGGACGCTTGATATTATCTTGTCACGTAAAAATAGCTATCTGCGAAAATACTTTCTTCGATATGACCGTTCAGCACGCTTAGCAGTTCAAACAGTAACGGTTGACTTGTACACTCCTTACCGCCATTTGATTCATGAGCTTTTCCCCCACGCTTTAATTATCGCTGATCATTTTCATATTGTTGCTCAAGCATATCGTGCATTTAACAAAATTAGGATCCAAGTAATGAATCGTGCCGGTGCTGGCACTCATAAATGGCGTGCACTTAAGCACTTTTGGAAATTACTCCTAACGCCTGCTAATGAGCTTAAATATGATAATTATTGGTCAAGGCGTAACTTTAGTTACGCTCAATTAACCGATGTGGAAGTCATTCATCGTCTTCTAAGCTTTGATAATGAACTAAAAAGGGCTTATGAATACTATCAAAACTTAATTCTGGTGATTGCTCATCGTAGCAAGAAAGAATTAAAAAACTTACTCGCGATTAAATGGACGCAGCTTCCCCAAGCACTGCAAAAAGTTCAGCATACTCTTCGCAGCCATAAACAAGAAATTTACAATAGTTTTAAATATGATACCTATACAAATGGTCCCGTTGAAGGAACTAACAATAAAATTAAAGTTATTAAACGAACTACTTATGGCTTTCGTAATTTCTTTAATTTCCGAATTAGAATCCTCCTTGCATTACCAAATACCTACATTGCAATAAACTGGAGAAAATCGAGTAGGAGATAATTGATTAGTTCAATTATCGACCTCTCACACCACCGTACGTACGGTTCCGTATACGGCGGTTCGACAACTTAATCACATTGAATTGACTGGAGCGTCTTGGACATATTCATAAGTCCGAGTTGTTCCAGTTTTCTATTAGTTAGAGAATAGCTCAAGGTCTTACTATGTGCAGTTCGCCAGTAGCCCTTTCGGGTACTAGCGAAGACATATGCATCATGCTGGGGCAGCCCCAACTTCTGTAAGTTAGTTACCTTAGTTTTAAACTTTTTCCATTGCTTCCAAATATACTGCCTTATTCGGACCCTCAACCACTTGTCAAGGCGTTGAATAAAGTTAGTTAGTTTCCCAATTGAGTAGTACTGAAGCCACCCACGCATTTTTCGATGAATTTCTTCAAACATTCTTGTCAGAGATATTCCACGATTACGTTTAGTTAATAACTTCAGTGCTTTCTTTACTCGTTGTTGCGATTGCTTAGCTGGACGGGCGTAGGCCCCATTGTGGTCTACACCCAACGAAAAGCCAAGAAACTTCAACCGTAGCGGGCTACCGACTTTGGTTTTATCTGGGTTCACTTTAACTTTCAAGCGCTTTTCTAGAAACTGGGTAATGCTTCGCATTACTCGTTCTCCGGCTCGTTGACTTTTAACATAGATGTTACAATCATCCGCATAGCGCACAAAGTGGTGACCACGTCTAGTCAACTCTTCGTCCAACTCATTTAGATAGATGTTCGCCAGTAGTGGTGACAATGGCCCTCCTTGTGGGGTTCCTTTTTCACTCTTAGCGAAAAGCCCATGGTCTAAGACTCCGCTAGTTAGAAACTTACGAATGAGTCTTAGTGTCCATGGGTCATCAATATATTGTTGGAGATACTTAATCATCAAGTCATGATTAACGTTATCAAAATAGGCTTTTAGGTCTAAGTCGACAACTCTTCGATAACCTTGATTATAAAGATCTACTACTTTTGAAATAGCGTCATGGGCCCCACGGTGGGGACGGAAGCCAAAGCTATTATCAGAGAAAATACGCTCAAAGATAGGCGTAAGAATTTGGGCTACAGCTTGTTGAACCATTCGGTCCACCACCGTTGGTATTCCAAGTCTTCTTACTCCACCATTAGGCTTCGGAATTTCTACCCGTTTGACTGGAGCTGGTTTATACTTACCCTCACGCAAACTAGCGATCAGTTCCGTCTTATTTTCTCTGAGATATGGCAGAAGGTCATTGACTGTCATATCGTCAACGCCTGCTGCTCCTTTATTTCTCTTAACTCGCAAATAAGCCTGATTAAGGTTATTGCGATCCAAGACCAGGTCTTGGATAGTGACACTCATACCTTTACCTTCACCATAACCGGTACTACGCGCCCTTGTGTACTTTCGGTTTTCCAAACCTATCCTCGACAAGCGGTCAGCTTGTTGTTCTGTTTTCTGCGATTGTCGCACCTGATTACACCTCCGATATAAGTTACAAGTTATTGTCGTTCAGTCCTTCATCTGATTATTCAAACTACTATGACCTCGGCTGACTTCTGGCTTACTCAACACTGCATCACTGCACCGCTTGTTTCTGTGGAAATTAAACTTATTCCTCTTGTCGGAAACGTGTAGGCCAGATCTCCCCGGGTAAGAATATTAGCTTTCGTACCATGTCATCGTTAACTTTACTGAGACCAACTTCGAGTAGTATTGGACTTCAACTTGTCTAGCAGCCTTATCCAGTTAATTCCAGCCTTATAGCTACTTCTTGTTCATCGATGCAGTACTTTGCCTTAGACTTCCTTCAGATTCCACCTCACGGTGGACACCCTTGTCCTCAGCTCATGGTTCCGACTACTACGGCCCATAGCGGACTTTCACCACCTAGCTAATACCCATGCCGGGCGCACTAAACAAACAGCTCATGCCAAAGTCCAGGCACAAGCTGCTTAGTAAAATTATTTTATTTTCTCATCAGTACTTCTTGACGAAGAGCCTATCTTATATGGGATCCCAAACAAAAAAGAGTTACGAAAAATTGCTTCTCGTAACTCTTTTTTATTTAATAATTTAAGACTACTTAAGGGTAACAGTAGCACCAGCGGCTTCAAGTTTTTCCTTGATGTCGTTAGCTTCGTCTTCCTTAACGTCTTCCTTGATAGCTGATGGAGCGCCATCAACAAGGTCCTTAGCGTCCTTAAGACCAAGACCAGTAATGTCTTTAACAGCCTTAATAACCTTAACCTTAGCTGAACCTGGTTCAGTTAATTCTACAGTGAAGCTGTCCTTAGCAGCAGCGTCGCCACCAGCAGCACCTGCAACTGCAACTGGAGCAGCAGCAGAAACGTCGAATTCTTCTTCGATAGCCTTAACTAAGTCGTTAAGGTCAGAGATTGATGCTTCCTTTAATGAAGCAATGATAGCATCCTTATCAAAAGCCATGTTTATTTCCTCCAATATTTAGGTAATTAATTTTAATTTTATATTGTATTGATATACGGCAATTATGCGGCTTCGTCTTCCTTGTCGGCAATAGCCTTGACTGCGCGAGCAATCTTCCGCATTGGATCTTGCAATGCAGATGCAAGCATTGACAACAGTTCTTCGCGACCTGGCATATTTGCGTATTCGTTGATTTCGTCAAGAGTCTTAACACTCTTTTCGATGAAACCACCCTTGATTTCAAGAGCGTCGTGGTCATCAGCGAACTTCTTCAAGATCTTAGCTGGAGCAATTGGGTCTTCGTCAGAGAAGGCAACAGCAGTTGGTCCAACAAAAGTAGAACGAAGATCTTCGTAGTCAGTACCTTCAACAGCACGATCAAGAATCTTGTTCTTGATAACTGACATTTGGATACCAGCATCACGAAGTTGCTTACGTAAGTCAGTAACTTCCGCAACAGTTAAACCACGGTAATCTACAACGATAGCACTTTGAGCTGCGTTAAGCATATCAGTAGTTTGCTTAACGATTTCAGCTTTCTTAGCAATAGCTGCTTCACTCATGAATTTTCACCTCCTGCAATGTTTTTTTGATCGGATTTATAAAAAAATCCCTATGACCGCAGACATAGAGAAGGAACTTTCATTTCTTCCTCGGCAGGCATTTGATTAAGGCTTTCGCCACCTGAGTCTTAGGCAGAGTCATATTTAATCAACTGTTACAGTTTAACATATTCTCTGAAGTTCTGTAAAGGGACTTTTTATAATTCTTTTTGAGTTGCTACCCATTTAGCAATAGCATCTACAATTCGTTCGCTTGCATGCCCATCCCCATAAGGATTCTGTGCCTCACTCATCTTATTATATTCTTCAGGACTATTTAATAGTGACGATAACTCTTTCGTTACATTATTAAATTGCGTACCGATTAACTTAAGAGTTCCAGCAGTTACTCCTTCCGGCCGCTCTGTAGTATCACGCAAAACTAGAACTGGTTTATGAAGTGCTGGTGCTTCCTCTTGAACCCCACCCGAATCACTCATCACAAGTAAAGACTTACTCATAATATTATGAAAATCAACAACATCTAATGGGGAAATCAAATGAAAATGATTATCGTTTCCAAAAATTTTATTAGCAACCGCTTGAACTTTAGGATTCAGATGAACCGGATAAATAACGTCAATATCATTCCGTTGATCCACAATCTCTTGAATCGCCTTAAAGGTTTCTTCCATCGGTTTACCCCAATTTTCTTGCCTATGCATGGTAAGTAAAATAACCTTCTTGTCGGGATCAATTTCGTCTAATACTTGGTGATGATACGAATGGTCAATTGTATACCGCAAAGCATCGATGGCAGTATTTCCCGTCACTATAATCCCATGCTGATGATTTCCCATTTTGAGATTGTTAGCACTTGTTTGAGTGGGAGCAAAATATAAATCAGCAAGATCATCAATCATTTGCCGGTTCATCTCTTCTGGATAAGGCGAATATTTATTCCATGTTCGCAAACCAGCTTCGACATGACCAATAGCAACCCGATTATAAAAGGCAACCAAAGCTGATGCGTAGGCTGAACTAGTATCGCCATGAACTAGCACAATATCTGGTTGCTCTTTTTGAATAATCGGTTCAAGCTTTGTCATCGTTTCAATTGTAATTTCCGTTAATGTTTGTCCAGGACGCATTATTTTCAAATCATAATCAGGGGTTATTTTAAAAACAGCTAAAACCTGTTGAAGCATTTCAGCATGCTGACCGGTTGAAACAACTACTGATGAAAAGCGATCATCTTGCTCCAAGGCCTTGACTACTGGGCCCATTTTGATTCCCTCTGGACGAGTTCCAAATACCGTCATTACTTTAATTTTCTTCATCATATCTCCCCGCTACTTAAGAAACATTTTTCCCATGCTCCGTTTTTATCCACGAATTTTGGTGAAAACTCCACCGCCAATAAGCCATTATAATACTAAAAAATAAGATAACATACATATAGGAAATTCCAAGCGGTAATAAGGCTAATTGATGCTTTTTTAAAGGTGGTTCATGGTAGTGGGCTAAGTCACGATAGTAAAATATCCCAAATATTATTCCCCAAAATAACGAAAAAACTACCAAGCCAGCCATCACTAATGAAAAGGTCATAAGAGTCAAGTGACCATAAAGATTATGCCAGTGAGTAAGGGTAATCGTCGTTAAAATGATAATCGCAACATCCGCCAGAAAATTGAGCCATGGTTGAAGCAGGAAATAATATATGCCAAGTTTCTGTGTCCTGCTTAAAACTCGGCTTTTAATAATTTGAGGAAGATACTTAAGACAATTTAAATCGCCTTGCACCCACCGGCTTCGTTGTCGAACAAATCTTTTAGGGGACGTTAACGCTTCCTGGTAAACATATGTATCTGTCATATAATCAACATGCAATTTTTTCAGCATCATTTTTATCGTTAGTTCGTAATCATCTAAGAGCGCATTGCCCCATGGATGTGGGCCAATTTTATCAATAATTGGTGCAAGCCGGAAGAACTGGCCATTTCCACTCAAACCAACTGTTTTAGTATACATTCGCATGATCTGGGCCATATGATTAATACTAAAAAGCTCAATATCTTGTAAAATCTGCAGCCAATTTTTAAAATGCGGATACATTTTAACTCGCATCTGAGTAATATTCGTCCTTGGCGAGGAAAAATAGGCATTTAATCGTTGCAGAGCATTATCAGCTAATTGAGCATCCGCATCCACTACGCCAATAATAACCTTTTTAAAGGGAACTTGCTGACGGATAGTGATCTGACAAATATAATCTAGGGCAAAATTTAATACATCCCCCTTGCCTGTATGAGCATTAGGGAGATGCCGTCGCAAGAGGTGGACCCGTGAGTTAGCAATCTGCTTGATCTTACTAACTGAATCGTCACTACTAGCATCGTCTACTACCACTATTTCAAATTGCTTAAATCGCAACAAACATTTGATTGTTCGTTGAATAACTGCTGCTTCATTAAAACATGGAACAATAACATAATATTGTAAATTACGGTCAATTTTAGCTGGTTGCTGATTTCCTGCAAAGTGATAAAAGCCCCGAGGATACGAAATCATCCGAAATAGCAGACTAATCAATGAATAAACCAAAAATATAAACAGCGCGATCCCCCAAATAAGCGTAAAAATTATGATTAGCATCGAGAATTATCCCTTTTTCATATTTTGGTGATAAATCAGCCAAAATAAAAAACTAACTGCAAAGGATATTACAAACATTATTATTAAAGTAAAGATAACGGTTACTGCCATTTCTGTATTATTGAAATCTATCATTGACATTATCAAAAACTCCTCTTCCCTTAAAAATTTTTGATAATGCTTATTACTATCCCAATTAGATAGCCAGAAACCCGAATATTTAAAACTTTTTAGCAATTAATATAATTATAATCACAATTAACTCAAAGTACAGAGGGAGTTTATTAACGCAGTGGATTGAGAATAAAAAACAGGAATGCATACAGATTACGTCAACAGCGCATTATAATAGGCCTCCAGCGCCCGGTAAAGCCGAACGTTGGAGGCCTATTATTGCTTACGGAAGTTCTTCTGTCTTGCTCCCATCATCATTTAATTTTATTAGGATTGTATTTATTAATGGCTGAAATAATTACTTATTAACTGCAGCTGTTAAAGCCGCTCCTAAACGTTTCAAACCAACTTCAATTTGGTCTTCTTTCATATTTGAATAGTTCAAACGGAAAGCACCAGGTTGAACTTCACCAGCAAAGAACGGATCACCTGGAACAAAGGCTACATCATGTTCAAGACATTCCTTAAATAACTCTACTGTATCATCAACACCAGGAACTTCTACCCACAAGAACATGCCACCTTCAGGATCCGTATATTTAACCCCTTCTGGGAAATACTTTTTAATTCCCTCAAGCATCAAATCTTTACGTTTGCCGTATAAAGCACTAATTTCTTTAACGTGGGCATCCACATCGTTATCAGCAAAGAATTGTGCAACCGCGAATTGAGCTAAGTTATCTGTATGGAGGTCAGCTGATTGCTTAAGAACCGTTAATTTATTAACTACAGCTTTATCAGCAACCAACCATCCTAAACGAAATCCTGGGGCTAACGTCTTTGAAAATGTACTCATGTAAAAGACATGGCCTGATTTATCAAATGACTTAACTGCTGGTACATGTTGGCCAGCAAAACGAATTTCACCATATGGATTATCTTCTAGTACATATACATCGTATTTTTCTGCTAATTCAGCTAACTGCTTTCGTCGTTCTTCAGTCATTGTTCGTCCAGTTGGATTTTGGAAGTTTGGCACAGTATAGATGAGCTTAGTATTTGGATTAGCCTTTAGTGCTTCTTCTAAAGCATCCATCTTCATCCCATCTTCATCCATCTCAACACTAGCAAAATTAGCACCGTAAGAACGAAAAACATCTAAAGCACACAGGTACGTTGGTTGTTCAACTAATACAGTATCACCCGGGTCAACAAAAGCCTTGCCCACTAAATCTAAGGCTTGTTCTGATCCCGTTGTTACTAAAACATTGTCTAATTCGGAATCCACATTTTCTTTTTCCTTTACATGTTGTTGGATAACCTCACGTAAAGCTGTGACTCCCTTCGCAGCTCCGTACTGCATCGCTTCTTGACCGTGTTCTTCAAAAACCTTATCAACAGCTGCTTTCATTTCTTTAACAGGAAACAATTCGGGTGCCGGCAATCCCCCAGCAAATGAAATAATCTTAGGATCCGCTGCTGCTTGTAAAATTGCACCAACCGCATCCGTACCATCCGCTGGAACACGCTTTGAATATTTAAATTGTGTCATTGTCGTCACTCCTTAGTTAGTTTTAAACTTAAACGATAAAATCTAATTGTTTTTTAATCATTTTATCATTGGTTAATAATATAGCACAAGGAATCCCTATTGTGAAGTAAAAATTAAGATAAAAAAAGACTTTGAGCAAAAAAGTCTCAAAGTCTCGTTAATTTTAATTAATTCAAATTAAAATGTAGTTAAATCAAGCGTAACACTTGGTCCAAATGTTGAAGAAATGGAAGCGTGCTTGATGTATGTTCCACGTACTGAAGCTGGACGAGCCTTAGCCACAATATCTTCTAAAGTAGCCAAGTTTTCAACTAACTTGTCAGTATCAAATGAAACTTTACCGAATGGTACAGCAACGTTACCATCACGGTCAGTCCGGTAAGTTACTTGACCAGCTTTGGCATCAGAAACAGCCTTAGCTACGTCCATTGTAACAGTACCAGTCTTAGGGTTTGGCATTAAGCCCTTAGGTCCAAGGACACGTCCTAAACGACCTACCTTAGGCATCATGTCTGGTGTTGCGATTGCAACATCAAAGTCAAGCCAACCGTCTTGAATCTTTTCTACTAAATCATCGTCGCCAACAAAGTCAGCACCAGCTTTCTGAGCAGCCTTAGCATTTTCACCATTAGCGAAAACAATAACTGTTTGATCCTTACCAGTACCGTTTGGTAAAACAACAGCACCACGTAATTGTTGGTCAGCTTGCTTTGTATCAACGTTTAAGTTAAATGCTACTTCGATAGTAGAGTCGAAGTTAGCGTAGGCAATATCTTTTACTAATTGGACAGCGTCTTTAACAGCGTATTCTTTCTTGCTATCAACTTTCTTGAGCGCATCTTGGTACTTCTTACCACGTTTTTTAGCCATCTTGTGTTTTCCTCCTTGCAAATGTGGTCTAACGGAGTTATACCTCCCACGTGGGTGCACTATTTTCATAGCGCATCCCGACTGCTAGTAATTAGTCTTCAACAGTGAAGCCCATGCTACGAGCAGTACCTTCAATCATGCGCATAGCTGCTTCTACGTCAGCTGCGTTTAGATCTTGCATCTTAGTTTCAGCGATTTCCTTAACTTGGTCCTTCGTTACTGAAGCAACCTTGTTTGTGTTAGGTTCACCGGAACCATGTTCAACACCAGCGGCCTTCTTTAGTAAGACAGCAGCAGGTGGCGTCTTAGTAATGAAGTCGAATGAACGGTCCTCATATACAGTAATTACAACTGGGATCAACATACCCTTTTGGTCTGCAGTCCGTGCGTTGAATTCCTTAGTGAAGCCCATAATGTTAATACCTGCTTGTCCAAGTGCAGGACCTACTGGTGGAGCTGGTGTAGCGGCACCGGCAGGAATTTGCAACTTGACAATGTTAGCTACTTTCTTTGCCACGAGACAAAACCTCCTTAGTCCGTGTTGTGGTCATGATGAGGCAGTAAGTTTTACCTCTCCCACAGTATGTTAATAGCATACTTAGAAAACATACCACAATTCTAAACCTATTTCAACAATTTTCAAAATATTAAACTAACTAAAATGTATCGATCTGATCAAAGCCTAATTCAGCAGCAGTTTCACGGCCGAACATTTCAACGGTCGCCTTAATCTTTTGCTTTTCGTGATCAACTTCTACAACTTTGGCAGTCATATTTGCAAAGGATCCTGCAATAACTTTTACAGTATCGCCTTCCTTAACATCAATGTCACTAACAGTTGTTTCAGTTCCCATCCGTTTCATAATCCGATCAACTTCTTCAGGAAGCAATGGGGTTGGCTTGGAACCACCACCGTGAGATCCTAAGAAACCAGTTACGCCGGGAGTATTACGAGCAATGTACCAAGCCTGATCAGTCATTACCATTTCAACTAAAACATAGCCTGGGAATGTCTTTTCAATTGTTTCTTTTGCTTGACCGTCCTTAACCTGGCGAACTTCTTCTTCAGGAACAACTACGCGAAAAATGTAGTCTTCCATTCCCATTGATTGAGCCCGTGATTCCAAGTTGCTCTTAACCCGGTTTTCGTAACCAGAGTAGGTATGGAGCACATACCAACGTTTTTCATGTGATTCCACGATGAATCCTCCTATCATAATTCAAATCATTTTTTCAGTAAAATAAAAAACTTCGTAATAGCTACGAAGTTCCCTTAGATTTAGTATAACAAACTAATTTCTATTTGACTACTAATGTTAAACAAAGAGTTTCATCATTAATTGAATTAACCAATCAAACAGAGCAAAGAATAGTACGAAGAACAGAGTCAATGAAACAACAATAGTCGTATCACGACGATTCTCTTTAGCTGTTGGCCATACAACTAGCTTCATTTCGTGGTTAACACTCTTAATAAATCGAATTAAGTGCATATTTTCCTCCACTATCTGCTTTCACGATGAATAGTATACTCACCGCAATGTTTACAGAACTTACGTAATTCTAATCGTTCTTGTCGTTGAGGGTTAGCGGTAATCGTATAATTACGCGCACCGCACTTTGTACATTCCAATGCTACTTTTTTCTGGGGACATACTTATCACCTCCACACAGTACTTAGGTTAGCACGAATCAAGGTTTAAAAGCAATAAAATCAAAATTATTTTAAAGGATGACGAGAGTTAAAGCCTTGGTAGATCAACAAACTTGCCGCCACACTCGCATTTAAACTTTGAACATGCCCAACCATTGGAATTGTTAGCATTTCATCACAAGTTTTCTTTAGCAAGGATGAAATTCCTTTACCTTCATTGCCGATAACCAAAGCGACGGCACCATGCACATCCCATGTTCGGTAATCTTTTCCTTTCATATCAGTACCAAATAGCCAAACGCCTCGTTCCTGCAATTCTTTCGCGGTTTGAACCAGGTTTGTTACTCGGGCAACTGGGACGTGTTCAATTGCTCCCGTAGATGTTTTGGCAACTACTGAAGTTAATCCTACTGCTCGCCGGCGTGGAATAATAATACCATGAACACCAGCGGCATCAGCAGTTCGCATGATTGAACCTAAATTATGCGGATCCTCTAGTTCATCAAGAATAAGGAAAAATGGATCTTCGTCATGCTTAGCTGCGTTATCAAAGAGGTCATCAATAGTTGCATATTGGTATGCTGCTACAGCTAACACAACCCCTTGGTGATTTTGTCGGTCGGTCATCAAGTCCAATTTATTCTTAGGAACATTCGATACTACTAAGTGGCGTTCCTTCGCTAATTTAACAATCTGGGAAATAGCATCGGCCTTTAACCCCGACTGAATAAAAACCTTATTAATCTCTTGGTCAGATTTTAGTGCCATCACAGCCGGATGCCGACCAATAATAAAATCTGTATTCTCATTTTTCATGCGCTGTTCGCCCCGCTTCTACTTGTTTAATACACCATTGCGCCAATTCGGCCAACCGCTCTTCTTTTCCAGCTAATTTAAGGTAACCCATCACCGCTTCAAATCCGGTGGAAATCCGATAAGTCATGACTGACGTATTTTTAGCATGGGTATGACTGTTAGCATTTCGGCCACGTTTGAAATACGACCATTCCTCATCTGACAATAACTCGTCTTCCTTCATCAAGTCAATGAGAGCTGCCTGTGCTTTTGCTGAAACATAGTGGGTAGCAATATGCTGCAATTTCGTTGGTTTGCTAATTCCTTTGGTTAAAAGATGCTGACGAATGTAAACCTCATAAGCCGCATCCCCTAAATAAGCCAAAGCAATTCCATTAAGTTGTCGATAGTCTGCTTGTACCATAAGGATCCTTTCTATTCCTTTTTGTAACGCGTTCCTTGAGGAGTATCTTCAAGAATAATCCCTTGTTTTTTAAGGTTGTCTCGAATTTCATCACTTCGCGCAAAATCTTTATTCTTCCGTGCTATATTTCGCTCTTCAATCAATTGCTTAATCTTTTCATCATTAATTTGATTGTCACTTGCTTCAAGCTTAACGCCAAAAATACTCATCAATTCAACAAGCTTTTTTTTGATTGCTTGAATGGCACCTAAGCTAACATTATCTTGCTGAGCATAAACATTTGCATATTTAACTAATTCGTAGACTGTGGCAATCCCGTTTTGAACATTGATGTCATCATCCATTGCTGTAATAAATTGGTGATGGAATTGCTCAAGCCGATCAGTGACTTCTTGAACATCTCCCTCATCGGCATCTTGTTCACGATAAGTCAAGTTATCAAAGGCTGTTTGAATATGATTAAGATTATTTTGCGCATCATTTAAGTTTGCCTGACTATATTGAATTGGACGCCGGTATTGCGTAGTTGCCATAAAGAAACGTAAAACCTGAGGATCTACTTCCTTGATAATTTCATGAACAGTAATGAAATTATGGAGAGACTTACTCATCTTCTCGTTGTCTTTTCCAATTGTTACAAAACCATTGTGCATCCAGTAACGAACAAATTTTTGGCCCGTTTCTGCTTCACTTTGGGCAATCTCATTTTCATGGTGAGGAAATTCAAGGTCTTGTCCCCCCGCATGAATATCAATTGTCTTTCCCAAGTATTTAGTAGACATTACTGAACATTCGATATGCCATCCTGGACGCCCTTTTCCCCATGGTGAATCCCAACTAATTTCGCCGGGCTTAGCTGCTTTCCATAAAGCAAAATCAAGCGGATCTTCCTTCTTATTAACCTCATCCGCACTAACATGTTCACTTGCCCCAACTTCAAGGTCATCAAGTGATTGCCCAGAAAGCTGGCCATAGTGGTTAAACTTTCGTGCCCGATAATAAACATCCCCATCTTTAGGGTAGGCATATCCTTTCTCTATTAATCCTTGCACGAATTTAATGATCTCCGTAATATTTTCTGTTGCCCGGGGATGAAGAGTAGCTGGTTCAATATTAATCGCTGCGGTATCTTCCATAAAAGCATTGATATACTTCTCCGCTAATTGTGGAACGGTAATCCCTTGCTCGGCCGCCGCCTTAATCATCTTATCGTCAACGTCCGTAAAGTTTGAAACGTAATTTACTTTATATCCCTTAAATTCAAGATAACGCCGGACTGTATCAAAGGCAATCGCACTGCGCGCATTTCCAATATGAATGTAATTATAAACCGTCGGACCACAGACATACATGTTAACAACGCCTGGATGCAATGGCTTAAATTCTTCTTTTTTTCTTGTTAACGTATTGTAAATTGTTAGCATGTCTATCCGCTCCTTAAAAATCATTAATAAAGAATTAATTTGTACAGTTAATCTTACCACATTCCGTATTAGAATAGCATTTCTGATGATATTAATTTGTATCCAAAAAATTATTTACCATTTGGTCATACTTTCTTCACATTCTACTGTTATTATATATAGCGTAGTAAAGATGAACTTTACTACATCAATGAAACCTATTACTCCTCCCAATAGTAACCGAAAAAAATATTTTCTTTTTTACGAAATCTCCCCCAAGATTATCGTAATACTCCCTAAGAAGCAGCTTTTTCCCGAGCTGCTTCTTTTTTGTTTAAAAAAATAGCTGGAAGTAAGAAAACTCTCTTCGCAGCCATTCTTTATTATTTTTTCTTGTCTTTATTATTCCGATTTTCTTTATGGTCTGTATGCTCGTCAATTCCTCGTTGTGAATGGAGCGGACGGGCAAAGATCATTCGACCAGCGTCTGTCTGAAGCGCACTGGTTACTTCAACTTCAATTTGTTTATCCATGAAGTAACGACCATCTTCAACAACCACCATCGTTCCATCATCAAGATAAGCAACACCCTGTTGTCGTTCAGTTCCTTTTTTCACAACAACAACCGTCATCGTTTCGCCCGGGATAACTCGTGGCCGCAATGATTTCGCCAAGTTATTAATATTCAATACTTGAACGTTTTGGAATTGAATTACTTTATTAAGGTTATAATCATTTGTCACAATTACCCCATCGACTTTTTTAGCGAGGGCAATTAATTTACTATCAACCTCTGGAATATCTTCAAAGTCCCCATCATACATTTCGATTGGGACAATTTTCTCATTCCGTAACTTATTTAAAATATCAAGGCCACGGCGTCCGCGAACACGCTTAATACTTTCGCCAGAATCAGCGATATATTGCAATTCATATAAAACAAAGTTAGGAACCAGTAATGTCCCTTCCAAAAAACCTGTTTTGACCAAATCATAAATACGCCCATCAATCAAAATATTCGTATCTAAGATTTTATAATGATGGTAATTATCATCCTGACGTTCAATTACATTCCCACCATCGTTTTTACTACTTTTGGCATGGGTAAATGCTTTGCGCCAATCATCTAACCGCGTCGTACCAATTCGAAAACCAAAATAACTAAAGACAATCATCAAGAGGATCGGCAAAATATTATTAATTACCGGAATCCTCGTTCTCCACAATGGAATCGAAATAAGAATTGCTAAAACTAAGCCAATAATCGTTAATAAGGTCCCAAAGAAAAGGTATACGGGACTACGCTTAGTTAGTTCTTTTTCGATTCGCTGGATCAACTTTTCAGTGCCGCTAACCAATGGGAGTGATAATAACCAGAAAATAAGTGCACCAATAATAATGTCGATAAATACTAATAATGCCGGGTTAAGGGCGATGTTCAAAATCCCCCATAATAATGGCAAATAGTAAAATCCCACTGCCGCGCCAACTAGAATATAAATGAGAGTAATCATTCTACGCCGCATTTGCTTCATCCTTTCAATTATTTATTTTTACCCTAACGCTAAATATAACGCTTCTTTCAGGGTTGAGACACCTATTACTTGAATATTAGTTGACGGTTTCCAACCCTTTAAATTATTTTTGGGAATAAAGATCCGTTTAAAGCCAAGTTTTTCTGCTTCAGCAACCCGCTGTTCAATGCGATTTACACGGCGAATTTCCCCAGTTAAACCTACTTCACCGACAAATGCGTCAGTTGGTTGGGTACCTTTATCCCGGTAACTAGAGGCAATGCTTACCGCAATTGCTAAATCAATCGCTGGCTCATCTAATTTAACGCCCCCAGCTGCTTTTAAGTAAGCATCTTGATTTTGAAGCATTAGGTTAGCACGTTTCTCTAATACTGCCATTATCAATGATACTCGGTTTCGACTCAAACCGGTAGCAGTTCGCTGTGCATTCCCATAAACGGTCGGTGTTACCAGCGCCTGAATTTCAACTAAAATTGGGCGCGTTCCTTCTAATGAAACAACGACTGCTGAACCGGTTGCATCATGTAATCGTTCCTCTAAAAAGATTTCTGATGGATTTTTTACTTCCGTCAGCCCATTTGTATGCATTTCAAAAATACCAAGCTCGTTAGTTGAACCAAATCGATTTTTCACTGATCGCAAAATACGATATGTATGGTGCAGGTCTCCTTCAAAATACAAGACTGTATCAACCATATGCTCTAAGATCTTTGGACCAGCAATTGCACCGCCCTTTGTCACATGTCCAACGACAAAAATCGTAATGTTATTACTTTTAGCAATTTGCATTAACTGGGCGGTAACTTCACGAATTTGCGATACACTACCAATTGCTGAACTTACATCCGTTGCCTGCATCGTTTGTACCGAGTCAATCACGACATACTCTGGCTTGAGGTCACGAATAGTATCCCGAATACTATCCATATTCGTTTCTGGATACACATAAAAGTCATCTCCAGCAACCTTCAACCGTTCTGCCCGCATTTTAATCTGTGTCCCACTTTCTTCTCCAGACACATATAAAACCCGGTGATGCTCATCGCTTAATTGTCCAGAAACTTGTAAAAGGAGGGTGGATTTCCCGATTCCGGGATCCCCACCAATTAGAATTAGTGATCCTGGAACGATTCCCCCACCTAAAACGCGATTTAACTCATTCAATTTTGTTTTAACGCGGGGAGTCTCTGTACTATTAATCTCATTAATTTTCTGTGGTTTGGCAACTAAGCCGGTTAAGGTGGTGGTTGCTTTTTTTGTTGGTGCAGAACTAGCTTCTACCTGTTCTTCTACTAAAGTATTCCACTCACCACAATTTGGACACCGGCCTAAGTAGCGTGGTGAGTTGTAACCACAGTTTTGGCAAACATATTGTGTTCGAACTTTTGCCATCGCTTTAATTCCTCTCTAAGTTTATTTATTCTTTTGTTGAACCGAAGCCGCCAGTCCGTTTAGCGGTTGGTTGCTCTTCACTATCAGCAGTTAAATAAGGCATAAAAATCCCCTGACCGATCCGTTCTCCCTTTTTTATATGATAATCTCGTAACCCGTAGTTAATAAGCTGGAAGAAAATTTCCCCTTCATTACTATCATTATCATAATAGTCTGCATCCACAATGCCAATTCCATTTGGTAAAATCAGGCGCCGTTTAAAAGGACCACTTGACCGATTAGCTAATAAGAGAAATTCATCAGGTTGCATGTAGACTTTGATGCCAGTTGGTACTAAGTATGGCTTTAAGCAGGAATCAGCAGCCTTAAACTCTTTATCAGTTAGCTTTTTTTGTTGATGAATTTGCCAAAGCGCCTTTAAGAAATTGCCTTTCCAAATTGATGGCAGAACAAAATCTTCCGATGCCTCAAAATCATATCCGGCCGCCCGCGTTGTTTGGCGTTGGGGTAAATGTATATCTTGGTCTTTCTTACTAGAAACAATCTTAAATCCACGTTTCATTATGTTCACCTCATAGTGTTTTATTCTTAATAATTCCAGTATACTATTATATGCTAGATAATAAGTTAATGGTATCGCTTTGATAACTTGACTTTTAAAAGCAGTTTATCGAAAATTATTATGAAAGGATGTGTTTATATGCAGTATCGAGTTGATGGTCAGCGTATCATTGCTTTTGACGATCAAGAACCTTTAGTTGGCGAGATCAGTTTTCCAAAAGTCCCAGATACAAATGATCACGTTGTCGTTGAACGAGTTTTTGTGCAACCAACTTACCGTGGACAAGGAATTGCAGCTGAACTAGTGCGTCAATTTGTGGATTATGCAACAAAAGAACAATACACTGTCAAGCTCATGTGCCCATATGCGGTAGCGCAATTCAAACTACATCCAGAATATCAGCAACTATTGCCAGTTGCAGATCGCTTTAATTAGGAGGAATATTAATGGATCAAAATGCATTAAAAGAACAAACAGGTAAGGAATCAGTTAAGTACATTAAATCTGGGATGATTGTCGGTCTCGGAACTGGCTCAACTGTTAAATATATGGTTGATGAACTTGGTAAGCAAGTCCAAGAAGGTAAGATTAAAGACATTATCGGTGTAACAACCTCAAATCGAACTGCTAAGCAAGCACGCGACCTCGGAATTACAATTAAAGATATTGATGACGTTGACCACATCGATTTAACTATTGACGGGGCCGATGAAATCAGTGATGACTTCCAAGGAATCAAGGGTGGCGGTGGTGCCCTCCTTTGGGAAAAGATCGTTGCCAATGCTTCAAATAAGGTAATGTGGATTGTCGACGAAAGCAAACTCGTCCACAAACTTGGCGCTTTCCCTCTTCCCGTTGAAGTAATTCCATTCGGTTCTCAACATGTCTTTGACCGTCTTGAAAAGAAAGGCTACAAGCCAACTTGGCGGATGGATGGAGATAAAAAGTTCCGTACCGATGAAAATAACTATATCATTGACCTTCACCTTGGCGAAATTGATGATCCTAAAGCCTTAGCCGACGAATTGATCCATATGGTTGGAATTGTCGAAACCGGTTTATTCTTAAATCGAGTTAACGACGTAATTGTTGGTACTCCAGAAGGTCCAAAGGTATTGCACGCTCGTTAATTCAATCTATTCAAAGGAGATATTGCAAATGAGCTTTTCAATTAATAAAGAAGACATCGCTAGTTTTCATAAAAACTACCGTCATCACCCTAACAGCAGTGTCTTAGAAAATACTGTTACAAAAAACGGGGTACGGAATGCAAGCTTTAATTGGCATTCAATTGCTGATAATACTCCTCATTTCTCCATTGACCTCAAGACGGGGGATGTTGCTGATCAAAAACAATCCGGTCGTTGTTGGATGTTTGCGGCACTGAACACAATGCGTCATGATATGCAGCAAAAATTTAACTTACCTGATAATTTTGAGCTTTCACAGGCTTACCAGTTCTTCTGGGATAAGTTTGAAAAATCCAATTACTTCTACCAAAACGTAATTAAGACTGCTAAAAAGCCTACCGACAGCCGAAAAGTTTCATGGTTAATGAACGAGCCACAAAATGATGGTGGTCAATGGGACATGCTTTGCGCCCTTATCAGTAAGTACGGGGTTATGCCAAAAGCCGCAATGCCCGAATCATTTAACTCTTCTAACTCACGGGGAATTGATGAAGTCTTAAACAACAAGCTTCGTCACGATGCCGTTATTTTGCGGAAGATGATTAACGAAGATCACGCAAATGAAGAAGCGATCGATGAAACACGCCGGAAGATGTTGAATGAAAATTACCGGATGCTTGCTTACACGTTTGGTGAACCAGTTAGTCACTTTGACTTCGAATATCGGACAAAGAAGGATAACGAATTCCACCGCGATACTAACCTTACCCCTCAAGAATTCTTTAAGAAGTATATTGGCTGGAACCTCGATGACTATATCTCAATCATCCAAGCACCAACTGCTGATAAGAAGTACCACCAAACTTACACCATCGATATGCTTGGTAATGTCGTTGGCGGCCGTGAAATCAAGCACTTAAACCTGCCAATGGATGAATTCAAACAACTCGCGATTGAACAATTAAAGAATGGCGAAAGTGTTTGGTTTGGTTCAGATGTTATTAAATATTCAGAAACTAAACTTGGGATTATGGCCCTTAACACCTATGACTACGACAAACTATTTGACGTTGATCTTGAAATGACCAAAGCTGAAGCACTTGATTATGGTGAAAGCATGATGGATCACGCAATGGTTATCACTGGTGTTGACCTTGTTGATGGTAAGCCAACCAAGTGGAAAGTTGAAAACTCATGGGGTAATAAGGTCGGCCATAAAGGTTACTTTGTTATGAGTGATGATTGGATGGACAAATACTGCTACCAAGTCGTTGTTAATAAGAAGTACCTTAGCGAAGATCTTAAACGTGATTACGCTAAGAGCCCTGTTGTTCTTAAGCCTTGGGATCCAATGGGAACTTTAGCATAATAATTTAACATTAATTTGTGAAAAAGCTGTGATAAATATATTTTATTTATAGCTTTCAAAAAAGATCTCTAACACTGTAACACACAGACGTTGGAGATCTTTTTTAATTATTCAGTAATATCTGCACCGAAGTACTTTTCAGATAACTTCTTGACTGTTCCATCTTGTTGAAGTTCCTTCAGCGCCTTGTTGTAAGAAGATTGAATAGCAGTATCTTTCTTGTTAAAAAGTGCTGAAATTTTGGCTGGATCTTGTTCGCTAGAAACGTCAATCATCTTGAGACCCTTAGTACTATTATTCTTACTGTAAGCGTACCATGCTTCACGCGAGTTAACTGTTCCGGCAGCCCGCCCCTGCTTGATCATATCTAAGGAGCTAGCAAAATCGCCATTTGGTGTAAGGCTGCCTTTATATTTTTTAACCACATTCGCATTATTAGTTCCTGTACCAGCAATAATCTTCTTGCCTTTAATATCCTTCAAGCTCTTAATATTACTATCAGCAGGAACAATTAATGCAAACCGTGACTTGATATATGGGGTAGAGAAATTATACTGCTTGGCCCGTTCAGGTGTCTGTGTAATGTTGTTCATTACTACGTCAAACTTGCCTGAACCAAGGCCGGCAATTAGCGAATCCCATTTAGTTGGTACAAAGTTAGCTTTTAAGCCCATCTTTTTAGCAACTGCTTTACCAAGGTCTACTTCAAAACCAGTTAATTTGTTATTTTTACGATAAGAGTACGGGGAGTAAGTTCCCTCAAGGCCAATTGTCAATTCTCCCTTATGAACTAATTCTGAATTAACGGCTGATGAAGCAGCAGAAATGCTTGTAATTCCCGCGGAGGTGCCGACTGTTAAGGCTGCAATTGTTAATAGTGCTTTCTTCCAAAATTTCATTATTCTAAACTTCCTTTATTTTAAATTTTCCATTGTCATTGAGGCGATAAAGTTTTTAATTCGTTTGTTTGGATTATCGGGAGCAAAAAACTCGTCTGGTGTACCATCATATAAAATTTCGCCGTTTTCCACAAAAATAATCTTATCTGCAACATGTTTCGCAAAGACCATGTTATGGGTAACAATTACCATTGATTGTTTTTCTTCAGCTAATTGCAATAGAACCTTCAACACACTAAGTTCTAATTCTGGATCAAGGGCAGAAGTCGGTTCATCAAGTAAGATATACTTTGGTGACATTGCCAAAGCCCGGGCAATCGCCACCCGCTGTGCCTGGCCGCCAGATAATTCATTCGGATAGGCTTCTCCGTAATCTGCTAAGCCCACTTTAGCAAGTAAATTATGTGCATTTGCAATTGCTTCCTTTTTCGGCTGTTTCAAAACCTGTGTTGGTCCTTCAATAATGTTACCAAGGACAGTTTTATTAGGGAAAAGATTGTAGTCTTGGAAAACCATCCCTGTTTCTTGACGAATTGCCAACTTATCTTTATTGCTTACTTTTTGACTAAAATCCAAATGATGATCATCAAAATCGTATTGGCCGCTCTCTGGCATTACTAATAAGTTAAGCGAGCGGAGAATTGTTGATTTACCAGATCCAGATGGACCAACCATTACTGTTGTTTTACCTGCAGGAAACTCTAACGTGGTATTTTTCAAAACATTTTTATTACCAAAACTTTTATTGATATTTGTTAATTTCATTTTTCTCACCTATTATTTGCATTTACTTGACGGTCTACTACCCGCTCAAGATACCCTTGGAAATAGGATAAAACTGTCGTAAAGACCGCGTAGACCATTGCTACTAAAGTATACATAAGTAATGGTTGATAGTTTTCGGCCGCAATTTGTTGACTGACGGCAAACATTTCCATAATTGTAATTGAAGCAGCTAATGACGTGTCCTTTACCAAACTTATAAAACTGTTTGATAAGGGCGGTAAAGCTACTCTTAAAGCTTGTGGTAAAATAATTCGCCACAAGATTTGCAATCGCGTCATTCCGATTGCTGCACCTGCTTCCCATTGCCCAGTTGGAACAGAACTGATTGCTGCCCGAATTGTTTCGGAAGCATAAGCCCCAGTGTTTAATGAAAACGTAATAATGCCGGCTGTAAATGGTTCTAATTTTATTCCGTGCGGCAGGACTCCCTTAATTCTCAGATATGGCAGTCCAAAGAATACAATAAATAATTGAACCAGCAGCGGTGTTGACCGAAAAAGCCAGACATAAAAACTAGCAATCCATTTAAGAATCATGAATGCGCCACGTTGACGAGAGAGACGAATTAAAGCTGTTACTAGTGCAATAATCAGTCCAAAGAAAAATGAAATAATTGCTAACGGAATCGTATATTTAAATCCCGCTGCTAAGAGTTGTGGTAAAGATGTCTTGATAATTTCCCACATAAGTCACAGTTTCCCTTCTTCTATAATTAGTCTAATTTTTTAAGTGCTTGTTGCAAGTCAGCAATAATATCTTCAGGGTCCTCGATTCCCACTGAAAGACGAATCAACTCATCTTTAATTCCGTTTTCTAATCGTATTTCCCGAGGAATAGATCCATGGGTCATGACAGCTGGAACTTCAATCAAACTTTCAATTCCCCCTAAGCTTTCAGCAAGATCAATCAATTGTAGACTTTCAACAAACTTCTTCGCATCTAAACCATCCTTAAGTTCAAAGGAGATCATTGCTCCAAAGTTACGCATTTGCTTAGCCGCAACCTCATGACCAAGGAAATCTTTTAAGCCTGGATAATAAATTTTTCCAATATGTTCATCGTTTTGAAGGAAATTAATAACTTCATTCGCATTTTCTTGGTGAACTCGCATCCGCGCACCGAGAGTTTTCATCCCCCGTTGTAATAGCCAACTATCATCAGGGCCAAGTGTACTACCGATTGAGTTTTGCAGGAATGCTAATTGTTCAGCAATCTCATCATCGTTAGTAACTGCTAATCCGGCAACAACATCACTATGACCGCCTAAATATTTGGTTGCGGAGTGAACAACAATATCTGCCCCGAGGGTTAATGGTTGTTGGTTATAAGGAGTGGCAAAGGTATTATCAACAATTGTCTTTATTCCATGCCTCTTTGCGATGTCAGCAATTGCTTTAATATCAGCGATTTGTAAGAGCGGATTAGTTGGCGTTTCAAAGTAAACTGCAACGGTATTATCTTGAATTGCATTTTCTACTGCTTCAAGGTCTTGCATGTCAACAACAGTAAATTCAAGGCCAAAGCGTTTTAATACCTTGTTGATTAACCGGAATGTTCCCCCATATACATCACTACCAACTACAAAATGATCACCTTGAGAGAATAAAGAAAAAGTAGCATGAATAGCAGCAGATCCAGAAGCAAATGCAAAGCCAGCTGTTCCATGTTCAAGCTCTGCAATTAATTTTTCAAGAGATGCACGTGTTGGGTTTCCTGTCCGAGAATATTCCCATTTAGGTTCACCGCCAAGAACGTGTTGATGGAATGTTGATGAGCGGTAGACCGGTGTTGAAACAGCACCAGTTGTTGGATCTTCACTATTACCCCCATGAATTAATTGTGTGTTGAATTTCATAATATCTATCTCCTTTAGAATGCAAAAACGAATACAAAAAAGGCGCAAACTCAAGAGCTTCTCACTTGAATTTGCGCCTTATGCATTTATTCCCGATTACGTTAGCAGTTACTCAACTAAAAGTAAGCACGCCGAACTGTGGGTCGCATAAGACGCGATCCACAACAACAAACAGTAGCGTTAATTAATTGTTTGTTAAACATGACGTGTTCCTCCTAACTTAGTATGTCAAAATCATAACTTATAAAAAATAAGTTGTCAATATAATTCCTAAAATTTATTTAAATTGATCGTCAAGAAACTTCTGCACAATAT
The DNA here is from genome assembly GCF_034259105.1 of Limosilactobacillus reuteri. Lineage (NCBI taxonomy): Bacteria > Bacillati > Bacillota > Bacilli > Lactobacillales > Lactobacillaceae > Limosilactobacillus > Limosilactobacillus reuteri. Next base: position 356,593 of record NZ_CP139478.1, on the reverse strand, counting down.
TGTAAATTGTTGGACTCCAGAAATCTCGTTCATGGTTCGCACCCTTAACCCGGTACGCTTCAACAGAATTTCCATTATCCTTCAACCGCATATACATTTTTTCCATTTGTTCATATGGAACAACTTTATCAGCATCGCCATGGAATAATAAGAATGGCGGATAGTTTTGTCCATCTTTGACTTGGTATAAGGGACTCATTTGCTTTTCAATCTCTGGCCACTTTGATACATCCGACCCTAATAAGCAATATTGCAGTAGCTTATTTCCCGGAACGTTAGCATCATACTCAAACGTCTTTTCCACGTCCATTGGGGCAAAACAACTAACCACAGCATCTACTGCATCCGATTCATCTTGATAAAGGTCAACCTTGTAGCGCGGATCATCACCCGTTAAGCCAACTAGCATTGCCGCATTGGCCCCAGAGGAAGTTCCCCAAATTGCAACCTGTTGCGGATCAATTGCATATTTTTGCGCATTGGCCCGTAAGAAACGAATGGCAGTCTTAACATCTTGCAAAAAGGCAGGAAATGGGTGACCATCAATTGAACTACGGTGTTGAACAGTCGCTACAATATAACCGGCTCGAACAAATTGAACCAGTTGTGGGATTTCTTCTCCCATTTTTGGTGTTCGCCACGAGCTTCCTTGAACAAAAACAATCAATGGCCGTGGTTCAGTTTGATATTGTTTAGGGAAACGTTGCGTCCACGGTGCTAAGATCGACATATGTAATGCCTCCCCATCCATTGCACCATAAACAATATTTTCAATCAAGCGTACTTGACCGCTTAACGTTGGGTTATTTGCTAATTCGTGTATTGTCATCAATTTCACCATCCATTGTTATAAAAGTCTTTTTAATGACATTAAGATGATCATCAAAACGATATAAAATAGGCTTGCCATTTGGAACTTCCACTTTATCAATATCATCATCAGAAATACCATCTAAATATTTAATTAGGGCCCGCAAAGAACTACCATGGGCAACAATTAACTGATTATGTCCGTCAATTAAACGAGGCGCAATATGGTCTTGCCAATATGGGAGAAGTCGTTGGAGCGTCATTTCTAAACTCTCACTAAGCGGAATCTTAACTCCTAAGCGATCATAGCGGCGATCATGCTGACGTTCTTTTAATTGTGGTGGTAAATCTTTAAAACCACGCCGCCATTTATGAAGCTGTTCTGCACCAATCTCTTTCTTCACTTCATCTTTGTTCCGGCCACTCAATGCTCCATAATGACGTTCGTTTAGTCGCCACGTTTTATGAACAGGAATATATAACTGATTAATTTCTTCTAGGATAATATTAGTCGTCATGATTGCCCGTTCCATGTAAGACGTGTATGCATCACTAAATTGGATACCCAGTCTCAGCAATTCCTTGCCAACTAATTCACCCTGTTCAATTCCTTTAGGAGTCAACGGAACATCAGTCCAGCCAGTAAAAATATTATCACGGTTAGCTTGACTTTGCCCATGACGTACAATTACTAATTCTGCCATTTTTTCACTCCCCTTTGCCACTATCTTATAATAGCGCATTTTACTAGTGCTTAACAATTAAACTAGCTGCAGAAGGTTATTTTACAGTCGACTTTTCTGCCGTATAATTATTAAGGTAAGTATTTGAGGAAAGGGAAAATTAAACTGATTTGGTTTAATTCTCAATTTTATGAAATCTAAAATTGCTAATCTAATTAACTGGGGGCTACCATACTGTGCCATCGCTGCAATGGCCTATTTAATCATGTTCCCCCAGTTTGTATCACATGGAGTTATTTTAGGGACGGACTCTATTTTTCACTTTAACCGTTTTTACGATGCAGCTAAGCAGATTCAACAGCTCAATTTTAGCTATTTTCAAAGTAATTATAGTTTTCAACAAAGTGGCCGCATCATCAATGCCGTTTATGGTCCCCTCTTTGCATATTTAAATGGGGTTATTCTTGGCGTAGTAGGAACTTGGTATCAATATCAGATCGTCACTACCTTTATCGTCTATCTATTAGGTGGAATCGGCATGTATCAACTTGGCATCCGTGTTCATAGTAAACGGACATTTGCAATTATCTGTGCCCTAATCTATATGAACATTGGGTGGCTTCCACGATGGGAATTAGCACAGAATATGAATGCATGGGGAGCTGCCCTGGCTCCTTATATGGTAATTTACGGCGTACGCATGATTCAGGATCACCAACGACCAGTTAACTGGCTACAATTGATGACCCTGATGACGATTATCATTCAGATCCATATGCTAAGTTCTTTATTTTTTGTGATTACACTAACACCGTTCTTTATTATTGGGTTAATTATAACGACTAACCGTAAGAAAATGTGGATCGAAACGCTGAAGGCAGTCGGCGGAACTATTATTTTAACGGCTAATGTTTGGGGAGCCTTATTAATGCTTAACCTCCATAATAATATTGCCCATCCTGCCGATTTTAGCCTCGCAGATAACGTATTATTGCCTTCAATGTTTAGCAGTACGCGCGATTATCTAATCTACGCAATGTGGCTTCTCTTTATCCTTCAACTCATCTACGTATTATTCACCTTCAAAAAATCACTTACTAATACAGTCCTGACGTTACTTGGTTCTTTGGTCCTCTTACTTAGTTCTTCCCTTACTCCTTGGTCCTTTTTCCAAGGTGTGATCCCCGCACTTGGTCACACTTTGCAGTTTCCTAACCGGTTGACAATTATTGCCTTTCCTCTCTTACTCGCAGGAGTCGGGATCAGCGCTACAACCCTTGATAAAAAAGCGCAAGAGATTGACTTACGAAATCAATTAATCACCGGCATCCTCTTACTAATGGTTTTTCTGGTCTTTACTCCTACAACAATTGATGTTTATAAACGCGCAGCACGCTATGACTCAGAAATTGTTCTTAATAGTTTTAGCGCGATTACCCGCGTAAGTGAAAATAAGGCCGCACTGCGACATTCCGTCCATGACCTTTATCCTGGTCAATTGTTAACGATGGTTGAGAAGAGAAGTCCTGACTATTTACCGATTCCTAAGAAGTACATGAATCAAAAATATGTTCGTTCTTACGCTTACGAAGGGCAAATCATTAATGAAGCCCATAAATATACTCATACTGTCTTACCGCATGGAGGATTGCAATTATCATGGGAAGCAGGAAAAGCGGAAAAAGTTCGGTTACCAATTATTACGTATCACGAATCACAATTAACGGTTAATGGTCATCTACTTCGCCACTATCAGCGATCCTCGGTTGGTGCTCCATATATTCAGCAACGTAAAGGGAAAAATACTGTTACCCTCTACTTTAAGCAAGCAAAATGGTTCACCGCTTTATTAGTGATCTCATTAGTTGGTCTTAGTATTCTTGCAATTTATGGTCTTTATTATTTCTGTACTCACGTTAAGAAATACTTCCAAGAGATTGCAGCTGGACAAGTTAGTTAAAACAACAAAGCCTCTATCGCGCGGTAAAACCGAACGTTAGAGGCTTTGTTTTAATTTTTTATGAACATAGCGGCATGGAATCTTATTTTGCATTCAATACAAACGAAAACTCAACATCACGGTCGGCAGGAATATGATACTGTTCTTCAACATCTGCACCCCAGCTATCAATACCTCCAACACCTCGAACGGCCCCCGCAACAACGAGAACAGTTCGTCGTGCGAGTGGCAGCTCTTCGATGTGTGTTGTATTTTCTAATTCCTCTGCTGTATATGGTAAACAACTGAAGGCAAATGGTTGCTCGTCCTGCTTAATAGTTAAGCTAAATGGTTCACGAGAATGATCAGCATTATTTTGGGTGGAATCGCGGGTAATTGTTAATGCATGAGTATCCATGTGCATTCCATTTTCCTGGGGAACTAAATACTTAGTAACTGGTAAACCGTCAACATGGAAGGTACCCTCAGTCGCTCCTGCCATCCGGTCGGGGTAAGTTTCACCGGATAATCCTTGATAGTCAAAGCCGGTAGCAACTGTTGGCATGATAAAACGCATTCCTACTACTGGTAGACCAGGTAAGTCTTCATGGCCGTAATAGTGCATTGTCACTTTAATCTCACCTTGTCCGTTAACCTCATAAGTTACAGTGACTTGCGTAGCCGGGACAGTTAGCGTCTCAAAAGTATACTTAATTTTGACATTCTCAGCAGATACCGGATCACTAAATTCATTGGTTATCGGCGCAATAGGTAATTCAGCAAAGTGTTGATTATCAACAGTCAGGTCAATCCCAACACACTTATGGAAAGTATCCGCTGCTAACCACTGAGCAGATCGAATATTAAAGCCACTTCCTCGGTCATTATCAGTAGTTGCCCGCCAAAATGTCGGCATTGGTTCACGATATAGCCATTCTTTACCATTTAGTTTAAGCGATTCTAGTCCACCACGCTCATAGCTAAAGATATAATGAAAGCCATCACCACTAAGTCCTAATGTCGCATCCCCATATATCACGCGTAATTTATTTGTGTAAGCCATAGTAGTATCTTACCTCCTGCATTGCTGGCTTTGGTGTCCGATCAGCAAACATCAAGCCATCTCCTGAGAATTCGTAATCTGAGTGACGATCGTCGAAATCACCACCATAGCGCATCACTTCTTGCCCACTTATCGGATCCTTAACAAGGAGGGCTTGGTCAATAAAGTCCCAAATGAAGCCGCCAAAGTATTGTGGGTATTTATCAAGTAAGGAAATGTACGAACCCATTCCACCATCAGAATTTCCCATATCATGCATGTACTCACATTCCATAAATGGCTTGTCTGGATTGTTCTTCAAGTACTCCTCAACTTCTTTAGGTGGTAAGTACATCCAGCTTTCAACGTCTGAGATCCGATCACGGTATTCGGGAGTATGACAAACACCTTCATAATGAACAAGCCGACTGTCATCGTGCTTCTTATAGAATTCATTCATTTTGACAATATTATCGCCTGCATATGATTCATTACCTAAAGACCAGAATAAAATCGACGGGTGGTTCTTAAATGTTTCATAGTTAGTCCGTGCCCGATCTACTACTACGTCACGCCATTGAGGAACTGAACCAGGGACGTTATATGATGGTTCAATTGCTCCCATCTTCTGCCAAGTAGCATGGGATTCCAGATTATTTTCGGCCATCATGTAAATTCCGTTATCATCACAAAGGTAATACCACGGAATTTGATCTGGATAGTGACACGTCCGGACGGCATTAATATTATTTTCCTTAAAGGTGTGAATATCACTCGTCATATCATCTATCGTGATCGCGCGGCCACGTTTAGCATTCCATTCGTGACGGTTAACACCATTGATAATTAGCCGTTTACCATTCAATAGGACAACATGATCTTTATTAATTTCAATTCGCCGAAAACCAAAACGATATGGAACGAGTTCGACCAAATTACCTTCGTCATCACGAATTTCAATCAACAATTGATAGAGGTAAGGATCATGGTTATCCCATAAGTGAACATTTTCTAAAAATTGATCCTGAACTTTTACCGTGGAGTCAACAGGGTGTGTTTCATTGACGAGCGTATTACCATCGTTGTCGATAACCCGCACATTAACGTTCCCGGTCTTTTCACCGTGAAGTTGAAGGTCAACATTAAAAATACCGTCCTGATAATTATCAGTAACAATTGGCCGAATATTAAGGTCTTCAACATGAACAAGTGGTTGGGCTAATAGGTTTACACTCCGGAAGATACCAGAAAAACGGAACATATCTTGATTCTCAATCCACGAGGCGGTACTATGCTTGAAAACTTCCACGGCTAAAACATTACCTTCATCTTGAATGTAAGGAGTCAGGTCAAATTCAGATGGGGTAAAACTGTCTTCAGCGTAACCAATAAAGTGACCATTAAGCCAAACATACATGGCACGCTCAACACCATCAAAACGAATGCGGATCTGCTTTCCCCGTAAAGAAGGTTCAAGGTCAAAATGTTTTAAGTATTCGCCAACAGTATTGTCATCCCCATCGCTAAACGATCCTTCTTGCGCATCATCAGGACTAAGGGCATATGCAGGACGACGGTAAATCTTACCTTCCCATGGAATCAAAGTGTTAATGTAATTATTTTGGGCATAATTATTTAGTTCAATCTCACTAGGAACTTCGATTGTTCCAAAGCTGCTGCTATCGTAATCTGTCTTATAAAAATCTTCTTCGCGTTCACGCGGGTTTTCAGCAAAGTTAAATTGCCATTGTCCATCCAAGTTTTGCGCAAAACGACTATTATTATGCCGCCATTCATCATAGTTACCGTAATAATAATGGTCACTATGAGCTGGTAATTGATTAACTCGGAATGTTTCCGGTTCATCAAGCCATTTGATATCTGCATCCATTGATAAATCCCTCCTCGTTACTATCTACAACATCTAAAGTATAGCGCTTTCATGATTGAGATAGCAAGAGGAGAGGTAAAATTTACGTAAATTTTATTAAACAGAAATTTTAAACAAAAAAGGCACTGAGCAAATATTGCTCAGTGCCTTTTAAGTAGTGCGGCCGAGAGGACTTGAACCTCCACGGTCATAATCGACCATAAGATCCTTAATCTTACGCGTCTGCCAGTTCCGCCACGGCCGCATATCAACCAACGAATATTATTATAGCAAGATACCTATTCGTTGGCAACAACTTTTTTCAATTTTTTAAAATAAATTTGTGACCACATCGTCGGCAAATATATCTTTGGGTATTGAAACGCCGTTGTCGCGCGATTTCAACACCACAACCAGTACATATATAATGCCATTTTTTCTTGGAATTTACCTTTCTTTTACTAGTTGGTGGCGCATATCTTGCTCCCCCCACCTGTGTTAATAAGGTCTTAAATTCTCTACTACGATGGTGATAATCCATCCCGAGCAGATGTAAATGATAATGGCACAATTCATGAAGGACCACTTGGCGTAGATTATGAAGATCAAACTCAGTATACATTAACGGATTGATATCAATATGATGGTCACTTAAATGATAACGTCCACCAGTTGTTTTTAACCGCTTATTAAAAAATACCTTGTGCGTAAATTCCCGCCCAAAGTATTCTTTCGACCACTGTTCGGTCAATTGTTGTAATTCAGCATTAGTCATTTGTGACTGTCTCCGGTTCAAGCATCGTTAATTGAATCCGCTGACGCTTCAAGTCGACATCATCAATCCACACGTCCACAATATCACCAACGGCTACCATTGCCCGCGGATCACGAATGAACTGCTTACTCATCTTTGAAACATGAACTAACCCATCATGTTTGACACCGATATCAACAAAGGCTCCAAAGTCGACAACGTTCCGGACAGTTCCTTGAAGTTTCATCCCCGGCTTAAGGTCTTCAATCGTCATTACATCATGGCGTAATAATGGCGTAGGCATTGAATCACGCAGGTCACGGCCTGGCTTTTGCAAGGAAGAAATAATATCAGTAACGGTTTCAGTCCCGACTTGATCATCCGTAAACTGCTTAACATCAATTTTCTTTAACTTATCATCAGCACTTGGCGTTCCCAACTCGTCAACATTAATCCCTGCCGCTTGAATAATCTTTTCCGCCACCTGGTAACTTTCTGGGTGAACATCGGTGTTATCTAATGGATTTTCGCCACCAATAATCCGTAAGAAACCAACAGATTGTTGATAAGCTTTAGGTCCTAACCGTGGCACTTTCTTTAACTGTGTCCGGTTTGTGTAACGTCCATTTTCATCTCGATAGGTAACGATATTTTTAGCAATTGTTTTATTAAGCCCGGAAATCCGCGTCAACAATTGGTAACTAGCTGTATTGAGGTTAACTCCAACCCGGTTTACCGCCCGTTCAACAATCGTTTCCAGTTCCCCACTCAATTCTTTCTTCGGCAAATCATGCTGGTATTGTCCAACCCCAACCGCTTGAGGATCAATCTTGACTAATTCGGCAAGTGGATCTTGCAAACGACGACCGATACTAATTGCACTTCGCTGTTCAACATGCAAGTCAGGAAATTCATCACGCGCCTCCTTACTTGCAGAGTAAACAGAGGCACCAGCTTCATTTACGATGACATAATAGATTGGCCGTTTGATCTTTTTAAGAGCTTCCGCAACAAATTGTTCTGATTCCCGGCTAGCTGTCCCGTTACCGATCGCAATCATTTCAACATGATACTTCTCTAGCAAATCAATAAATTCGCCTTCCGCTGCGGTTCGTTGCTTTTCTGGCGCTGGCTTATGCGGATAAATAACCGCTTTGGTTAAGAACTTCCCATTTTCATCAAGAATCGCCAATTTACAGCCTGTGCGGTAGGCAGGATCGAAGCCCAAGACAACTTTTCCCTTGATTGGTGCTTGCATCAATAAATGATAGAGATTTTCACCAAAGACCTTAATCGCTTGTTCATCAGCGCCCTCTGTTAATTGTCGCCGCAATTCCCGTTCAATTGCTGGACCCAAGAAACGCTTGTAAGCATCCTTGTAAGCTTCCTCAATAAAGGCAGTCGCAGCATTTTTCTTGCTAGTTTTAATCAAACGGAAACGAAGGTAATTCATCACTGGTTCTTCATCTAAAGTGATTTTGACGTTAATAATCCCTTCTTTTTCTCCGCGGTTAAAAGCCAAGATCTGATAAGAATTTAATTTTTGAACTGGACTCGTAAATTCATAGTACTGCTTGTAAGTCCCCAGCTCATCTTTTTCTTCCCCACCACGTTTTACACTTGTCTCTAATTGCCCATGTTGAGCAGTATAATTTCGCAACCAGCTTCGTACCGTGGCCATTTCACTAATTGCTTCAGCCAGAATTTCGTGTGCTCCTGTTAATGCACTCTCAGCATCAGGAACATCCTCATTAATAAATTCTTGCGCCTTCGCACTTAAATCATCATCGGGATAAGATAGCAGCCAATTTGCTAACGGTGCTAAGCCATGTTTACGAGCTTGTTGGGCCTTTGTCTGCCGCTTTTGCTTATATGGCAAGTAAAGGTCTTCTACTTCTTGCAATTCGGTCGCACTGTTAATTTGCTTTTCGAGCGCCGGGGTTAACTTCCCAAGCTCTTTAATTTTATTGATAACTGTTGCTTGACGTTCCCGCAATGTTGTTACCCGGTGATATTCATCCCGGATCGCTTGCAATTGAACTTCATCAAGCGTACCCGTCATTTCTTTACGGTAACGGGCAATGAAAGGAATTGTATTTCCTTCATCCATTAATCCGAGGGCCGCTTTAATTTGCTGAGGGCGAATATCCGGTAATTGTTTACTAACAAGTTGAAGTGTTTCCTCTTCCATTATCATTCTCCTTAAAACTAGTAAAGAGACTGAGTTGATTCCCAGTCTCTCATTTTATTATCAATTTACTTCCACCAAGTATCATATGGAGCAATCGGCAAGTGACGCTTATGTTGAGTTCGCCGGTACCAGCCTTCAATTTTTTCAGCAGCTGCTGGCGAAACTTCACGACCTTCTAAGTAGTCGTCGATTTCATCATAGCGAACACCAAGCGCTTCTTCATCAGGACGCATTGGTTTGTCTTCTTCCAAGTCTGCCGTTGGCGTTTTATCATAAAGCTTAGCTGGTGCTCCTAAGTATTGTAATAAGGCCTTTCCTTGTCGCTTGTCCAATCCAGAAAGTGGCGTAATATCTGCACCGCCATCCCCAAACTTAGTATAAAACCCAGTTACTGCTTCAGCGGCGTGGTCTGTTCCCACTACGGCTCCTTTATTTTCTCCACCAATAGCATATTGGACAATCATTCGTTCCCGGGCTTTAATGTTTCCCTTATTAAAATCGCTAATTGGCGTACCGGCTTCGTTTAAGGATGCTACCATCATATCAGTAGCCGCTTTAATATTAACCCGCATTATTTTATCAGGCTTAATAAAGTCATTAATCGCAAACATTGCATCTGATTCATCAGCTTGCTCACCATATGGCAACCGGACTGCGATAAATTGGTATTCATTGTCGCCAGTCTCTTCCCGCAGCTTTTCGACTGCCAATTGTGAAAGCCGCCCCGCCAAACTTGAATCTTGACCGCCAGAAATTCCTAATACCAGGGTCTTCATCTTAGTGGTTTGGAGAAAATCACAGATGAACTGAACACGTTTAGTTACTTCTGCTTGGGGATCAATTTGCGAGTTAACGCCTAATGCATTAATTATTTCTTCTTGATACTTTCGCACTACAGATTACCTCTACTTATTCAATGATTTAACATATTCATGAACTTGGTGAATTAATTTAAGTTTATTATCATAGCATTTCTGTGATAAATCGACTGGGTATACTTCTGGGTTTAAATCGCGTTTATATTCATCCCATAAAGCATTTAAGCTATCGAAACGGTGTTGACGACTCTCCTCTAAGGTCGGTTCATCATAAACACACTTACCATCTTGCCAGATTGGCTTTAGCATTGGCCGGGCAATAAAATCTTCCACGTCTTTTTGCTGGAGTGGGAAGTTAGGATTGAACATATTGAGTGACTTTTCATTACGAGGATCCTCATCAACTAATGTAATATAATCCCCTTCACTCTTGCCGTCTCCACGATCGTTAATCCGCCATACTTGTTTTTTGCCGGGAGTTGACATTTTACCAACATTATTAGAGATCTTAATCGTATCAACAAGTTGGCCATCTTCATCTTCAATAGCGACTAATTTGTATACGGCCCCTAAAGTTGGTTGGTCATAGGCAGTAATTAGCTTAGTCCCGATTCCCCATGTATCAATCTTCGCCCCTTGCATTTGCAAGTTTTGAATTGTCTTTTCATCTAAGCCATTAGATGCGATGATTTTTGCGTCTGGGAAACCAGCATCATCCAACATTTTGCGTACTTTTTTAGATAGGTAGGCCATATCACCACTGTCAATGCGGACACCGATAAAGTTAATTTTATCACCAAATTCCTTAGCAACCTTAATTGCGTTAGGAACCCCACTCTTTAAGGTATCAAAAGTATCCACAAGAAAGACACAATTATGATGAGTTTCTGCATATGCTTTAAATGCGTCATAATCATTCATGTATACCTGCACAAGAGCATGGGCATGGGTTCCTGAAATCGGGATACCAAATAATTTACCTGCACGGACATTACTTGTTGCATCGAAGCCACCAATATATGCTGCTCGCGTTCCCCACAAAGCTGCATCCAATTCCTGTGCCCGGCGTGAGCCAAATTCCATTACAGTTTGGTTACCAACAATTGACTTAATCCGTGAAGCCTTTGTCGCAATCATAATCTGATAATTAAGAATATTTAAGATTGCCGTTTCAATCAATTGGCCCTCAATAATCGGCGCATCAACTTGAATAATAGGCTCATGGTTAAATACCAGATCTCCTTCTTCAAAGCTGTTGATTGAACCCGTAAATTTAAAGTTACGTAAATATTCTAGAAAGTCATCATCAAATTGATTCGTAGACTTTAAGTATTCAATGTCGCTATCAGTAAAATGTAATTGTTTTACATAGCGAATAATGTGATCTAACCCGGCAAAAACAGCGTACCCATTATTAAATGGCATTTTACGGAAGAAGGCATCAAAGACAGCACGGCGGTTACCCATTCCTTTTTTCCAGTAGGTCTGCATCATACTCAATTCATACGCATCAGTATGCAGGGTAAGGCTATCATCCGGATAATCAAATTTCATTAGTATAATTCCTCTCAAAAGTAATATCGTTAATCAGTATTGTAACATGGATTTGTCTTGATTACTTTTCAAAGACAAATTCAAACCGTGATCCAACATATTGAGTGTGGACATATTCAAAAGGACGACCATCTTGCAAGTAAGATAGTTGGGTCATTCGCAAGAGAGCATCTCCACGTTTAATCTGCAAGTAATTAGCAATCTTTTCCGTCGCCTTCGTTGCTGAAATATGCTGGGTTGCATGACCAGGATAGAGGTTCGCCTTTTTTTCTAGCGTCCGATAAAAAGACGTGGTAATTTCTTCTTTGCTAAATTTTTGAACGAGGTTAGCAGGAACAGTTGCGATTTCATAACAAATTGGCATATCATTTCCATAACGAACCCGTTCCATTCGTAAAACCTGTTCATCTGGGGCTAACTTTAGCTTTTCAACCTCTGTTTGCGAAGGGATCGTCAAGTGGTAAGAAATTGTCTTACTAGCAGCTTTCTTCCCTGTCGCGTGCATTAATTCAGTAAAGCTCGTTATTCCTGACATCTTTTCTTGGACTTTGCGATTAGCGACAAAAGTTCCAGAGCCAACTCTTCGTTCAAGAATTCCTTCATCAACTAATGCTTGAATTGCTTGCCGCAAAGTCATTCGACTGACGCCAAAATCATTAGCGAGTTCGCGTTCAGCGGGAATTTTATCGCCAACTTTCCACTCACCATCTTCAATGTTTTGTCTTAACTGATTATGAATTTGAATATAAACAGGTGAACTCATTTTCTTTCCTCCTTACGCCATTGTTTGCTAAACATTGCGCATATGTATATTTTACACCATTCCCAAAAATCTAGACCAATTTCTTAGGCTCTTCGTCAAGAAGTACTGATGAGAAAATAAAATAATTTTACTAAGCAGCTTGTGCCTGGACTTTGGCATGAGCTGTTTGTTTATTTCTCCAGTTTATTGCAATGTAGGTATTTGGTAATGCAAGGAGGATTCTAATTCGGAAATTAAAGAAATTACGAAAGCCATAAGCAGTTCGTTTAATAACTTTAATTTTATTGTTAGTTCCTTCAACGGGACCATTTGTATAGGTATCATATTTAAAACTATTGTAAATTTCTTGTTTATAGCTGCGAAGAGTATGCTGAACTTTTTGCAGTGCTTGGGGAAGCTGCGTCCATTTAATCGCGAGTAAGTTTTTTAATTCTTTCTTGCTACGATGAGCAATCACCAGAATTAAGTTTTGATAGTATTCATAAGCCCTTTTTAGTTCATTATCAAAGCTTAGAAGACGATGAATGACTTCCACATCGGTTAATTGAGCGTAACTAAAGTTACGCCTTGACCAATAATTATCATATTTAAGCTCATTAGCAGGCGTTAGGAGTAATTTCCAAAAGTGCTTAAGTGCACGCCATTTATGAGTGCCAGCACCGGCACGATTCATTACTTGGATCCTAATTTTGTTAAATGCACGATATGCTTGAGCAACAATATGAAAATGATCAGCGATAATTAAAGCGTGGGGGAAAAGCTCATGAATCAAATGGCGGTAAGGAGTGTACAAGTCAACCGTTACTGTTTGAACTGCTAAGCGTGCTGAACGGTCATATCGAAGAAAGTATTTTCGCAGATAGCTATTTTTACGTGACAAGATAATATCAAGCGTCCGCTTATTTTCAATATTCATTAGAATCATACTCATTCCGCTGGGGGCAAAGCGACCAGACTTGAAATCATCAAAGGCAATATGGCGAGGTAACCAATGATAGTTAGGCTTAAAAAACTGATCAAGATTTGTAATGACTCGTCTAATTGTCCAGTCAGAGACATTTAATTCTTTGGCTAAATCACTTTGTGATTCGTTTTTTGTTAGAAGCATCATTGCCCGTTGTTTTATCGCTAAAGAGATATGATTACGATAATGAATATCTTCAACGGCTGCTAATTTAGTAACTACTTCAGGGCAAGAAGAAGAAGCTTTACAGATATATTTTTGCTTTTTAATCGACCAGATTGTTGGCTTAAAGTGAAGCTCTGGTCCCAAGCAATTAACTGTTCTATAGCCATTTTTACACATTAAGTGTCCACATTTTGGGCAATGCATGGGGTAAGTTTGAATAAGATGGACAATGATTTGATTAGGTTGATCTTCAATTGGGTTATCAAAATTCTTTTCATCTAGTTTGAGGTAAGGATCTTTAATTCCTAAGATAGTTTTGATAGAATTGTTCATGAAAGACGGTCCTTTCTTAGCGAAGACGGGGTCCAACCATCTTTCGCTTTTTTATTTTAAATTTTAAACAAATAAAGCCCTGATGTTAAATTCATCAGTACTTAAAATTGTAGAGCCATTTCTTAAAATATCGGCAAAAAATTAATAAAAATTAGAGACCGTTGGAATTATTACCTTTCTCCGGTCTCTAATTTTTAATTTTTATTATTTTGTCGTAATTTCAATGCTCGTTCAAGGGAGCGATCAACAATAATTGATTGTGAATCGGCAACAGGGTACTTAGTTTCAGGATCCATCTCTTCTGCAAAAGATAATTCAGTACAACCCAAAACTACTACATCTGCTCCTTGTTCTTCAATCATTTTCCGTACTAGCTCATGATACTTCTTGCCATCGGAATGACCAGCCTCTTTGATATCATGGTAAATCAGGTCTTCTGTCATATCGGCAATCTCAGGAGTTGGCTTGATAAGTTCGTACCCAGCCTTCTCAATATAAGGATCATATAGGTTAGCTGCCAAAGTTCCCTTAGTGGCTAATAGGCCAACCCGCTTTGCATCCGGCTTAATCTTCTTGATCTCGTTAACCGTTTCTTGCAGCATATTGAGAATTGGAATCTCCGTTGCTGCCTGTAACTTATCAAAAGAGTAATGGGCTGTATTACAAATTAAAACAAAGAATGCAGGATTCAAAAGACTTTGCTGTTTAATATCTTCAATCAGGGCCTCATTAGGATCTGGTTGACTATGATCGAGAATCCATGTAGTACGATCAGGAACGGTTGCATGGTTAACAACTAAATAGTTTAAGTAATCTTGATCACGATGAATTGGCGTTCTTTTATCTAACAGACGTACATAACTCTCTGTTGCCAGCGTCCCCATTCCACCTAAAATTGTAAAAAATTGTTGCATTATAATTTTGCACGCCCTTTCTAAGCGATAAATTATGATAGTAGCGCCACAAAAATCGGCCCTAGTAATGTAATTCCAATATTACCAACTACAAACGCCGGAGTAAAGGCAGCCGCATAATATGCGCCACCTTCCGGCCCTGCTTTTTGCGAAATCTCATTCATTGCCGCTGCAATCGTTCCTGAACCAGTCAACGCACCAATTAAAGCAAGAGGTTCCATCTTCAATATATAGCGTCCAAAGAACAGCGTTAGCAAATGTGGCATTATTGAAATCATCGCCCCAATAAATAAGACCCCGATCCCTAACGACTTAATTGCACTTGTAAATGCTTGAGCTGATTGTAAACCAACTGTCCCCACAAAAAGCGTTAGTCCAAAACTCTGAAGAAAGCTAGTTACCGTTACAGGGATTGATTTACGGTCACGGTGACGCTCAATCCATGAACTCAGGATTAGTCCCATAATTAAAGCCGCCGTTCCATTCCCTAGTTGCAACGGAATACTATTTAATTTTAGCCCGATAATTCCTAAAAGGGAAGCACAACCGATTCCTAAAGAGAATAAAGAATAATTCATCGCTGTATCTGCAGCTTTCCAGCGTCCCATCTTTTTTAAGATTGCTTTGGTTCGTGATGTATTCCCAGTCAATGAAATCACATCCCCTGGTCGCAACTGGTTAATCAATTGTTGGTTTCCACTGATTGGGTCTTGAATGTTCACAAAAACCCCATGTTGCCGTAGAAGGGCTAATTCACCCGGTTTAAAGTTTTTTCCCAGAACAAAAGCTCGTTCACGCGGCGCATTGGTTGGCGTCAATACTTCTGTTAATCCTGGTACTCGCATCAACCGATCGAAATGAACAGCGTAACCAATAACAGTTAGCAAGTCGCCAGCCTGCAATTGATATTCAAGGTGGTCAGTCATTTTGCCATCATGAAAAGCAGCTAACCCAATAATCCGGTAATTAGACCGTCGATTAAATTCCTCAAGCGTTTTGCCGACAAGCGGTGAATCATTTGCAATGCGATATGTTCGTCGCCACGTTGGGTTCGGGTTTTTAGCATGAAAGTGATAATGTTCAGCCATTTTAGGACCCTGTTCAGCAATTGAAATCCCCAAAATTTTAGGTGCTAGGTCACGTAAAAAGATAATTACCCCTAATGTCCCAAAAACATATGTTAAAGCATAGGCAACTGGGAGTTGAGCCTCATAAGTTGCCCTAACACTTTGACTGACTGGCAATGACCCAATCGTTTGCAACGAACTGGCAACGGTAGCTGACTGGGTGAGGGCTCCTGAAATAACCCCGGCAGCGATCCCTGGTCCAATCTTAAAGGCGGAAAAAAGACTCCACCCAACTAAGAATGCAACAACCATCCAGAAAATACTAGCGATTAAAATTCGAATCCCAAATAGTTTCAAACTAACTAATAACTGAGGCCCGATCCGATAACCAACAGAGAACATGAAGGCGCCAAAGAAAATCGTTCCCAACATTTCATCCCGGGGAAAACTCCCAATTTGCCCCACGATTAAGGTCACAATTAACGTTCCCACCGTTGCTCCAATATTAAATTTACCCGCAATTTTATAGTTGCCAATCAAAAAGCCAATTGCAAGACAAATAAACAGCGTAAAAACCTGATTGCTCACCATAAAGTGAACGATAGAATGTATCATTTTAACTTATAGTCACTTTCTTTAAAAACCTGTAATAACTTGTATTAATCAAGCCACATTATTACATTCTTGTCAGGCTAATTCAACCACTTATTGAGAAATACTTTCCTTCTTTTGTTGCATGCGATAGTTAGTAACCATTGTTAATAAAGTAATGATTGCCAAAACGCCCAATAAGATAAAGTCAAATCGTCCTCCAGCATATGTACGTCCCATCAGTGAACCGCTGTTGCCCATTTGGAATAAAGCAATTGTGGAGGCAAGAAGACTAGTTCCCAGTGAGCCGGCAAATTGTTGGACCATATTAAAAATTGAGTTTACATCAGGGGCATTTTGCGGTTGAACCAACATTGAAGCATTGGAAATTGTATTAGAAAAAGCAAAGTTAAACCCAATTCGCAAAATAACAAAGAAGATCGTTATTAGTAATGGCGTTAAATGACGTTGGAAAATACTGAAGCAACTTGTCCCAATAACCAAAAGAATCCCCCCGGAAATAACTGGCATAGCAAAACCATAACGATCAGCCAAAGTTCCAGCAAATGGCGAGATAAAAGCACCGATTAATGACCCGGGAAATAAAATAAGACCCGCGACAATTGCCGAAGAGTGCAAAACATATTGAACGTAAATAGGAATAACAAGCGAAATTCCAATATTAATAAACTGTAAATTAAAATAAGTGACAGTTGATAGCCGCAATGGGAAAACCTTAAACACCTTTAAGTCAAACAATTCTGATTTACCATGATTATTGATATAGATAAAGGTGCTAAAGAAAATAATTGCTACCAATAATAAAAGCCAAAACTGCTTGCCAAATCCTTGTTTCCCAATTGAAGAAACTGCACTAATTATACTAATAAGGGCAATTGCCAGTGTAATCAAGCTTCCATAACTAAATGCTTTATCATTTCCAAGCGGTTTATTACGAATAAAAAGTTGACCACATACAAGACTAATCAAAACAATTGGTAGTAAAATCCAAAAGATCATCCGCCATGACAGCATTTCTGAAACGACCCCACCATATGTTGGTCCCAGTGCTGGTGCAAACGAAATAACCATTGCAGCCATTCCGGTCATCATGCCAATTCTTTCACGCGGAATCTCCGTAAAAATTAAATGGAACATGATTGGGGTTGCTAACCCAGTTGCCATTGCTTGAATCAATCTCCCCGTTAACAAAATAGGAAAATTACCAGTCAAAGCACACATCAAGTCACCAATAATGAAAAATGATACTGCAAATAAGTGCAACCAACGCGCTTGATATTGGCGTAATAGATAGGCAGTTGTCCCCATCGTAATTGTTACCATCAATAAATAGCCAGTTGTAATCCACTGAATAACATCGAGTGATACATTAAACTGAGCAGATAGTTCTGGATATGTGACGTTCATCGATGTTTCATTCAAAATTCCGATAAACGTTAGTAATGCAAGGGAACCAATTGCGAGATAAATCCGTGAATAGTTTTTTTCTGCCATTGCTTTCCGCTTCCTCCTTTAAATCAAAATAAAAAGAGCCACGGTGATAAAAACTCCAGGCACTATGTCCCGTCAAGTATACAGATCAAATAGATAAAAATTTTAGGCAGCTTGATTGCGGAATTGTTCCGCGGTCAAGCCGTTTTTGCTTGTGTAAGCGCGTTTGGTATTAAAGTATTCAATGGCTCCTTTGACGAGCTGTTCTAGCTCTGCTAGCGTCTTAGGACGATTATGTTTGTTAATCCAGATTAGCTTGAAGTCATTCCACCAACGCTCTATGGGGGAGTTTTCCCAAGGATGACCGGGGTGTGACATACTATGAATACAATTTTTAGAGGCTAAGTAGTCGTTGAACATACTTGAGCAGTAAGCTGATCCGCGGTCAGTATGGATCATTGGTTGCGCATCAGGTTCAACCGTAAAAGCACGATTAAAGGTTTCAATTACTGCTGATGAAGTTTCTGTGTCTGAAATATTGTAGCTTAAAGCGTAACGACCATATAAATCTAAAATAACGTGTACTCGTACTTTATGAAGTGTGTGTTCGCCGTAGGCAACTTCCGTTGTGTCGGTAACCCACACTTCATTTTTAGTTTCACGGTCGAATTGTCCCTGCAATAAGTTGTCATTGATGTATTCTTCATGGCGTTGAATTCGATTGCGCTTCTTCTTCCTAATATTTGCTCTAATTCCATGCTTACGCATGCAATTAGTTATTCGTTTTAATCCAGCGGTAAAGCTTAAACGGTTTTCAAAGCTTAACTGTGTAGTCATCGCTAAATATCCCAGCGTCCAATTATGTTCTTCTTCTAACTCTACAATCGCTTCAAGTAACTCTGCTTGCTCATTATGATATCGACTTGGCTTTCGATTGAGCCATTTGTAATAACCATCTCGCGAAGAATCAGCTATTTTACACAACTGGCTAATTGACCATCCATTTTCTTGATTTAGTTCTTTGATGGCTTGGTACCGGAGTCCTTTTCCACCTCCCGATTGCGTATTTCTGTTAATTTTTTTGCGAACGCAATCTCCATCTCTTGCTTTTCTAGCTGAGCCCTTAATAAGTGATTTTCTGCCTTGAGTCGGTCAACTTCCGTCCACTTCTCTTCTGGCTTAGCTTTGCCTCGGCGATCACGAAGTGATTCTGGGTCATTACCGCTTTTGCGATACTTTTGATACCAGCCATAAACTTGTTGGTAACTAATATGGTACTTTTCAACTGCCCAATTGTAGTTCACATCATGCTTAATCAACTCTTCAATGATAGTAAGTCGTTCTTCAAAGTCAGTCTTTCGTCCACTCATTTTTGAATCTCGCTTTCTTGGCGTATAGGCCTTTAAGTTAGATTCATTATACCGGATAATCCATTGTTCTAGTTGCCTTTGAGATCGTAAACCGTGTTTTATCGCAAATAAATCTAATGCCTCATCTGTTTGTTGATATTGTTCAACCAATGAGTTTTTAAATTCTTTAGAGTAGCTTTGATTATGATGACTTGTTTGAAGTCCTGGCATTCCCTGATACTTGTATAGAAGACTCCACCGCCTGATAGTTTTTTGGCTAATCTTGTACTTAGTTATTACCTTATGGATTCCATTTCGTAAAACTTCATTGAGGATTAAGAGTTTTTCCTCTGCTGAGTATTTAGATTTTCTTCCCATAGAAAAAGCCCTCCGAGTATAAGATGAATTTTCTATTTCATCTGTATACTCAGAGGGCATTATAGCCCCACCACAGCTCTACAATAACGATTTAATTCTACCAAGGAAGCAGAACGAAAGTCAACGTTATTATTTTTCTGCTAGTTTCTTTAACCAGTCTTTCGTTTTTTCGTCTAGTTCAGGGGCAATTTCAAACTTAAATGGCGCCAGTAACAACCGTACTTTATCCCATTCAATCGTTTGATCATGATAGATCGTTGTTAGCATCATTGTCACCATCTGATCTTTTTTATGTGGATCAACTCCCGGCTGATTAATAAACGTAATTGCAGTAATCTTTCTGGCCAATAATTTTGCAATTAACGTCTCCATTTCCTGGGTTGTGACTGGGTGCTTAATTCGTAGACGTTTTTCTAATGGGACTGCAGGAAGTTCTTTTTGTAAAAACTTTTGAAGCAAATCCCACTCTCCCAGAATTTCTGGATAGAATTGCCAAGGTACCCGGACATTAAGACTCACTAGTAAATTGGGAATGATCGCCTGTAAATCCCCATCATTTTCTTGTAAAGAATCACAAATTTCAATCAAGAACCGTTGAGCAGTTTCTCGAGCCCCAGATTGAACCCTCTTCTTAGCTGTTAAAGCAAAGCGAACCACTAGGAAATCTGTTAACTGTTCATCATCAATGGTCGCACCAGTCGCATTGCGTTTCACTTTAAAATCATTTATTTGTTTAGTTCGCATGCTTTTTGCAAAATGACCTTGTTTAGGCATTGGCTGTCATTCCTTTTTTCATATAGCTTAATAAAATTTTGAACTAGAAAAGGCTAAGAAAAACAGATGTTTTTCTTAGCCTTTCAATAACAGTTGGGCTAGCTGGATTCGAACCAGCGCATGACGGTACCAAAAACCGTTGCCTTACCGCTTGGCTATAGCCCAATAATAAAGATGGAGGAGGGTGGATTCGAACCGCCGAACCCGAAGGAACGGTTTTACAGACCGTCGCGTTTAACCAGACTTCGCTACTCCTCCAAGAAGTTGCTTGATTAAATATTTCGTATCAATCAACGTTTATTATAATACCTAATTTCCAACCTCATTGCAAGTGTTTTTTCTTATTTTTTTGAAAAAACTAGATTTTTTTAGTATAAAGGCAGCTAATCCATTGATCTAATAGGCTCTTCCCCTTCCAGTTCTCACTATTTTTGTGTCTTACGCCAACTGCTTGATTACGGTATTCAATATTTCCAACAGTAATTAATGATTGAGCATAATGAAGATGCCCATAGAAAACTGCTTTTACTTCCGGGAATTTAGCGAGTAATGCTCCTAAGTGTCTACTACCCAACATTGCTGTCGTCATCTCCCACATCCGCTGCCGCCGTGCTGACTCAATAATTGGATGCGGGAGAGCTTCTCTAATCGGTGCGAAGTGGGTCATAAAGATAACCTGTTTTTGTTGATTGCGAGCCTGTTTTAGGTTTTCTTCAACTTGGTGTAAAACAATCGCCATTCGTTCTGGATCATTCATTGGCTGCATAATTGGACGATCCACCCAATATGCCCGCTTCCATTTTGCGACCCCTTTTACATTACTTTCATACGTTGAAAACGAATAATCATACCAACCATTGTTACCGATAATCCGCCAGTTTGTTTGGGGAATATCGATAAATCGGTTATGAAAATATAGATCATCATCCAAATTTTCTAATTGCTCATAAGTGACCCCTTTTAACATATCGTGGTTACCGGCAAGATAATGGACCTTTGTGATAGGCAATTGCAATTGTAGTTCCGCAAAATATACGCTGGTTTGCGCAAAATCATTAAAGGAATCCCCCACAAAAAAGTAATGATCAATTTCTTGACGGGTTAAATAATGCGCCTGTTGAGTAATAATTTCTGCAACATCAGCATGATTTAAATCTAAATGAAGGTCACTGCTTACTGCGATTTTCATAACTCACCTCATAAAAAAAGAGACCAAGAATTATTCTCGATCTCTTAATATAATTTTTAGTCTACACCATCCATTAAGCCATGAATCTTCTTAACGAATAAGCAAAGGATCAATCCGAAGACGATACTTACTGCCCCGATAATTAAGAAGTATGGAACTTCTGTAGCTAATGAGTAGTACTTAACAACCTGGGCGTTAACCGCTTGTCCAGCAGCATCCGCCAAGAACCACATACTCATCATTTGAGACTTAAATGCTTTTGGTGCAAGTTTAGTAGTTACTGAAAGACCAATTGGTGAAATTAACATTTCGGCGATTTCAACAATGAACCATGAACCAACTAACCAGAATGGGCTAACCCGTCCAGCGGTTGTACCGTGAATCATTGCTGGAAGTGCCATCCAAACATATGAAAGACCTGCAATTACTAACCCAGCAGCAAACTTACCAGGAGCACTTGGTTGTTTTTTCCAGTGATCCCAAAGTGCAACGAAAAATGGTGTTAGGATCATAATGAATAATGGGTTCAATGTCTGGAAGTTAGCAGCAGCAAAGTGCCAGCCACCAATGTGTAAAATAGTCCGTTGTTCAGCGAAGAGGGCTAAAACAACTGAACCTGATTCTTCAATTGCCCAGAAGATAGCAGCAGCAATGAAAAGTGGAATGTAAGCAACAACCCGTGACTTTTCATCTTTTGTAACCTTCTTGGAATTCAACATCATTACAAAGTAGTAGATTGGTAAAGCAATAGCAATAACTGTAATGATTGTAATGATATTATTGATGTTTAATTGACCCATTGCAGCAAGCAATCCAAGAATGATCACTAATGCAATAACACCAACAATTGACCAAATAATTACTGGACGTAAACTTTCCTTATCGATCGGATCATCAGGATACAAGCTATCTTTTGAAAGATACTTCCGACCGTCAACTACATATTGTACTAACCCAAAGAACATTCCGATAGCAGCTAGTGAGAAACCAGCGTGGAAGTTCATTTCACCATGGAAAAGGTTTAGGCCAAAACCATTAGCAGCCCAAGGGACAGCCCAAGGAGCAACAGCGGCCCCTAAGTTAATCCCAAAGACAAATATACTAAAACCAGAGTCTCGACGACGATCTTCGGGACTGTATAAGCCCCCAACCATTTCTGAAACATTTGGCTTCAATAACCCGGTACCAATAACAATCAAAGCGATTGATACATAAAGTGCTGACACACCAAATGGCAATGACAGAGCGATATGTCCAAACATAATAAGGACACCACCGATGAAGACCGTTCGCCGTGATCCCCATACACGGTCAGATAACCATCCCCCGACAACACTGGCCAGGTAAACTAATGAACCATAAATTGACATAATTGATGCTGCGGTAGCTTGGTCCATACCCAAACCACCCTTGGTAACAGCGTAGTACATATAGAATAGAAGGATAGCCCGCATTCCGTAGTAACTAAACCGTTCCCACATTTCAGTGAAGAACAATGTCGACAATCCACGCGGTTGTCCAAAGAAGGAGGTATCCAAATTCTTTTGTTTACTCATACAATTCCTCCAAATAATTTCACTTTTCAATTAGCACAATGTTAATTGAATACGTATTCTAAACATTAAAAAACTTTAACAATAAAATTCAGAATAGTACTATTATAAACGTGTTTCAAAACATCGTCAATTGAAAAATAAGTTTTTGATGAGAACGCAAACGCATGTATGAGCTATAATTGTTTATTTTATTAAGTTTGTCGCTAAGATTATTAATTAGATGACGTATCACCATCAATAACCGGACGTGGGTAAACTTTTCCATTTCGAACGATGGCATATTCAGTTCCGTTATCGTCAACAAAGGCCCACCCTTCATCTGGCTCAGATAGGTCAGTCGTAGCCTTCAAATTATCAATCTTGCTGGTGTCTTTGTGGTGTTCACTCGCCCACTTTTTAAGTGTTGCGCGGGCATGAGTCGATGATTCCTTAGAATGAGTATCCTTAGTTGTAGAACTGTTAGTTTTCGCATGTTGTTCTTTTAAGAAATTATCAACGTCAAAGTCCCCATGAACTCGTTTAAATGACTGATTAGGCCATTCATCGTTACCTACAAGGCTCAAATTATCTTCATTTAGCCGCGCATCAATTGGCGTATCATAATTACTATCGTTTAAGTTAATGATGTAATTATTTTTTTCCTTTTTCCAGGTCAATTGATCATGAATATCAGCCTGCGTCGGATTTGCCATTACATATGTTCCAGTTCCATCTGAATTAAGGGTAATAGCAGCTCCATCGGCATCATCACGATACGAACCCACAATATGTGACTCCTCTTTTTTTGCTGATGAGACTTGGGCACTACTGCTCCTGCTACTGTTAGAACTCGTACTAGAACTACTACAGCCACTTGTACATAGCCCAATTGCTGCTCGTTGCAACAAGGATCGCTTTACTAAATCGCATTATAAATACCTCCATTCTCCTAAACTACATATGAAACTAGTTACAGTTTTAGTATATTCTCATGTTAAAACTTCTACAATTTTTTTGATACGCCGTTTGTAAAATTAAGTTAGAAAAATAGAAAAGCCATTTGTGGTAGACTTTTGAATACCCCTAAACAAAAGAAAGGAAACCACAAATGACTTACACCCATCTTACCACAAACGAGCTGACAATCATCGCCCATTCTTTCGTGCAAAAGCTTAAAGCGTACCGAGTGGCCCAAATGATCAACCGTTGCGCCGAAACCGTTTATCGCGTTTATCGTTACCTGGAAACCGGTGCCTCAATTGCTGATTATCAAGATCACTATATGCGCAATAAGCAACGTTGTGGCCGAAAACTTACTCAGTTGTCACTGGCTGAACTCACTTATATCAACGACAAAATTGCCCAGTGGTGGACGCCTGATACCATTATTGGGCGCGCTGAGCGCCCAATTAGTTGTAACCGGCGAACTCTTTACCGGATGTTTGAACGTGGCCAGTTCGGCTTCGATGTCCGTTCCTTGCCGATGCGAGGTAAGCGGCACCCGAATGGCTATGTCGAGCGCCGTGGGAAGGCTGGCCAATTGGGGCGAAGTATTCACGAGCGTGCCAAGGACTTTCCGCACTATGCCACTGAATTTGGGCACCTTGAAGCTGATACCGTCCAAGGCAAAAAGCACCAAGGGGCGGTAATGACCCTGACCGAACGCCAATCGAAGGTCGAAATTGTACTCAATGTGCACGAAAAGACGGCTGATGCGATTAACCAACACTTAAGTCAGTGGCTTCGGAAATTCCCGCGGCACTTCTTCAAATCGATTACCTTTGACAACGGAAAAGAATTCGCCGGCTGGCGCGAGATTGCCAATCAATTTGACCTTCACACTTACTTTGCCGAAGTTGGTGCTCCCAATCAACGAGGGCTGAACGAAAACAACAACGGTCTTTTACGCCGGGATGGCTTAACGAAACAGCTAGATTTCCGCAATCTTCCTGATGAATTGGTAACCCAACTGATGAGTAAGCGAAATAACCTGCCCCGTAAATCACTAGGCTATCGAACTCCATATGAAGTATTCATGTCTTACGTCACTGATGAGCAACTATTTTCTTTCTAACTTAAATTGACATTTCGGGATATAAAAACTAATAATCTATCGTTGAAAACTGGAGATATGCAATTTAGACTATTAAAAAGATATTTAGAAGGCAATCGAGTAGGAGATAATTGATTAGTTCAATTATCGACCTCTCACACCACCGTACGTACGGTTCCGTATACGGCGGTTCGACAACTTAATCACATTGAATTGACTGGAGCGTCTTGGACATATTCATAAGTCCGAGTTGTTCCAGTTTTCTATTAGTTAGAGAATAGCTCAAGGTCTTACTATGTGCAGTTCGCCAGTAGCCCTTTCGGGTACTAGCGAAGACATATGCATCATGCTGGGGCAGCCCCAACTTCTGTAAGTTAGTTACCTTAGTTTTAAACTTTTTCCATTGCTTCCAAATATACTGCCTTATTCGGACCCTCAACCACTTGTCAAGGCGTTGAATAAAGTTAGTTAGTTTCCCAATTGAGTAGTACTGAAGCCACCCACGCATTTTTCGATGAATTTCTTCAAACATTCTTGTCAGAGATATTCCACGATTACGTTTAGTTAATAACTTCAGTGCTTTCTTTACTCGTTGTTGCGATTGTTTAGCTGGACGGGCGTAGGCCCCATTGTGGTCTACACCCAACGAAAAGCCAAGAAACTTCAACCGTAGCGGGCTACCGACTTTGGTTTTATCTGGGTTCACTTTAACTTTCAAGCGCTTTTCTAGAAACTGGGTAATGCTTCGCATTACTCGTTCTCCGGCTCGTTGACTTTTAACATAGATGTTACAATCATCCGCATAGCGCACAAAGTGGTGACCACGTCTAGTCAACTCTTCGTCCAACTCATTTAGATAGATGTTCGCCAGTAGTGGTGACAATGGCCCTCCTTGTGGGGTTCCTTTTTCACTCTTAGCGAAAAGCCCATGGTCTAAGACTCCGCTAGTTAGAAACTTACGAATGAGTCTTAGTGTCCATGGGTCATCAATATATTGTTGGAGATACTTAATCATCAAGTCATGATTAACGTTATCAAAATAGGCTTTTAGGTCTAAGTCGACAACTCTTCGATAACCTTGATTATAAAGATCTACTACTTTTGAAATAGCGTCATGGGCCCCACGGTGGGGACGGAAGCCAAAGCTATTATCAGAGAAAATACGCTCAAAGATAGGCGTAAGAATTTGGGCTACAGCTTGTTGAACCATTCGGTCCACCACCGTTGGTATTCCAAGTCTTCTTACTCCACCATTAGGCTTCGGAATTTCTACCCGTTTGACTGGAGCTGGTTTATACTTGCCCTCACGCAAACTAGCGATCAGTTCCGTCTTATTTTCTCTGAGATATGGCAGAAGGTCATTGACTGTCATATCGTCAACGCCTGCTGCTCCTTTATTTCTCTTAACTCGCAAATAAGCCTGATTAAGGTTATTGCGATCCAAGACCAGGTCTTGGATAGTGACACTCATACCTTTACCTTCACCATAACCGGTACTACGCGCCCTTGTGTACTTTCGGTTTTCCAAACCTATCCTCGACAAGCGGTCAGCTTGTTGTTCTGTTTTCTGCGATTGTCGCACCTGATTACACCTCCGATATAAGTTACAAGTTATTGTCGTTCAGTCCTTCATCTGATTATTCAAACTACTATGACCTCGGCTGACTTCTGGCTTACTCAACACTGCATCACTGCACCGCTTGTTTCTGTGGAAATTAAACTTATTCCTCTTGTCGGAAACGTGTAGGCCAGATCTCCCCGGGTAAGAATATTAGCTTTCGTACCATGTCATCGTTAGCTTTACTGAGACCAACTTCGAGTAGTATTGGACTTCAACTTGTCTAGCAGCCTTATCCAGTTAATTTCAGCCTTATAGCTACTTCTTGTTCATCGATGCAGTACTTTGCCTTAGACTTCCTTCAGATTCCACCTCACGGTGGACACCCTTGTCCTCAGCTCATGGTTCCGACTACTACGGCCCATAGCGGACTTTCACCACCTAGCTAATACCCATGCCGGGCGCACTAAAAAAAAGATGCTAGCCAAACAGCTAACATCTTTATCGACTCCGGCAGTCAGACTCGAACTGACGACAACCTGATTAACAGTCAGGTGCTCTACCAACTGAGCTATGCCGGAATAACTCAATGGATATAATTATATATTATCTCGTTATACCCGTCAAGTTAATTTAAAATTTGTCTAGAAATATTTTCAGGTATGAGTTTGTTAAGGATGGTGATTCAAACGATGTTAGTTCGACTACTCGGTTAAACTTATCACCAATTCTTGATACTTCAACCAGTATATTAATAAGTGAAAGTACGAAAAGAGAATCATAATTAACTAAAAGGAATTTAAAGACAATATGAATAACTTAAGTCAAAACATTGTTAATCATCGTCATGTATTGCATTTAACACAAGAAAAACTGGCTGAAAAAGCTAAAATAAGTGTTAATTTCTTATCAAAACTTGAACGTGGAGCAAGCCGTACTGTATCTGCAGAAACACTTCAACATCTAGCAAATGCTCTTAAAATCAGTATGGAAGAGCTACTAAACGGTATCGATGGAGAACACTCTTATACTAAAGGTCCGTACGAAATTCAGTTAGATGAAATATTAGCCAGTTACTCACAGACGCAACGCGAAGAAATTTGTAAAGGAATCATCACAATATTAAATGCCAGAATCGAATAAATCGATATTAAACATCTTCTCGGTGAGTTAATACTCATACCGGATACAAAAAAGCCTCCCTATTTTAAGGGAGGTTCTTATTAATTATTATCCACATAAAACACAATTTAAAACCAAACTGTTGATATATCAACGGTCAGAACCTTCTCTAATTTCTAAATAAACACAAAATGTGTGTGTTTTATTTTTGTGTGGTTAAAATTGTGTTTAGGATAATAATTCATAAAATTTCGGAACAATTCACTTAACTTCTTAAGCATACAAAAAAGCCTACATAATAAGCTTTATCGACTTACTCTGTAGACTTCTAATTGGTTATGAACTCTTTATAATGCCAACTAGAGGAGTCGAACCTCCGACCTTCTCTTTACGAGGGAGATGCTCTACCAGCTGAGCTAAGTTGGCAAAAAAAAGATGTTAACTAACCGAAGGCAGTCAACATCTTCATCGACTCCGGCAGTCAGACTCGAACTGACGACAACCTGATTAACAGTCAGGTGCTCTACCAACTGAGCTATGCCGGAATAACGCGTGGCAACGTCCTATCCTCGCAGGGAGCGATCCCCCAACTACTTTCGGCGTGTTGAAGCTTAACTTCTGTGTTCGGCATGGGTACAGGTGTATCCTTCAAGCCATCATCACCACACTCTTTGTCCCTTCGGACGAGAGCTTGTGCTCTCAAAACTAAATCCTATCTATTCTCTTCCAATAAACCTTACCGCTCCTTGGTTAAGTCCTCGACCGATTAGTAATGGTCCGCTCCATGCCTCACGGCACTTCCACTTCCATCCTATCTACCTCATCATCTCTGAGGGGTCTTACTTTCCCGAAGGAAATGGGAAATCTCATCTCGAGGCGAGTTTCACACTTAGATGCTTTCAGCGTTTATCTCGTCCATACATAGCTACCCAGCGGTGCTCCTGGCGGAACAACTGGTACACCAGCGGTATGTCCATCCCGGTCCTCTCGTACTAAGGACAGGTCCTCTCAAATTTCCTACGCCCGCGACGGATAGGGACCGAACTGTCTCACGACGTTCTGAACCCAGCTCGCGTACCGCTTTAATGGGCGAACAGCCCAACCCTTGGGACCGACTACAGCCCCAGGATGCGATGAGCCGACATCGAGGTGCCAAACCTCCCCGTCGATGTGGACTCTTGGGGGAGATAAGCCTGTTATCCCCAGGGTAGCTTTTATCCGTTGA